>JAIRVY010000069.1 GCA_031253655.1 Bacteroidales bacterium
TTTGTTTGTGAGAATGTAAACATAACCTCCTTTAGTCATTTTCAATTAATTTTGCGACAAATAAACATTTTTTGTAAAACACCAAAATAAAAAATAACGCCTCAAACTAATTTTTAACCTGGATATTAGAAAAAATCATTAAAATTTGCCTGCCTTTTATTATTTTCTGAAAAGAAATTGAGCAATCCTCTCACAATGTGCCTGTGTTGCACGTTTTAAACGAGCTACATTGAAACTGTATAGGCGAATGATTATGTAAGTATCTGTATTTACATGATTGTTTATTTGTTTATTTTAGGTTGTTTTATTCCTTTGTTTAATTATTGATTTTTCTTGTTAGAACTTCTTGCATTAATTTCTTCGTGAATTTTTGAGGCTAATTCAAAATCCTCGCTGTCGATAGCGCCCTGCAACAGACGTTTCAACTCATCTTCAGGCATTTCGTGGAGTTTATTCTCAATGTAAAGCTCCAATTCTTCGGGTTGGAGGTCAAAATCGGGGGAAAAGTTTTCAATTTTTTCCTCCTCTTTTCGAGGTTCCACCGCAAATTTATTAAAAATATCCTTTTTAATAAAAATTGGGGCTTCCATCAAAAGAGCAATAGCTACCGCATCGGAAGTTCGGGCATCCAATTCAAATTTTGTTGTTCCTTTTTGAAGTAAGAGGTGTGCATAAAACACCCCCTCATCGTAATGATAAATAATTACTTTCGTAAGCAGGCAGCCTATCTGTTTCATGAAATTCTTAAACAATTCATGCGTTCCGGGGCGGCGCGTTTGAATTTTATTGATTAACAAAACCAAAGTTCTGGCTTCATGCAAACCAATTACCACAGTCATCTCTCTGTTACCTTCTTTTTCACTCATTATCAAAGCAAACGCTTCAGAGGGCATTTGAGAACCTTCCACATCAACGGCTTGTATTTCTATATAATCCATACTTATTTCGTGGCGGGATTAGGTTCAATATAATGCGGAATCTTATCTTTGTTGATAAAGGAATAGATGAGTAATCCTAATCCAATGATAATGAACGGAATACTAAGCCACTGCCCAATGTTTAAAAACATCCCTATCTCTCTGTCCACCTGCACTTCTTTAACAAATTCTATTAAGAAACGAGCTGTAAAAATCACGGTAAGCAGAATTCCTGCACTTCTTCCGGCAGGGATATTTCCTTTTGTCATTTTAAAATAATAGAGCAACATAAAACCATACAGAGAAAAATAGACTAAAGACTCGTAGAGTTGAGCTGGATGCCGCAATGTTCCGGCAACACCGTAGCCTCCGTGCGTAAAATCGAAAGCCCACGGCACAGTGGTGATGCTTCCAACAATTTCGTGATTCATCAAGTTCCCCAAACGCACCATTGCAGCCGCAATAGGAATTACAATACACAACCTGTCTAACAGCCACAATACATTCATATTATGCTTCCACGCAAACCACGAGAGGAAAGTAATCAGTGCGATTACTGCTCCGTGACTTGCCAAACCTTGATATCCGATAAAATTCCAATTTTCATCAAAAGGCAACAGTACCTGTAGCGGATATTTAATAAGATACTGGGGTTCATAAAATACGAAGTGTGCCAACCGAAGCCCCACGATGGTCCAAACTATGCACCAAATAGTGAGTTTATCAAGCAGTTGTTGAGACAAATTCTCTTTTTGAAAAATTTTCGACAGCGTTAAGTAGGCGAAGAAAAAACCAGTCGCCAACAGTATTCCATACCAGCGAATAGAGAAACTGCCGAGGGTAATCATTTCGGGGGAAACCGACCAAGTAATAAGATTTAAGATTGGAGACATAATATTCACATTTAGCGTGCGAAAATAGTATATTTTTTATCAGTAACAAAAAAAATATATTTTCGCGCCCAAAAAAACAAACCTTAAGAAATAATATTATTATGGCAACAAGAATCAGATTACAAAGACACGGTAAGAAGAATCAACCTTATTACCACATTGTAATTACGGATGGTCGTGCACCACGAGACGGACGTTTTATTGAAAAAATTGGCACCTACAACACCCTAACCCATCCCGCAACTATCAACATTGATTTCGACAGAGCGTTGTACTGGGTAGAAACAGGTGCTTCCCCTTCAGAAACGGTTCTCTCGATTCTTAAACACGAAGGTGTGTATTTGATGAAGCATTTGCGCGGCGGCATAGCTAAAGGCGCTATTACCGAAATAGATGCAG
The DNA here is from genome assembly GCA_031253655.1 of Bacteroidales bacterium. Lineage (GTDB taxonomy): Bacteria > Bacteroidota > Bacteroidia > Bacteroidales > WCHB1-69 > WRNX01. The sequence continues at coordinate 2,210 of JAIRVY010000069.1, forward strand.
AGAAAAAATTTGGAGCGTGGAAACAGGAAAAAGAATCTAAAGTAAGCAATGTAAAGCGCGACGCTGCTGACAAAACACGTGAAGATAAAAAGAAACGCCTTGAAGCGGAAACCAAACTTCGTGAATCCATCGCGAAAAAGGTAGCGGCCAAATACGCCGTAGAAGTTGCCAAAGAAGCAAAAACAGATACAAAAGCAGAGGAAGCCGTTGAGGAAGTTGCTGAAGTTACAGAAGTTGCTGAAGTAATTGTGAGTGCTGAGGAGACATCAGTAGTTGCAGAAGAAACAACAGTAGCAGAAGTTACAGATGAACCTGCGGCAGAGGAACCCTCTGTAGAAACGCCTGCTGAGTAATCTTTTTACTTGCTTTTCCTATAACTTACCACAGCCCAAGTATTAAATACTATTGCAAAACTGCAAAGAGCAAAGAAGGGCGTTAATAGTTCCTTAAATGCACTCCCTTTTAAATAAACCAATCGCATTACCTGAATGTAATATTTTAAAGGGTTAACAATCGTTACTTTTTGAGCCCAATTAGGCATGCTGGTTACAGGGGTAAATAACCCGCTTATTAACAACAATATCATTACAAAAAAGAAAGTTACAAACATTGCTTGTTGCATGGTGTTAGAATAGTTTGAGATAATTAATCCTATTCCGGAAACCACCAAAACATAAATGGAAGAAAACAGATAGATGGTGAGCAGGCTTCCGGTGGGTCTTAATCCGTATACAAGCCATCCCAAACCCATACATAAACTCAACACTACAAAACCGATAATCCAGTAGGGGATGAGTTTGGAAAAAATAAAGATCAACCTTTTCACCGGTGTAACGTTTATCTGTTCAATAGTTCCCATTTCTTTTTCACCAACAATATTCAGAGCGGGTAAAAAACCAGCTAACATCGTAAGTAACATTACCATAAGCGCGGGAATCATAAAAACTTTATAATCCAAACGAGGATTAAATTTAAAGGTGGGTTCAATAACAAGGATATTTATCCCCTTGTTAATTCCTCCGTGTTCATTTCTGAGTTCAGCAACGTAATCCATTAATATAGAGGCGAGATAAGAAGAGCTCAACCCTGCTTTCATCGCATTGACCGCATTTGCCGAAATCATCACCTTTGAAAATCCTGTCTTCACCAACTCTCTCTCAAATCCGGATTGAATTTCCAAAATAATATCGGCATCTCCTATCTCAATACTATTAAGGGCTTTGTCGTTTGTAGGCGAAAAGTCCACGATTCTAAAGTAACTCGAAGCATCCAATTTGTGAATCAATCTTTCCGAAAATGTGCTGTTATCGTTATCTACAATACTCATTTTCACACCTTTTACTTCTTGATTGGCAGCCCATGGCAACACCAGCATCATCAGAACGGGCATCGCCACAATTAACTTTGGAACAAACGAGTTTCTGAAAATCTGTTTAAACTCTTTTTCTACCAAAAACCTAATCATAACTCATCAAATATTAATAATTAATTTTTCACACTTATAACTTAAAGCTCTTTACTCTTAATTTTATATTCCTTTAACTTCTTTATTCTAAATCAACTGAGCCTTGTTTTAAACTTCTTAAGACTGACTACAAGTAACACCACCGTCATTGTAGTTAGTATCAATAATTCCTTCGCCACAAATTTAACGCCAACGCCTTGTATCATTATTTTTTGAATCGCTTCTCTATACCATCTTGCAGGCACAATCGCCGAAATCCACTGTAATATTATTGGCATACTTTCAATCGGAAACATCATTCCCGACAGTATCACAATGGGCATCATCAGCACCATCCCGGAAGCCAGCATAGCCGCAAGTTGTGAGTCCACTATTGTTGATATTAACAATCCCAAAGAGAGTGCTAATACGATAAACAATAGTGATGTAAACACTAACAACAACAAACTTCCTGCGATAGGAACATCAAGCACATATACCGATAAAAGCAGAATGGTTGTAAGATTGATTATGGATAGCACAAAATATGGAACTGCCTTAGCCAAAATAATATAAAGAGGCTTAAGGGGCGATGTGAGCAATATTTCCATCGTTCCCATCTCTTTTTCTCTCACAATGGCGATGGAGGTCATCATGGCGCAAATCAGAATCAAAATCATAGCCATTACCCCCGGCACAAAATTAAAGGCGCCTTTCATCGAGGGGTTGTATAACATATGATTTTCAATTGACAATTGATAATTGGGATTTAAGATTTGAGAATTGAGATTTGAGAATTGAGAATTGAGAATTATTAATTGATTGGCGTAGAATATTTGTGGCGTATGTAACCAATATGGATGCCTGATTGGGCTCCGTACCGTCTGCAACAATCTGGATTGCAGCCTCACCGGTATGAAAAAGGTTTTCGGCAAAGTTTTCGCTAAAAACTATTACCAAGTTGATCTTACCCTTCTTAAAAATATCATTAATTTGCAGATAGTCTGAAAGTTCCTCAGCTATAGAAAAATAAGGGCTGGCTTGTAATTGTGTTTTCAAAGATGAAGTAACCACATCTTTGGACGGGTCGAAAATGGCGATTTGTGCGTTTCTAACTTCGGTGCTAATAGCAAACCCAAAAAGAATAATCTGTATTATAGGCATTACCAACAAAATGAGTATTGTTCGCTTATCACGCAAGATGTGGTAAAACTCTTTCTTTATAAATGCTCTAAACTGCCTCATCAAATAGTAAATATTAATTATCAATTATTAATTGTACATTGTCAATTGTCAATGCGTTTTGCCTTTCGGGCTAATTTGTGAAACACTTCATCCATGGTTGCTACAATAAATTGTTGTTTTAAATTTGCCGGTGTGTCTAATGCTATAATTTTGCCGTCCACCATAATAGAGAGGCGGTCGCAATATTCCGCTTCATCCATATAATGGGTGGTAACGAATACGGTGATTCCTCTGTCGGCGGCATCGTAAATCAACTCCCAAAACTGCCGTCGAACGACGGGGTCAACGCCTCCGGTGGGCTCGTCTAAGAACACAATTTTAGGTTCGTGAAAAATAGAGACGGAGAAAGAGAGTTTTTGCTTCCACCCTAACGGCAAGGATTTTACCAACGTATTTCGCTCTGATTCGAATCCTAATTCAGATAGAATGCGGTTGGTTTTTGCGTTTATTTCCGGGAGTTTCATTCCATAAATACCTCCAAAAAGGCGAAGATTTTCCCATACTTTTAAGTCTTCATACAGTGAAAACTTTTGACTCATATAGCCGATATTTTTCTTAACACTTTCCGACTCTCTGAAAATATCGAAACCTGCCACGTTTCCTTTTCCGAAGGTGGGGTGGCTCAAACCGCACAGCATTCTCATAGCGGTAGTTTTTCCTGCGCCATTTGCCCCCAGAAATCCAAATATTTCACCTTCGAAAACACTAAACGAAATATTGTCCACAGCGGTGAAATTACCGAACTTTTTTGTCAAATTTTCTACTTTTATTACTTCTTTCATATAAACATCTGTGTGTTTATTTGTTGTTAATTGCTTTTTGAAAAAAACATAAAACAGTCTTCAACACTTGGTTGTATAGGATTGATTTCTATTTCACTATGACCATGATGTATCAAATAATCAAACAAAATCTCTTTTTTAAGGGTTCCATTTATTGTAATGTGATATGATTCGCCAAAAGAGAATGATGTTATTATTTCTGGATGACTCCGCAAATCTTTCAAAAGCCGGTGCATTTTGCTACTTTTTACACTCCAAAGTGCTTCAGTAAATTGAGCCACAATATTTTTCGGGGTATCTACTTTCAAAAATCTACCGTTTTGTATTAAGGCTATACGGTCGCATAGTTTGGCTTCGTCCATATAAGGCGTTGAAACCAAGATAGTAATTCCTTGATTTTTCAATCGTTTTAACATCTCCCAAAACTCTTTGCGCGACACGGGGTCAACGCCTGTTGTAGGCTCGTCCAGAAATAATACGGTGGGTTTGTGAATTAACGCACAACTCAAAGCCAATTTTTGCTTCATTCCGCCGGAAAGCTTACCCGCCCGTCTATTCTTAAATGGCTCTATCTGTTTGTAAATATCCTCAATCAAATAATAGTTCTCCTGTATGGTAGTATTATAAACTGTGGCAAAAAAATCCAAATTTTCTTCCACAGTCATATCTTGATACAGTGAAAACTTTCCGGGCATATAGCCGATGATATTGCGAATTTGCTTGTAATCTTTCTCCACATCCAATCTATCCACAAAAGCCATACCACTATCGGCAAGTAAGAGTGTTGTTAGTATTCTAAAGAGTGTTGTTTTTCCTGCTCCGTCCGGTCCTATAATACCGTAAATCTCGCCCCTGTTTACCTCGAAACTCAAATTTTGCAAGGCTTGCAGCGTACCGTATGATTTATTGATGTTTATTACTGAAACCATTTAGAACTTAGAATTAATAATTGTAATTACGAATTAATTTTGCATCTCCCCATACATTCCTTTTCTCAAATAGCCATCATTTTTTACAAGTACTTTGATGGCATATACAAGGCTGGCGCGCTCGTTTTTGGTAAGTATGGTTTTAGGGGTAAATTCAGCCTTGTCCGAAATCCAGGTGATGGTTCCTTCATACTTTTTTTGGTCCGACTTTCCCTGGTCGGCAAATACGGTAACTTGCTGACCTGTTTTTACATTCGTCAGTTGATCGGCGGTAACATAAACTCTCAAAAAGATATTCTCCATATCCGCTACTTTAAACAAAACTTTGCCGGGCATCGCTAACTCCCCTTGCTCAGCGTATTTTGTTAGAATTGTGCCATTTATGGGGCTTTGAATGATGGAGTTTTTTATTTGGTCGTTGATTTGAGCAATTTGCACTGCCATACTGCTTTCAGTGTCCGAAACACCGTTATTTGCCTGTGTCATAGAAGTTTTAGCGGCTTCCAACTGTTTTTCCAACACTGCTATCTGGGCATTCACGTCATCTAATTGTTTGGGAGTAGCCGCTTCCGATTTAAAAAGGTTTTCAATTCTCTTTTTCTCTGTTTTGGCGGTCTCAATTTGTTGTTCCAACGCGGCAGTTTGCTTGGAAATATCTACCAATTGGTTTTTAATAGCTTTGGCGCTCAGTTGTAACTGTAATTTTTTGAGGTACAATTGTGTTGTGTCGATGTAGCCCAACGGCTCAAGAGCCACTACCTGTTGCCCTTCTTCCAAATTAAAGGCAAAAATTTCTCCGCTTCCCTTTGCGGAAACAAGAATCTCTTTGGCTTCAAAAACACCAGATGCGTCTGCTTGATGATGTTTTCTGTTGCAAGCGATTAGTAAAACACTGAAGATAATTACTGCAAATAATTGACAAGTTACAAGTGTCAAGTGATTATCATTTTTTACTTCGCCATTCCCTACATTGGGAAACATAATTAATTTGTTTTTACTTACGTTTTTCATAATTAATGTATTTTTTTAACTTCTAATTTCTAACTTCTATCTACTCATTTCCCCATTCTCAATCCTCAATTGGCTAATGGTTTGTATAAGATTTATTTCGTGTAATGTTTTAACTTGTCGTGCTATATTTTCGTGGGTAACATCTCTGAGATACTCGCTTACGGTAATTGTGCCGTTTTCGACTTTGGCTGCGGAAGCATTTTTAATGCGCACCCGCAGTGCAATAATTTCATCATCCTGCTTGAGCAACTCCGTTAATTTCTCAACTTCAGCATTTTTTTGTGTTGTTTTTTGGTGTGTATTGAACAGAAACACTTCTTTTTGTATCTCTGTATTTTTTTGAAGATTAACTAAATTTCTTTTTTCATCCTGCTTTGTATAAAGTCCGCCGAAATTCCAGAAAAGATTTACTCCACCTATAAAAAAAGGAGTAAACCCTGACTTAAACATATTTAAACCAGGGTTGCCCACTGCACCGGTGGCAAACAGTGCAATACGCGGCATTCCTTTGGTGTAGAGCATTTTTGTTTGAATCTCAAACTGCCGGTTTTGTGCCGAAAGGAGTTTCATTTCCGGTCGGTTTTCCAAATTAGAATTAATGGCAACGTGTTCAGGTTTTACCAATGTCTCTGAAGAATCTACTTTTTGCCCGATGAACGCACTGAGTACGGCAAGGCCCGATTTTTGAAACGATTGCATTTCCGTTTTTCGCTGTTTTGCATCTAAAATACTCACTTTCACATTATCCAAATCGGAACGAAGCGCTATACCATTTACAACATAACTCTCTATCGTTTTGTAGTTTCGTTCCAATTCTTCAATAAAAAGTTGATTCTGTTTTAGTTGTTCAGTCAAAGATAAAACATTAAAATACAATTGGTTAATTTGTGAATAAAGGGCATACAAATTCACTTCCGTTTGTTCTTTATTAATTTCAGCATTCACTGTTGCCATTTTCTTTTGCGTAGCTGTTATTCCTCCGTCCCAAATAGTTTGAGAAAGATTAAGCGACACATTGTATTGGTCTCTGCTTGGAAATGAAACATCTGTTATTCCCAAGTTTTCCAGCATAGAGAGAAATCTTTCCGGAAATTCGGTTACATCGCTTTGCCAGCTTGCCTTTCCGCTTAACGATACATGTGGTAGCCAATTTTTATTAACAGCCGCCAAATTGTACGATTTCGATTGTTCAATCAAATCAAACTGTTTAATGAGAGGGTAATTTTCTCTTGCTTTTTTAATGCACTCATCAAGGGTTATTTGCCCAACTGCCAACGCCTGAAAGCAAAAAAGGCAGATTAAAATGTTTGTGAACTTTGTCATATTTTCTTGTTTTTATCTTAAATACTTATCTCATCTATTTAATAAGTCAATAATAATACTTGTAGAAAAGATTAAGGTTTCGGTCGTGCGAGGATGGTGCGGATAATCTCTTCTTTAAGTCCTTTATTATTCAGTTGCATTGTTTCTATAGGCAGTCCAGCAATCTTACCTATCAAGGATTGAAAAATCTTAGGATTTCTTTTAACTTCGTTGTAAAGAAAGACAACAAGTTTTGAATTTTGGGATAAAAAATCGAAATGTCTCTCTACCAAAGAGTTTTCTTGAAAACGCCAATATTCCGATAAGAATTTACTATTTGAAGAACCTATTAAACAGCGCTTCAAACACTTGACCATGGCGGGCTTCGTCCTTACACATTTCGTGTACAGAGTCGTGAATAGCATCATAGTCAAGTTTTTTTGCTAGTGTGGCAATTCGTTTTTTATCTGCGCAGGCACCTTTTTCGGCAAGCATCCGTTTTTCGAGGTTTGTTTTGGTATCCCAAACTACTTCGCCCAACATTTCAGCGAAACGAGCGCAATGGTCGGCTTCTTCGTAAGCAATTCTTTTGTAGGCTTCTGCCACTTCAGGGTAGCCTTCACGGTCGGCTTGGCGGCTCATTGCCAAATACATACCTATTTCAGTGGCTTCACCCATGAAATGTGCGCGCAGTCCTTCTACAACCTCCTCGTTCAATCCTTTGGCAACACCCAGACGGTGCTCATCTGCCCATTCTAATTTACCTGTCTCTTCCAACAGTTTGAATTTTTCGCGCGGTTGCTTACATTGAGGACAAAATTCAGGAGCTTGCTCTCCTTCGTGAACATAGCCGCAGATAGTACAAATCCATTTTTTCATAGTTTTCAAATTTAATAATTATTAATACAAAGAAACGAAATGAAGTTTGTTTTATTATTGTAAAATAAAAAACAAAGGGTTACGTTTTTAAGAGATATTTCGTCACAATGAAAAAAATTTTAATATTCCTCTTTATTTTATCCACCATTTTTCGGGTAAGTGCGCAAGACTTTAGATGTTCCATTTCTCTTAATTCTCAGCGACTTCCAGGTACAAATACCGAAAAATTTAACGCGCTCCAACAAGAACTCTACAAATTTGTGAACGACAGAAAGTGGTGTCAATATACCTTTAAGATGGATGAACGAATTGAGTGTTCGATTATTATTAGTTTGAAAAGCCAAACCGGGGACGCATATTTAGCAGACATGACCGTTCAGTTGCAGCGTCCCGTTTTCAAATCAAGTTATAAAACACCGGTGATAAATTTTGTGGATATGGCTGTTGGATTTACTTACGTAGATGGAGACCCGTTAGAATACGTGGAAGGAAGTAATATCTCACAACTTACTTCTTTAATAGCCTTTTATTTGAACCTTTTTCTAGCGGTTGATTTTGATACTTTTTCATTGAATGGAGGTTCACCCTACTATGCAAAGTGCAGTAGCATCATTAACCTTAATCAATCTGCAAATACTTCAAAAGAGCCCGGGTGGACATCGTTTGAGGGAGGGCAAAAAAATCGTTACTGGCTAATAGAAAACTTCTCGAATACTTCTTACGGCGAGTTTCGCGAATTTCTATATCAATACCACCGTTTAGGTTTGGATGTAATGGCAGAGACCCCCGACGTAGGAAGGGCGGCTATCCTCGAAGCACTTAGATTGCTGCAAAAAGTGAATCAAAAACGCTCAGCTTTATATTTGCTAACTATCATCAACCAAACCAAACAACAAGAGTTTATTGAAATTTTTAAGGAGGGTACACCTACCGAGAAACAACAGGCTCTCCAAATCTTGAAACAGATAGACCCCTCGAATGCAACTAAGTATGAGGTAATTAATCAACCCAAATAAGTATGCTGCGCGCTCTGCATATTGCAAACTATGCTTTTATTGAGTCTTTACATTTATCTCTTGATAAGGGATTTACTGTTATTACCGGAGAAACGGGCGCAGGAAAATCAATTTTAGTAGGTGCTCTATCGCTCATTTTGGGTGCTCGCGCCGACTCTTCCATTCTTTTTAATACTTCAAAAAAATGTATCGTGGAAGGTGAATTTGATATTAACAATCTGAATCTTGAGGATTTTTTTGTGAAGAATGATATTGATTTCAACAGATTTACAATTCTGAGGAGGGAAATTACCGAAAACGGTTCTAGAGCCTTTATCAACGATACGCCTGTTACACTTGCCATTCTTAAACAGTTTGCGGAAAAATTGGTGGACATCCATTCGCAACACCATCAATTACTTATTAACAGACCCGATTTTCGTCTTCAAACCGTGGATGACTTCGCCCTACTCAAGGAGGAGATTATTCAATATCAGATGGTACTTCAACAATTTACTGATGTTGAGAAAGAGTTGAATAATGCGAAAGAGAAAGCGGTAAGAGAACGTTTGGAAAAGGATTTTTTAACTTTCCAAAGTGAGGAATTGCACCTTGCAAAGTTGTTTCAGGGAGAACAGGAAGAGTTAGAACTACAAATTGCTTTTCTGAAAAATGTAGAAGAAATTAAACTGCAACTCTATTGTGCGTTGCAACTACTTTCGGAAAAGGAAGAGAATTGTATTCAACAACTTAACGAAGCTAAAAATGCCTGTCAATCGGTTGTTAAATATGATGAGAAAATTAAAGAAATTCATTCCAGATTGTATAGCATTGTAGCAGAGGTAAAAGATGTAGCTTTTGAACTGGCAAACAAAGAGGAAACTATGGAAATAAATCCATCAGAATTAGCGCTTTGCGAAAGCAGGTTGGATACGTTGTTCCGGTTGCAACAAAAACATTCTACTAAAAACGAAAGGGAACTATTGCAAAAATTGGTTCAAATAGATGAAATGTTAACCAACTTTGAAAACTTAGAAACGCAAATAGAGGTGCTACAAAAAGAGTATGAAATATTGCTAGAAAACCTCTCAACATTAGCAAAAAACCTTTCAGAAAAACGCAAAGATGCTGCTTTAATTTTTGAGAAAGAGATTGAAAAGAAGCTATCTGTGCTGGGAATGCAGGATACGGTTTTTAAGGTTGAGGTTTCGCAACATCCAACTTTTACCATTAGCGGTACTGACGGCGTTCAATTTCTTTTCTCAGCCAACAAAGGAGTCCCTCCAACTCCGGTTGAGAAAACAGCCTCAGGAGGAGAGTTATCCAGAATTATGCTGGCAGTAAAATCGATCATTTCTGCGGCATCTTTTATGCCCACGGTCATTTTTGATGAGATCGATACCGGCGTATCAGGCCTGATGGCGAGCAAGGTGGCAGCGGTAATGCACGCTGTTTCGTTGCAACGACAACTGGTAGCAATTACCCATTTACCCCAAATTGCTTCTTGTGCTAATGTTCATCTTCTTGTTTACAAAGAAGTTGAAGATAATAAAACTTCAACTAAAATAAAAGAGATTAAAGAAAAAGAGCGAATTACTGAGATTGCTAAAATGATGACCGGAAACCGAGCCGGCGAGGCGGCGTTGAAAGCGGCGAAAGAGCTACTCGTTACTCGTTACTCATTACTCTTTCTGCTTATCATCTTTCAGTTCGTTCAAAATTGTTTTGCGCAGAACAGAATGCCCCAGAATGTGCCTCATTTTGTATATCAAACTTCTTTTTCAGGAGGGGTAGGAATGGGTACAAATTTTACGGGCTACGATTCTGTGAAAAATGAAAATATTACTTTTGAAATTCAACAACTCATAGCCTATCAATTCAATAACTACATATTTACCGGTGGGGGCGCGGGGCTCGATTTTTGGTTTTTCGATAAAAAAACTTCCTCTTTTATTCCCATTTTTGCAAATATTACTGTGAAACTTATTGATAAAAAAACTTCGCCTTTTCTTTTTGCGAATGTGGGTTATGCTTTTAAATGGCAAACGCAGCGAAGAGTTGAAGAAAAAATATTTTGGGGCACCAAAGCCGGCTTCTACTTTCATGGCGGCGCGGGCGTTAGCTTAAAATTCTCTGAAAAATTGTCGCTCCTATTTTCTGCGTATTACAAAATGCAGCAATCGGCAAACAAATACAGAGAAACTGATTCTTCGTTGTCGGAAACCGGCAACCAACTTTTCCATTTTGCCGGAATTAAAATAGGGATTTTATACTAATATCTCAAATCTTCAAACCACCTAATCATCAAATCATCAAATTAATATGATAACTTACATCAAAGGCACAATAACAGAAAAAAATCCTGCGTATGTGGTCGTTGAAACTGCCGGCGGATTGGCTTATGGGATACACATTTCCTTAGCCACTTTCTCTCAACTGAAAGAAAATGAGAATGTTAAATTGTTAACCCACTATGTTATTAAAGAAGATGCACACCAGTTGTTCGGTTTCTATACCGAAGAGGAACGCAGCTTGTTTCGGCTACTCATCTCTGTAAATGGAATTGGCGTAAACACAGCGCGTTTAATTCTCTCTTCGCTAAGTACCGATGAGTTGATAAACGCTATTGCTATAGAAAACATAAGATTAATTCAAGGCGTAAAGGGGATTGGATTGAAAACGGCGCAAAGAGTTATTATTGAATTAAAAGACAAAATTGGAAAAACCACGCCACAAAATTTTGAAAAATTCACGACTTCTTACAATAATAACAAAGCGGAAGCACTATCTGCTTTAATGTCATTGGGATTTGCAAAAAATTCGGCAGATAGTGCCTTGGAGAAAATTATTCGTACGGAAGGCACCCATCTGACTATAGAAGAATTGATTAAGAAGGGATTAAAAGTACTATAATTTCTTTACCCAATAATTTCCTCGGCTTTAACCTCGTCAACAATTTCCTCTTGGACTTTAACCTCTTCTACAATTACCTCTTGGGCTTTAACCTCTTCTACAATTACCTCTTCGTATTCAACTTCTTCTACAATTTCTACCTTTTCGTCTTCAATTACTTGCTTTTTCTCTTTAGCTCTTCCTTTTTCCAAATCTTTTTTCAGGGATTTGAAAATATCCAAGTCTCCTAAAGTACTTTTTTCAACATTTTCGTTGATTTTTTCAATCTCTTTCTTTCTTTTTTTCTCTTCCGATACTACGCGTTTTTCTTCATCTTCTTTGGTTTCCTGCCAGATTTTAGTATGAGAAAGATTTATTTTCTTGGCATCTTTTTGGAATTCAATAACTCTGAAAGGTAGGGTTTCGTCGATTCTGGGGTTTGTTTTATCCTCTTTCATAAGGGAGCGGTTGAAGCAGAATCCTTCAATTCCGTAGGGCAACGCTATGGTGTAGCCTTTTTCGACTTGTGTTACAATAGTACCCTGATGAGTTGTTCCGATTGCAAAAACGGTTTCAAACACATCCCATGGATTCTCTTCCAACTGCTTGTGGCCTAAACTCAATCTGTGGTTTTCAATATCAACTTCCAACACAACTACATCAATTTTATCTCCTATTTTGGTAAATTCAGCAGGATGCTTGATTTTTTTCGACCAGGAGAGATCTGAAATATGAATTAAGCCATCCACACCTTCTTCCAATTCAACGAAAATACCGAAGTTGGTGAAGTTGCGAACCATTGCAGTATGTTTAGAGCCTGCAGGGTATTTAGTTGTTATATCAGTCCACGGATCAGGAATTAATTGTTTAACTCCGAGCGACATTTTTCTTTCATTTCTGTCTAAAGTCAGGATTACGGACTCTACTTCTTCGCCTACTTTAAGGAAATCGTGTGCTGTACGTAAATGTTGCGACCAGGACATTTCGGAAACGTGTACCAGGCCTTCAACGCCGGGGCTTACTTCAATGAAAGCGCCGTAATCGGCAATAACCACTACTCTACCGTTAATCTTATCGCCTACTTTTAGGTTGGCGTCTAAGGCTTCCCACGGATGAGGAGTTAACTGTTTTAAACCGAGTGCAATACGTTTTTTACCTTCATCGAAATCGAGAATAACCACATTAATTTTCTCGTCCAACTGTACAATCTCTTCGGGGTGATTGATACGTCCCCACGACAGGTCGGTGATATGGATAAGGCCATCCACACCGCCGAGGTCGATAAATACACCGTAGCTGGTAATATTTTTCACCGTACCTTCCAAAATTTGTCCTTTTTCTAAGCGTGCAATAATTTCCGCCTTTTGGGCTTCAAGTTCATCTTCGATAAGTGCTTTATGAGATACTACCACATTTTTATATTCGTGGTTAATTTTTACTACTTTAAATTCCATAGTTTTATTCACATAGATATCATAGTCGCGAATCGGTTTCACATCAATTTGCGAGCCAGGCAAGAAGGCTTCTATACCAAATACATCTACAATTAAACCACCTTTGGTTCTGCATTTTACATATCCGGTAATGATTTCGTTGGTATCATGGGCTTGATTTACGCGATTCCATGATTGCAGCATACGGGCTTTTTTGTGCGATAGTTGCAATTGTCCCGTTGCATCCTCTTGGTTTTCAACATACACCTCAATTTCATCTCCAATTTTTAAATCCGGTTGATAGCGTAGTTCTGAAGCTGTAATCACACCATCCGATTTAAAACCAATATTCACAACGATTTCGCGAGAATTTAGAGAGACCACCGTACCGGTAATAACAGCGTTTTCATCAATAGATTTGAAGGATTTGGTGTAGAGTTCCGAATAACGTTCTTTTTCGGAGGGGCTGTATTTAGAACCCTTTTTTTCAAGATTATCCCAATTAAAACCCTCCAATGAGTCATAAGCAGGTACTAAGGGGGCTTTTGAAAATAGGAGTTTTTCAGTAACCGAGGATTCTTCAGTCACAGGTTCTTCCAAAACTGGTTCTTCCATAACCGATTCTTCAATTACAGTATCTTCCATTATGGGTTCTTCGGTTACAGGTTCTTCAATAGCTGGTTCTTCTGTAACGGGTTTCTCTGCTAAAGGTTCTTCTGTTACAGATTTCTCGGTAGTTACAATTTCTTCTTGAACGGGTTGTTCAACAACTTGTTCATCGTTTTGTGCATCCATTTCAGGAGCATTAATTAAATTTTCAGACATTTATTTTGTTTTTGAATCAAAAAATGATTCGATTTTAGTTTGACTTCGAGGTTAACTTATTGATAACCAAACCAAAGAGCCTCTTTTGGTTGGGGTAGCAAATGTATATTTTTTTTTGAAGTAAAAAATTTTATCAACAAAATGCTCAAACCCCTTGACAAACGCATTCTCATAATGTATATTTGCGGCGCAATTATTAACTAAATTTTACTACTATGTCTGGAGTGAACAAAGTCATTCTGATTGGCCGCTTGGGCAAGGATCCCGAAGTGCGCGCCTTTGAAAACAACGTGAAAAAAGCAACTTTTCCGTTAGCCACCTCTGAAATTCGAAAAGATAAAGAGGGAAACAAAATTGAAACAACCGAATGGCACAACATTGTTTGTTGGCGCAATTTGGCTGAAGTTGCCGAACAATTCCTTACGAAAGGGAGGATGGTCTATCTAGAAGGAAAAATCCGTTACCGAACATGGGAAGACAACGGCGTTAAAAAGTATTTTACCGAAATCGATGCTGTAACATTTACTATGTTAGGCTCCAAAGAGGAGGGTAAACCTACCGAAACGCAAGTTCAGAACTTGCCTGTGCCTCCGGCTGCAGAGAAAGTCCCCGAAACCACGGAACCTGATTTCGCCGACGATTTACCATTCTAGGTAGAGACGAGGCACGCCACATCTTTACGGAGTGTACCACATTTACCAATGTAGAGACGAGGCACGCCACATCTTTAAGGGGTGTACCACTTTTACCAATTTAGAGACGAGGCACGCCACGTCTTTACGGAGTGTACCACATTTACCAATGCTGAGACGAGGCACGCCACATCTCTAAGGGTTGTACCACATTTACCAATGTAGAGACGCGGCACGCCACGTCTCTACATATTACGAAACAAAAAAAATGGGAAATAATCTCATATATCTGAAGAATCTCTTCTCATTCGAAATGTACCGATCTTCCACAAGAAGAAAAATTGATGAGAGCGATTGCAAATAAACTAGTGTGGTTCTCCTTAGCTATCCGAAGTGTTAAATCTGCTGTAACAAGGTTTGCTAACAGGAAAAACATAGAATTTGGTTGGCAGTTGAGATTTCTCTACCATATTATTCGTAATCAAATAAGTATGGGCAGAAGCCCGCAGTAAGTTTCGAATAATGTAAAAGTATGGGACCCCGATTGCTTTAGCAGTTCGAAACCAGTTACTGGCAAAGCACAAACAAGTCATCGCGGGCATTGAGACACAGTACAGGAATATTCTCTTTATTATCCAATAATTTTTTGACAATAGGTCCAAAAAACAAGTCAATGAAAGAGTAATGTTCAGGTATGAGATAAAGTAAAACACTGTTTTTTAATGCTTTGGCAAATTGTAATCCGTAAATGTGTATATTGTCTATTTTTGAGAAAGGATGTAATTGGTATGGAACCTCCAAACTACCAAATAACTTGACTACGTAATCAATGTTGTTTTGCACTTTTTGCCTCAATAATTCGTCTTTATATTGGTTATAAATGACATGAATAAGTGGATTCTCTTTTGGAATATGGGGGCAGTTTTTCTGAGAGTATGTGGGAAAATAACTTGCCCATAATGCCAATTCCTTTTCTTGACAATTGATATCTAATGGTAGAACAACTTGCTGATAATCTTGCTCTTTCGGCTCATTATCACCCACAACAAGTACGGGAACACGTGATTTTCTTATCCATTTTCTTGCATACCGTTGGCTGAAATAGGTAAGTTTATAGTTTGGTGAAACCGGCATCACATATAAAAGTCGGTTGTTATCATTATCAGAAAAATAATCAATGGGGCTTGTGGTATGATTAACCGCAACCACTTCAATTTCTGCACTAAAAATCTTTGCTAATTTCTTCCCATGCTCCATGGCAGCATCCAAAAAAAAGTTTCCGACCGTAAAAATAGTAATAACATTCTTCATAAAAAAACTTATATTATCTTTTATCCTTTACTAATACCAATCTTAATCCACAACTTCCTGTTCGTTCATTAGGCAAATATTTAGAGCGGTACTACACTCGGCAATTCTGCGCCACTTCACCTGTTTCCTCCACTGCTAGTTCTTTAATAGGCATAATCGGGTTGCAGTGAGATTATTAATAGGGCTATTAATATAGTAATCACCGCTAATATAGAGGTTTTTCAGGGAGAATCCATTCCGACACAAGAAGAAAAAAAAAGTAAATAAGGATAGAAAAAATAGTTTTTCATTTAATACCTATCAATTGCATTCAAATTCTTGAAAGCAATCTTAAGTCTTTCTACCAATGCCTTTTCACCTTCGCGGAGAAAAACGCGCGGGTCGTAATACTTTTTGTTAGGTTTATCTTCGCCTTCGGGGTTTCCAATTTGTCCTTGTAGATACCCTTTTTTCTCTTTATAATAGTTGTGAATTCCTTCCCAAAACGCCCACTGAGTATCTGTATCTATATTCATTTTTACTACCCCATATTGCAGTGATTCGGCTATTTTTTCGGGTTCGGAACCGCTTCCGCCGTGGAATACAAAATTCACAGGATTATCTTTAGTTTTGTACTTTTCTTTAATAAATTTTTGAGAATTGTGCAAAATTATCGGTTCTAATTTTACATTTCCTGGCTTATACACACCGTGCACATTTCCAAAAGAGGCGGCAATAGTAAAATTCGGACTTATTTTCATCAGTTCTGCGTAGGCGTATGCCACATCTTCGGGTTGGGTGTAAAGTTTTGAACTGTCCACGCTTGTGTTGTCCACTCCATCCTCCTCTCCGCCGGTAATACCCAGTTCAATCTCCAGTGTCATTCCGATTTTTGCCATACGGGAAAGATACTTTTTACAGATTTCAACATTTTCGTGAAGCGATTCTTCCGACAAATCAAGCATATGAGAACTATAAAGGGGTATTCCGTGTTCGGCATAGAATTTCTCACCAGCATCCAGCAATCCGTTAATCCAGGGGAGGAGTTTTTTGGCAGCGTGGTCGGTGTGTAAAATAACCGGAATACCGTATAATTCGGCAATCTGGTGCACATGTTTCGCGCCGGAAATTGCGCCTTCAATTGCCACTTTCTCATTTTCATTTTTCAACGATTTTCCTGCGTAGAATATGGCACCGCCATTTGAGAACTGAATAATAACGGGAGAGTTTACCGCTTTGGCTGCTTCCATAACAGCGTTAACAGAATCGGTACCTACCACATTTACAGCAGGTAATGCAAATTTTTCCGCTTTGGCTGCGTCAAAAATGGCTGTCAAATCTTTACCGGTAGCCACACCCGGTTTAACATTAATTTTGGACATAATATATCAATATTTAGGTGCGACAAAAATAATAAATTTAATATTTAATATTTAAACATCTAAAATTTAGGCTAAATCTTATTCTTTAAATCTATAAATATTAAGCCTTTAAACAAATTATTGTACGTCCACTACATTTCTTGTAGAAGCAATATTTACGATAACAGTGTTCTGATTTTCTACAAAAGTAAGATTTGGAACAGACAGGTCGCTAACTTTAATAATATCGTTGATTTCCAAATTAGAAATATCCACAGTAACATTTTCGGGAATATCTTTCAGTAAACCTTTCACAGTTATTTTACGAATTTTTTTCACCAATTTACCGCCGCGAAGTACACCTGGGGATGTTCCTGTGAGAAGAAGGGGAATAGATATTGTAATAGGTTTTCCTTCTACTACTTCCAAAAAATCAACGTGCAACAGATGTTCCGTAATCGGATGCCATTGTGTAGCTTGAACTACGGCTTCAAACTTCTTGTCGCCAACCTCCAATTCTACATATTTAACTTCAGGGGTATACAACAGATGACGGAACTCTTCTTCCTTCATTACAAATTGCAGTTGTTCTTTACCACCGTAAATTACGCAAGGGATAAACCCGCTTGCGCGTTGTGCTTTCGCATCTTTTTTCCCTACGTTCTCTCTTAGAGAACCGCTCATAGACACAGATTTCATGTTCTTAAATTTTTGATAATTTTCTATTAATTTTATGCTTTTCAAAAAAGCTCGCGAAAATATAATTTTTTATTAAACGGTGCCCTTTCGCCATAAATTGGTTAAAAATTAGTTTGAGGCGTTATGAATGGGATTCCTCGCTGCGCTCGGAATGACAGCACAATTTTGCTATATGGGAGGGGCGGAAAATGCGGCGGCGGCATTTCGACAGGCT
>JAIRVY010000071.1 GCA_031253655.1 Bacteroidales bacterium
ATCGGTTTGACGTCGAAAACTGTTAATAAATACGACGAAAACAACAATTGCATCGAAAGTGTCAGATACAATGCAGATGGCAGTTTGCACGCCAAAACGCTATTCAAATATGGCATTTCAGGAAAACGGACAGAGCGAGCCGTTTACGATAGCGCCGGAAACTTGACCTCGAAAATAGAATACCAATATAATGAAGAGGGTTATTGGTCGGAAGTAAATACTTATAATTCAGCAGATAATTCAAATAAAAAAGCTGTTTACGAATATAAGTATGATGTAAAAGGTAACTGGATTGAGCAAATTGAATATGTAAATGATGTTGCAGTTAAAATTACAGAAAGACAATTTGAATATTTTGAATAATTTGAATAATCTGATATGAAATCTTACCGAAAAGAATTATTTTTAACCCCTTTTGGTGCAAATAAAATTGAGGCATCAAAAAAAATATACTTTTGCCGTTCAATGAAAAAAAGGAGAGATGGGTGAGTGGCTGAAACCAACAGTTTGCTAAACTGTCGTAGGGGTAACCCTACCGCGAGTTCGAATCTCGCTCTCTCCGCAAAACATTCGAAATTATTTAATGTTCGTTATGTTGACAAAAATTGTCAATTCCCCATAAAGTATTCCAATGGATTAATGGGTGCGCCGTTGAACCATATTTCAAAATGCAAATAGGGTCTTAGGGATTCTGTTCCGTTGTTCCCCATCGTTGCAATTGGGTCTCCTGCTTTTACTTTTGCGCCGGGAACCTTGAATATTTTATCCACATTTTTATAAATAGAAACAATATTACCGCTATGCTGAATAATAAGTACCGCCACCTCCTTTTCGGGATTATCTACACTAATAACCACGCCATCAGCAATGGAAGTAATTAAAGTTCCTTTCTCGTTCTCAATATCAATACCCAAATGTGCGGTTTCAATGGAAAACAACTTGTTTACTTTTCCCAAGGCAGGCATAGTGAATGTAAATGTGGGAGATGAAACATGCTGTGTTAAAGGAATATAGTTTTTTGAACTCCGTTCTGTAATTTCTGTCCAGAGCAGTTCTGCTGCATTTTGAACTTGCTTATTTGCCAGTTCTGCTTTGTTTTTATCTTTTACTCTACTCTCAATTGCCCCTTCTGCATGGGCGTTCATCTCTTGTGTTATCATAATGTCGCTCAAAACATTATAGAAATTTTTCAGGTAAACGTTATTCATTGCATTGATTCTCTCTACGGAATCAATGCGGATAAGCATTTGCTTATACAGCTTGTACTCTAAAGGGTTTGTATAACCCGGAACATAAACACGTAACGGAGTAAAAGCAATAAGTATTGTTGTTAGTATGATGATTACAAAAAAAGTGGTAGTACCTAGCACAAAAATTCTTCTTGGAGTAAGTTTTAAGCTGAATACATCGGACAGGTTTTTTTCATTTCTGATGACAATCCGGTAATGATGTAGCCAGTTTTTTCTTAATTGTTTCCAGAAAAGTTTAATATTTTGTAGATTCATTATTAACAATTAAAAAGATAATGCTTGATTCACAATTTTTGAAGACTCTAAAATCGAATTATACTCTTCGGGGGTTATTTCGCTCAGGAAGAAGTTCACGGGGTTTACAGGAATATTGTTTTTCCAGACTTCATAATGTAAATGAGCACCCACAGAGAAACCTGTATTACCCACATATCCAATCAGTTCACCCCTTTTTACTTTTTGACCGGATTTTACTATTTTTTTCGACAAGTGGGCATATAAAGTTTCATAGCTATATCCGTGGTCAACAATAACGGACAATCCGTACCCGGAGGGGGCTTGTTTATATGAAACTACTCCATCTGCGGTTGCATACACTGGAGTTCCCTTAGGTGCAGTAATATCTACACCTCTGTGGGGTTGTCGTGTTTTGAGAATAGGATGAATACGCATTCCAAAACCGGAGGTTACATTATACATATTTTTTATGGGCCGAATAGCAGGAATGGAAGCCATCATATCACTTTTTCGTTCAGCTAACTGCAAAAGAGTATCTAAAGATATTCGCTCTTCATTTAGTTTGAAGAGTAACGTACTGGTCTTTATATCAATATTTTTCAGTAACTTAAGCGTTTCATTCATCGGTATAGAGTCATAGCGAGTTCTTAGATTAAACCACGGGTTTCTTTTTTCAAAAGGAATTGGATCTGCCTCAAAAATAGTTCTATACACCTGGTCATCTCTATCCTGGATGTCTTCAAGTGTTAAACTCATAACATCCAATCTTTCGCTGATAATATTGAGTTGCTCTTTTAATTCATTATTTTCCCGTTGCAACATTTTTTCGCGGGGAGAGTCAAAAACATAAAAAGCTATCCAAAGCACTAATATAGCGAAAGAGATTGCTGTTGCACCTACCCAAACAATTCTTTTAATAAATCCCCAAAACGACAGCTTCGCTTTTTCAAACGACATCGTATTGGGATTAAAAAAATAGAAGTTTCTTTCCATTTAAGTTCAATGAATTTACTAAAAACTGTTTTATTCCGATTTTATTTTATCTCCGAATAATTGCTTGCAAATAGTATCATTCCTTGCGAGGTCAAAACGCTCTATCAAACTGATGAGTCTTTCGGCATATTGGGGATTTGTAGCATATCCGGCGGCTTTCAATCCCTGTGCCCAGGACTTGTAGTCCATTGCATCCAGTTTAAAGAGATTGCTATATCGTGGTCGTGAGGTCAAGAAGAGAGAATGGTCGTTGTAAGATTCCTCGGGTTCTTTGTATTTTCTAAAACATTCTTGCAGTTCGTCGTCGTCGTGCTTAATAAACTCTCCTTTCCATTCTTTATGACATTTAATGCCGAAGTGGTTATTTGCCTCTATAGCCAATCTACTTGTTCCGCAGGCACTTTCAAAAATCCCTTGCGCCAATGTAATGCTCGCTGGAATATTATACTCTGCCATCTTTTTAATGGCAATCTCCTTGTAGGTTTCAATGTAGTTGTAGATGTCGGCTTCGGTGTATTGGGCAAACGAGTAGAAAGGATAAAGGAGAAGGGTGAAAAGGAATATTTTTGTTATACTGTTTTTACGATTTTTCATACTGTTTTTAGGATTTTTTTCTGAAATAGATTTCTATTGGTACACCCGAAAATCCCCATTTTTCCCGTATTCTGTTCTCTAAAAACCTTTTGTACTCTTCTCTAACATACTGCGGAAGGTTGCAAAAAAAGGCAAATGCCGGAAATTGTGTGGGCAATTGTGTTACATACTTTATTTTTATCATTTTGTCTTTTACCATCGGAGGAGGATGGTTCTTAATAATGGGCAATAAAATGTCGTTGAGCTCTGAAGTAGAAACTCGCTGCTGTTTGTTTTTATAGACCAACGCCGCTGTTTCCAATACCTTGAAAATTCTCTGTTTATTAATTACGGAGGTGAAAATAACCGGCACATCGTCAAAAGGGGCAAGACGGTTTTTAACAAATTGTTCAAATTCTTTATGGGTTTTATGGTCCTTTTCCACCAAGTCCCACTTATTCATTACTACCACAACCCCTTTTCTGTTTCTTGCAATTAAACTGAAAATAGAGATATCCTGCGCATCAAATCCCTCTGAGGCGTCGCACATTAAGATGCACACATCACTATTTTCAATAGCCCTAACTGCACGCATTACGGAATAAAACTCCAGATTTTCTTCTACTTTTCTTTTTTTGCGCAAACCGGCTGTATCCACTAAATAGAAATCGAATCCAAAACTGTTGAATCTTGTATAAATCGAGTCGCGGGTAGTGCCTGCAAGTGGCGTAACGATGGTTTGCTCTTTTCCTAAAAAAGTATTGATGATGGAAGATTTTCCAACATTTGGTTTTCCAACAATTGTGATGCGGGGCAGTTCGTCGGTTCGTTGTTCCTCATCTTTCGAAAAATGGGTAACCACTTCGTCCAAAAGTTCTCCGGTTCCGCTGCCGGAAATGGCCGAAATTGGGAAAATCTGTTCAAATCCCAATGCATAAAACTCGGAGTGGTCATAATAATTAGTTGGGCTATCTATCTTGTTTACACATAGATAAAATGGTTTTTTTGATTTTCTGAGCATTCTGGCAACATCCGCATCCAAAGGAGACAGTCCCTCCCGACCATCCACCATAAAAACAATCACATCGGCTTCTTCCATAGCCAAAGTAGCCTGTTTCCGTATTTCTGTTTCAAAAATATCATCCGAACCTACCACGTAGCCGCCAGTATCAATTACCGAAAACTCGTAGCCATTCCAATCTGATTTTCCATAATTTCTATCTCGGGTAACACCGGCAATAGAATCCACAATGGCTTCGCGGGTTTGTGTTAAGCGATTAAAAAGTGTTGATTTTCCAACATTAGGAGTTCCCACCAGGGCAACAATATTTCCCATAATAGTATTATTTTTAGTAGCCGCAAAGATAAAGTTTTAAGTAATTGTGCCACATTTTACACATAATAATTTGATTCATATAACGGAATATTAAGGATTTTTGAAACCTCACTTTTTATAACCTGTCTCTAATTTTATCGCTATTTCTTCCTGCGGTACCTTTCAATTTTTTATTTCCGAACTTACTAACCTGTGTTTCGTTTAGGAAATCCTGTATTTTTCTAATAATAAGCATTTTACCTACCATACATGCACTGAAATCGCAGAAAAATATATAGCCCTGCGCGACGCGTAGGGCTGGGAAATGCACGTGTATCCAATTCGCACTGAAAGAGAAACATACCCACGTAAAATATTGAATAAAAAAAACGCCTCAGGTTGCCACTAAGTATAGCGTTTATTATTTTACCCCTGTTTTTCTTTTTTCAGTGCCACAAAAAACTTTCTTTCTGCAGCGGCTATTTCTAATAATTTGTCTCCTAAATCGTTGTAGGTGGATTGGGTGCGGTTTTTAATTTTGCGCCCACATTCCAGTGCAAACTGACGCCAAAGGTCGCCAATACGATACATTTCTGAAGAATACTCCTCTAATTTCGGCTGATTCAACAATTCGGCTGCCTCATGTAAAAAGAGCGCGTACATATAACGATACCCCGCTCCGCCGGTTCCCACTTCCTCAATTACCTGAACCAAAGAAGCTAAATATGACATAGCACCCTTGTCACCATATCTTTTTTTAAGATTTCGTACCCGCTTCGACAGCATTACAATAGCTCTTGTTCCAAAGTGTGGTACAAACAGCGTACCAATCATTTTTTTGCAAGTATTTTCAATGCTTTTCAAAATAATTCCTCTAACATCTCCTATGAGGGGCTTCTCTTCAATCCAGTACATTTTCCCTTTTGGTTTAAATGTACCTTCCGCAAAACGTACTTTCATCAAATCTTGAGATGAGATATTGAGCAACGTAGTATGCCAGCAGGGATCGCTGATAATGTATTCGTCTCCTTCCTTGCCCACTACACATAGATTGTGCGCGTTGAAGTGCGTTCTTACCGGAGAATAGGGAAGATGAAATAACCCCACAACATTACCCACCGGTATTCCGGCAGTAAGCAGATTGTCCAACTCTTTCATTCCCTCTTCTTTGTTATTAAATTGCTTAATGTTTACTTTTACATCCAATTTTTTTAGTGCGCGGGTAAAAATTGAACCCGGAACTGTCCGAAAACTGAATTTTATAGCATTTCCTTTGAAAGGCATAAAGGGTATGTAGATGAAGGTGAGTCCTTCCCCTATACCAAATATCATCGCTTCGCTGAGTTGGTGCCCATAAAAATGTAACATATTGGAAATTACCCCTGTTTCGCAATGCGCCGCCGAACGATGCTCAAAATCTATTATCATAATGTTTTTTATTTTATTTTTTTAAGTTCTTCAATTGAAATTCCAATGGCAAAGGCATATTTCTCCAAAATACTTTTCTCTAACTGATTGAAATATTTCGGTTTCAGGTGTTTTTTAATGTGTCGTTTGGGTATTCCTGTATAAGAAGACAATAATTTTAAATCAAATGAATAGATTTGAATATGGTACGCAAGAGGACTCAAGTTTCCTGTGAGTACTTGATTACGAATAGGTTCAAGTTCTTGAAGATGGTTTTCCATTATTACTCTGGCTACATCCAAGTTTGTTTTTTCCCATTTTTCAACCCACTTTTCTCCGTCGAAATAATGATACAACTGCCCTTCGTGATTATCAAAAGCATTCTCTTTTACTATTACATTCATAAGTGATTCGCTTTAACTTGATATTATTTTGCTTGCAACCTCATATTTCTTTTTCGGTGACCGATATTTTCATTTCACAGGTTGCAATTATTTTATCTTCAATTTTTACCGTTGCGTTCACTAAGGATATTCTAAAAACCTCTTCCATCCAGTCCACTTTGGTTATAACTGTTTCTCCTACTTTAGGTAAACGTAGGATTTCCAAATTTCTTATCATACCAATAAAGCCAATTTTCACGCTGTGATTTCCCGTTTCATTGTCTAAATTATCTGCGTTTCCCACTCTTGCGGCGCAAGTTTGAGCAATATTTTCCATCAACCCCGCTTCTGCCAACACTCCGTTTTCCACAAAAATATTATCTTCAAGCACAGTTAGTGCAGTTTTTATGGTTTTCGTGTCGCAATAAAGCAATGTATCCACCATCACGAAGGGTGGCTTTTGGGGGAGGGTATCCTGAATTGAAATTTGAGATTTGAGATTTGAGATTTGAGACATTTGACTATTTATTTAAAAGTGATTACCTAAAATTATCATTGAGTTTTTTTATTTCAAATAGTTTTATGGGAATTTTATCCATCTCTGTCATGTTAATATATTCTAAGTAAAAAGCTAAATAGAGTTGGGGATTTCACCTCAAACCACATCTCACATCTCAAATTCTACATATTATCACCGAGTGCCCTTTCCCCAGTCCGTCGATAATTTTCTCTACGATAAGCCCGGCGTTTTCAACACAGCGAATCATATCTTCAGAGTGGTACATTTTACTGTTTCCGTTTGCTAATGCAGTGAAATAGAGGCTAATTTGTGTCAGTGCATACGCGGCGGTTTCAAAACGCTGTCTGTCCCAAAATGTTTCCATAATAAACAGTCTTGTGTGTTTTTTCATAGATTTTGCGGCACGGGTAAGGATACTTGTAACCTCCTCTTCCGAGAAACAGTCTAAAAACTGACTGAGCCAAATGGCATCAAAACCTGTTGGAAATGGGGTTTTATGGTCAAGGAGATTGCAGGCGTGCCCGAATATACGATCTGCCCCTTTCTTTTTTGCCGTGTTATTTTTCATTAATTCAATCTGTTGTGGCAAATCCATAATGGTAACCTTTACGTTTTTGTCGTAATCAACGCAACGCAGCGCCCATCTGCCTGTATTTCCGCCAACATCAAGCAGTGTTGTAGAGATGTGGTGTGCCGCGTCTCTGCATAGATTTTCAAAAACGAGTTTCAGCGCTTCATCGAAAGATTGGTCACTGTAATAGTGGTCAAATCCAAACCAGCTTTTCTGTACATTTTCAGGAAGTTGAGAGAGTCCTTCGTAAATTGTGGGCCAGTTTCCGTAAACTTTCAATCCTTCTGGTTTTCCGCTCAGCAACGCCTCTTCTAAGTGAAACCAGCCGAGGTAGTTTACATCATGGTTGAAGTCAATATCTACTTTTACGAGGGGGTCGTTAAGTAGAAACCAACCCGCTTTAGAGCAGGTAAACTTATCCTCCTGAAAAAGCACGGTACCTATTGTGAGAGATGCTTCCAGCAAGCACTGACAGGCATATTTCGACAATTTTGTTTGTTGCGTAACTTCATCTAAAGTTAAACCATTTTTGGAATCTATGAGCATTTGCAAAATTCCGAATTTTATCATCAGGCGCGACACCTGAAAGACGATGGGACCAAATGATATTTCGTGGGCAAGCCGTTGTGCTTCTAATGCAGATTTTGTTTCTTTGGTGTAGCGTTTTTCTAAAGCAGGGAAAAGGTTCATGTTGGGGCAAAGCGTTATTTATTTGATTATTTGTATTTTATCATTTTTCTATTTCCAAAAGTCGTAATAGTTAAACCATTGTTCGGGGTATTTCCGCACCATAATCTCCAACTCCTTCACAAATTTCTGCGTCAACAACTCTGCTTTCTCTTCTTTTAATCTCTTCTCTTCCCCCTTCTCCCTTCCCCATACTTCCTTCTCCTTTCTCTCTTCTCTTATCTCACATTTCGCACCGCCTATCTCTTTCACATAAACGTTGTAAACTGAAACCGACTCTTTGATTACAAAAACAGAGAGTATAGGGATATCATAATGGACAGCGAGCGAGAAAGTTCCCATCGGGAAATCTACTTTTCCCTCTAAAAAATCACATTCCAGCGTTTTGCCGAATCCCATACTTCTATCGCACGACACACTTACTATCTCCCCATTGGTTAACACATTATTCAAAGTAAAAAGATAAGATATATCTTCAAAAATCGGGATAACATTCACATTATTGAGGGCAAACCACTTGATTCTGTTGTTCATAACCTCTTTTGTTTCCCCGCCAAAAGCCAATGCGTTGATTCTCTTTTTATCTTGTTTCAACAAATATCCGCATAACTCGAAATTACCCAAATGGGAACTGGCAATAATAAACCCCTTCTCTTCCTCCAATAGCCTATAAAACAACTCATTACCTGTTGTTTTTATGGTGAAAAAATTTTTTCTTCCGGCATACACTGCAAACTTGTCCAGCATACATTGCCCAAAAATAAAGTGATTTCGGTAGGTTTTAAAGAAGGCTTTCCGTGGGGAATATCCGTGATGGTGTCTAAAATATTGATAAGTAGGCTTATAGCCTGTTCCGAACAGCATGTAGAAAGGAACTATCCAAATTAATATGAAATAACCAATCGTTACACTAAAGAAGTGGAACAAAAACAACAAAGCTTTTTGTCCCAACTTTTTACCACCGGTAACGCCCGACCAGACTTTTTTTTTTACTTCATCCATTTACGAAGCGTTCTGTTTAGACTCAATATATTCGTAAAACTGGATTAAAGTTGCCACATTTGTCATCTCTTCCGGTTTAATTTTGAAGCCGAAGTAACGTTCAACGATGACTACAACATCAACAAAATCAAGACTATCTATTCCAAGGTCATCTTTCAGTAATGCCTCATCCACAATTTTTTTTTCTTCTATTTCCAATTCCTCTACTAAAAAATTATCTACAATTTTTTTAATTTCTTCTTTTGTCATATCTATATTTGTTATATTTTTTTCATAATAAGTACGCTGTTCGTTCCTCCAAATCCGAAAGAGTTGGAGAGGAAAATCTCTATGTTTTTATCTTCGCGTTTTGCAACAATATTTAATTTGGCTGAGTATTCGTCGGGAGTTTCAAAGTTAATATTTGGAGCAATAAACGAATTTTGCATCATCAGTATTGCATATAGGATTTCACTGGCTCCTGCCATCCAACATTCGTGGCCTGTCATTGATTTGGTGGAACTTATTGGTGTTTTGCTATTTCCGAATAGTTTATCTATTGCTATGGCTTCGTAGGCATCGCCTTGCGGGGTAGAAGTAGCGTGGGCATTGATATAGTGAATATCCTTAGAGGAAATATTTGCGTCTTTCATAGCGCGTTCTATGGCAATAATACTTCCGGCATCGCTGGGTTGTGAGATATTGGCGCCGTTGGAGGAGACACCATAACCAATTATTTCTGCCAAAATGGGTGCGCCACGTTTCTTGGCATGTTCATACTCTTCAAGAATCAAGCTTGCCGCGCCTCCACTGGGTACCAATCCATCTCTGTGGGCATCAAATGGGCGGGAGGATTTATCCGGCTCATCAATTCGCATCGAGAAAGCACTCAGCGCATCGAAACTCGCCATAGAATAGAGGTTTGTTTCTTGTGCACCGCCACACAACACCAAATCTTGCATCCCGTTTTGAATAAAGAGATACCCTAATCCGATGGCATGCGAGCCGCTGGCACAGGCAGCGCTGATGGTCATATTCACCCCTTTAAGTTTAAAAATAGTAGAGAGATTCATAGTAACAGTTGAGTTCATAGATTGAAATATGGCACCGGAACCCAGTAAGGAAGTATCTTTTTTTATACGCATCACTTCGTGGGCTTCAATAACAGGTTTTGCGGAGGA
Source organism: Bacteroidales bacterium (assembly GCA_031253655.1). Lineage (GTDB taxonomy): Bacteria > Bacteroidota > Bacteroidia > Bacteroidales > WCHB1-69 > WRNX01. Next base: position 10,099 of record JAIRVY010000071.1, read on the forward strand.
GTCGTTTCCATAGAAGATGCCCATTTCATTTTTTTCAAGGTATTCTAAATCAATTTCTGCATTTTTGAGGGCTTCCACCGTTGCCATATAAGCATATTCACCCTCTTCCGCCATCCCTATACGCAGTCGCCGGTCTAAAATTCCTTTCAGTTCGGGGCGTGGCACAATGCCGGTAAGGGGCGAGCGGTATCCGTATTCTGTGCGCAGTGGGTCGATGCCAATACCGGACTTTCCGTTATACAACGAGTGTGTAACCTCTTCAATATTAGTTCCTATACACGACCAAATGCCCAAACCTGTAATTACAACGCGTTTTTTCATACTAAAACTAACACTGTTACTCTACCGCAACATATTAAAATAGTGTGCAAATTAACACAAAATTCTCTGAATTCTGTCCGGCGGGATAAAATTAGTTTTTTCTGTTATTCCTGATTTCGGTTATTATTACTTTGTTTCGGTGTTCGTTTTGCCTTTTTTAGGGCATCTGAAAGAATCCACTCTATTTGTCCATTGGCGCTTCGGAATTCGTCGGCAGCCCATTTTTCAACAGCTGCCAACGTATCCGAATCAATTCTAATAATAAATGACCGTCTTTCTATTGTCATATTAATTGTAAAGTGTTCCCGTATTTACAACCGGAGTTGCTTCTTTATCTGAAGTTAATACTACCATTAAATTGCTAGCCATGGCTGCTTTTTTGTCATCGTCTAATTCAATTACATTTTTTTCTGACAATTGTTTTAATGCTAATTCAACCATACTTACCGCGCCTTCAACAATTTTATAGCGGGCGGCAACAATAGCCGTCGCTTGTTGTCTTTTTAACATGGCGCCGGCAATCTCCGGGGCGTACGCCAAATGACTGATACGCGCTTCAATTACTTTAATACCTGCAATTGCCAGCCGTTCCGTCAAGGCTTTTTCAAGCAATTCGTTTACCTCTTCTCCGCCTCCGCGCAACGTAATTTCAGCATGCTCATCTTCCAAATTATCATAAGAATAGGACCCTGCCAAATTTCGAACTGCTGCGTCGCTTTGTACATTAACAAACATAATGTAGTTGTCCACATCGAAAGAGGCTTTAAAAGTATCCTCCACTTTCCATACCAATACAATTCCTATCAGAATCGGATTACCCATTTTGTCGTTTACTTTTATCGTCTCGCCGTTAATGTTTCGGGCACGCACAGAAATTTTTGCACGAACAGTAAATGGATTGAACCAGTAAAACCCATTGTTGATACAAGTTCCTTGATACTTTCCGAAAAAAGTGATTACCAAAGCCTCATTGGGCTTGATGATGGATAGACCCAGCATCATAACTAATGCCACACCGCTAATGAGAAGCATAAACCACTGTGTTCCTGAATTTTGAGGCGTATAACCCTCAATAAGTGCCGGTACTAAAATGCCGGTAATTGTAAAAAACAACAGAATGCTTAACATCCCAAATCCGTTTTTGCCTGAAATAAATTTTTCTTTTTTTTCCATATTAAATAATTTTTGATTGGTTTTCTTTATTCATTTGTTCAATTTTTTTTAAAACAACTTCTAATTCATTCATTTTTTGTGTACCAATTAATATCTTTTTGCCATTTTTTAACTCAATTTGCAATCCTTGATTCCCTGAAATATTAAACAATCTGATTCCTGTACGGTAACTGTACTTTATTCCCCAACCTCCAAATTCTCCCAATGGAGAATAGTTTCTGACAAAAGCTTTGCTAATCTTTTCCCATTTGTAATTGCGAAAATTTAGATGGAAAGGAAAAAATCTAAAATTTATGCCTTCTTTGCTTATTATTGTCTCAAGTTTCATTGTCAAAACTAAAATAAAGGGAAGCAGTACTGATATTAAAATAATAATAAAAACGATAATCACTCCTATATTGCTTGTAGGATTATTCCCAAAGGGAATGTCGTTGCGCAATTGTCGAATCGTACCCCATAAAGTGTAAGCAGGGATACAAAGTAGCGTTAAAAGCATTATCCAAACCCAAATCTGACGAAATTTTTGTTGCTCTGAAAAGAGATTTATTTCTTTCATTTTGATATCATTTTGATAGCGCGAAAATATAATAAATTTAATATGGAAAGAAAAAATGATTATTTTCCTATATTTTTGCGACTCTTTAATAAAGAGACATAATTTTTTTGTATGATTTTTAAACTAATCTATCCTAAGTGGAGTAAATTGCCGGGGCAAACCACTTTTAACTTACCACCACACGGACCCGTTGTTTTTGCCGCAACTATCCCCAAAGAAGTTACTGTAAAATTCACAGACGAGAATGTGGAAACGATAAACTTTGATGACCCTTGCGATTTTGTGGGTATCTCTATGATGCTCAGCACACAGGTAAAACGGGGCTGGGAGGTTGCTGATACCTACCGAAAACTCGGGAAGAAAGTGATTTTTGGAGGAATTTCTACGATGTTGCACGCAGAGGAAACAATGCAACACTCAGACGCGGTGTTTTTAGGTGAAACTGAAGGAAGAATGGAAGAGGTATTTAACGATTTCAGAAACAATACTCTCAAAAAAATATATAACTTTATGGGGAAACACCCGGCCATTGAGTTAGTTGGGCCTGCCCGCAGAGATTTGTACAACAAAGACCTCTACAACCACAAAGGTGTGCAAATGGTTGATCTGTTTCATGCATCCCGTGGGTGCCGGTTCAGTTGTTATCCCTGCGCAGTTTCGTATCTGGGAGGCCGTATGTTTCGTCCGCGCCCGATGGATAAAGTGGTAGAAGAACTCGCTGCCATCGAAAACAATCGCCTGTTTATTGTGGATAACTCATTAGCGCAGAACGATGAATGGGAAATTCAACTCTTTAAAGAGATGATTCCCTTAAAGAAAAAATGGATAAGCCATACCATTGAAGATAATCCGAAAATTCTTAACCTCGCTGCGCAAGCCGGCGCATGGTATGTGTATCAGGCTGTATATGATACTTCCGATTATATCAAAGAGAGAGTTCAACGCTACCACGATTACGGTATCGGTGTGGAAGGAACTATTTTACTGGGACTTGACAATCAAAACGAAGATGATATTAAGCGACTTATCGATTTTCTGTTGAAAATTGACCTTGACTTAGCCGAATTTACCGTAATGACCCCCTTTCCGCACACCAAAGCCTACGACGATATGTTACGGGAAAACAGAATATTTGACACAGACTGGAACCACTATAACGCCGGGCAGGTAGTTTTTCATCCCAAACAGATGACCGCCGATAAACTGCAGGAACTCTACGACTACGCATGGAAAACTTTCTATGCAGATGAAACCCAGGAATCGAAAATGATGCGTCTGTTCACCAAAGTTGTTCTTCGCGAAATGGAAGATGGTACTTACCGCTCCAGAAACAGAAACTTAGTGAATAAATCGTTTGGAAAAGATGTTAGCAGATTTAAAGATTTAAAAATTCAATAGTTCAGTAGTTTAATTGTTTAGTAGTTTAGTAGTTTTCATAATTCTCAATGCCCTTATTTCTAAAAGCACCCTAGTAGCATGAAAGTTCCCGAAAAATATTATGATGAAATTTTTGTTTTTGACGGTCAGTGGGGACAACCCTCTGCCTGCGGATTGAAAATTGTTGACAAAAAAGAGAATATAATTGTAGTTGTTACTGAACTTTATCAGGATAACCCGGGCACATCGGTTACTTCTGCCGGTTTCAATTTGGCCAAACAAATATGTGAGAAAAAAGGATTAGATTTTTCAAAAATTATTTATTTAGAATGTACCCCCGACACAAACTCCGTGCTGTCGTTTTACAATGAACAGTATTTTGAAGTAACCCTTAACAAACACCAACAACCACAATATAGAAAAGTGCTAAAAGAAGAGTTAGAAAAGATGATACTATAAACCCTTATTATCAAAGCGATTTATGAAACAAACCCCCTATATTGAATACCAAACTGCGGCTGAAATAAAAAAATTTCAGGAAACTAAACTGGCTAAAACATTACAGTATCTAAACCATCATTCTCCATTTTATAAACAATTGTTTAACAAGCATAAAATAGCGGTAAACAAAATAAAAACCATAGAAGATTTACAATTTATTCCGTTTACTACCAAGCAAGACCTGCAACTTAATAATGGGGATTTTCTTTGTGTTTCGCGTGACAAAATTGTTGATTATATTACGACTTCCGGCACTCATAGCGATCCGGTTACATTTGCTTTGACCGAAGCTGACTTAGTACGATTGGCTTACAACGAGAAAATATCTTTTGAATGTGCCGGAGCAAAAAAGGGAGATATTTTTCAATTGATGACTACGCTGGACAAACGTTTTATGGCAGGACTGGCATATTTCTTGGGAATTAGAGAATTAGGAGCCAGTGTGGTTCGTGTTGGAAACGGTATCGTAGAACTGCAATGGGATACTATCAAGCGATTGCAACCCAACATTGCCGTTCTTGTCCCTTCTTTTATCCTTAAACTTATCAAATATGCTGAAGATAATGGTATTGACTATAATAATTCAAGTATAAAAAAACTGATTTGTATTGGTGAAAACCTTAGAGAACAGGATTTCATGCTGAACCTTCTTGGTCAAAGAATAAAAGAAAAATGGAATGTGGAACTTTACTCCACTTACGCTTCAACCGAAATGGCAACCTCTTTTACCGAATGTGAATTTGGTTGCGGCGGTCACCACCACCCTGAACTGATAATATGTGAATTAATTGACAGCAAAGGAAACCCTGTTCTCGAAGATGAAATAGGAGAGCTGACCGTTACCCCGTTGGTTGTTGAAGGAATGCCTCTACTGAGGTTTAGAACAGGGGATTTAGCAAGGTTTCACTATGAACCTTGTAAATGTGGAAAAACAACGATGCGGATAAGCCCAATTATAGGCAGGCTAAATCAGATGATAAAGTACAAAGGTACAACAATTTATCCTCCTGCCATTTTTGATGTGTTGGATAATATTCCTTATATAGAGAACTATATCATAGAGGTTTACAACAATGATTGCGGAACAGACGATATTTTAGTGAAAATTGGACTACGGGAAAATTCCGATAACGATATAATTAAAGACTTGAAAGATCGTTTCAGAGCGCTGATTCGTGTTGCTCCTGAATTTGAAATATGTCCTGCCGCCCTCATCAAAGAGATTAGTATGCCGGAAGTTAGCCGAAAACCGATAAAAATTATTGATAAAAGGAAATAAAAACATTTTCTCTTTATTAATAAAACAGTTATTTCTTTATCACTGTCCTTAAAGCCCACACCTTGCAATGTACACATTTTTGTTAAAAATTAGTTTGAGGCGTTATGAATGGGATTCCTCGCTGCGCTCGGAGTGACAGCACAATTTTGCTATAGGGGTGGGACGGAAAATGCGGCGACGGCATTTCGACAGGCTCAATGACCAGCCGCCGCGTTGTCATTCCGAGCGCAGCGAGGAATCTCATTCATAACGCCTCAAACTAATTTTTAACCATTTTTCATTTGTTTTAGAAAAATAGTTGATGAATAGTTTATTTTTGCACCCTAAATTAATAAAATGACAAAAAGGCGGTTGTATAGTACTTCACATTTCTTTCTACTATCCATCTTGCTTATCGCGCTTATGGGTGCAAGCGTTTTCGTCGGCACAGCGCAATCTACTGAATTTGTGATTGTTCACTTGCGTATTCCTAGGATTTTGATGAGTATTTTTGCAGGTGCTTCCTTAGCACTTTGCGGGGCAATCTTTCAGACTATTTTTCGTAATCCCATTTGCGACCCATATATTTTAGGTATTTCTTCCGGCGCATCCATAGGCGCGGCACTTGCGTTTATTGTAGGATTGGATTTTTTTATATTTGGCGTTACCGGTTTTGCTTTGATAACCGCATTACTGACCCTGCTATTAATCTTATCCATTGCAAAGATTTCAAAAATTCAATCTCCACATATTTTGTTGTTGGCGGGTATCTCGCTCAATTTTCTAATGGCTTCTATTCTAACCCTACTAATGGTGTTAAATCACCAAGAACTACAAAAGATTTTTTTCTGGACGATGGGAAGTTTTGCAACTGTTTCTTATTTCGATCTCTATTTTTATATTCCGATACTTATTGTTTCAGTTTTTTTTACTTTTCTATTTTCTAAAGAATTGAATATTATGCAATTGGGTGATGTTCAGGCGCGATCTCTTGGAGTAAACACGCAAAAAATTACCTATATTATGTTGTTCATTTCTTCTATATTAATTGCGGCAACTGTTTCCATTTGTGGTGTAATTGGTTTTATTGGATTAATAATTCCACATTTGGTAAGGATTATTTGGGGGAATAGCACGAGAAACCTATTTGCTTTTTCTATTCTTTTAGGGGCAATATTTATGCTGGGCGCTGATACTTTGGCACGCACATTGGGAGGTAATACCGAACTGCCTGTGGGCAGTATCACCGCGTTGATAGGGGCACCCTATTTCATATATATACTACTAAGGGGGCGTTAATGAAAAAGGAATCAATGTATTAGGCCAATTTCTCAACTGCTTCTTTTATTCTTCGGCAAGCTTCCATCAACTCTTTCTCATCTGCCGCGTATGATAAACGGATGCAGTTATCATCTCCAAATGCAACACCTTGCACAGTAGCCACATTGGCGTCGTACATCAGATACATGCTCATATCGGTTGAGTTGTTGATGGAGGTTTTTCCGTAGGTTTTTGCATACAAAGAATCTACGGATGCATTTTTTCCATATAAAGAAGAAACTACCGGGAAGAAATAGAAAGCTCCTTGGGGAAGCCTTGTTTCAAATCCTTTAATCTCTTTTAAAAGTTCAAACATCAAATCTCTTCTTTGTTTAAAGATACTTTTCATACGAACAATTTCGGCATCAATTTCGGGTGAGCTTTCCATTGCTTTCAAAGTAGCACGTTGGGCAATGGAGCAGGTTCCGGAAGTAATCTGCCCTTGCAGTTTTTGGCAGGCATTGGCAATCTCTTTGGTAGCGCCGAGAAATCCGATACGCCAGCCGGTCATAGCAAATCCTTTTGCCACACCGTTTATAGTAATTACCTGACTTTTGATATCATCAAATTGTGCCAAGCTTTGGTGTTTGCCCATAAAATTGATATGCTCGTAAATTTCATCAGCCATTACCAACACGTGTGAGTTTTCTCGCAAAACTTCGGCAATCGCTTCAAGTTCCTCTTTGGTGTAAAGCATTCCTGTAGGGTTGGAAGGACTGCTAAACATAATCATTTTTGTTTTGGGGGTAATTGCTTCGCGCAACTGTTGCGGAGTAACTTTAAAATCATCTTCCAATTTTGTGGTAATATAGATTACTTTGGCTTCTGCAAAATCGGCTATAGGTTTATAAGAAACCCAATAAGGTGTTGGGATAATAACCTCATCGCCGGGGTTCACGGTTGCCATTACCACCTGAAAGATAGATTGTTTTGCGCCGGTAGAAACCACTATTTGTTCGGGGGTGTAAATAAGTCCATTATCCCGTTCAAATTTTTTACAGATGGCTTTGCGCAAGTCTAAATATCCCGGCACGGGTGAATAATGGGAGTAGTTTTCGTCAATCGCCAACTTCCCAAACTCTTTAATTTCGTTGGGCGTATTAAAATCCGGTTCCCCGATACTTAAGCTGATAACATCTTTACCGGCTTCTTTTAATTCGCGGGCAATGCGGGTCATAGCCAGCGTTTCCGATTCTGCCATAGTGGCAACACGTGTTGAAATAAAATTCATAATATTGATAATTAATTATTTATAGTTTCACAAATTTATAAAAGCTGGCTTCTATTTTGATGAAATAAATGCCTGTTGGCAACGATGATACGTCCATTACCAATTCCCTTTCAGCATTTTGTTTTTCTGCTTTTCTGCTTTTCTGCTTCCTTCCGTAAATATCATAAATTACTATTTCACCAATTTGTAATTCGTAATTTGTAATTCGTAATTCACCCGTAGTTGGATTAGGATAAATCACAATTTTACCATATTCCATATCTTTAATTCCAACAAGGTCTAACACAGCCTTTAAAAAGATGTCAACTTCTTCGTTTTTGGGGTCGTTGCTTTTAAGTTTACAACTTCCCAAATATTCTACCAACTTTGCTATATTATTAAAATTGTAAGTAAAAGTGATACTAAGAGAATCGCTTTCAGGGATAGTTCCATTCTGGGGCGAAATAGTAAGCATATTAGGAAAGTCAATATCTTGAATATCTATTGTCAGATCTGCATTACCTTTATTATAAACTCTAATATAATCTTCCACGACCATTAATTTATCGGAAAAAACGGAAGATTCTTTTTTAGAAAGTACTAACAATGGTTCCGGTGGCGGTGGTGTTTCGCTTTTTAGTTCAAATTTGTGTGGATCAGCATTGGGGGCATATCTTGCAATATAGGGATGACTCTCTCTTCTATCCGATTCATCTTTGGCAAAGATGTAGTATTCAACAATGCCATCAGGAAGGTCGGTAATACTAACCTCCCATTTATTGTCGCCTGAATAAGCCATTTTGTAGCCTTGAAAATTATCTCCGTTTACTTTTAGATAAACTAATACGGAATCAGAAATGATAGTGTTGTTGCAATAGGAATATATCTCTGTGTTGAAGTTCATAATTCCCGTATTTTCCACTTCTGCAAAATAGGGTTGGTGTTTGATATAAAGCATGCATCTGTCGGCAATTTCGTGGACTCGGCAGTGGAGCGCATCTGTATTTTCCCAATTATTGTAATTAATTCCTATTACTTCATATCCGGGCATCGCATCCTTATATACTTGAAGAGCAGCATTGTCGTTTGCATTAGTTGTTTGATTTACAGGCACAAAAACTCTATTATTCAAAATAAGAGAATTAGTATAGGGGGTAGTTGCGTAATTACCGGGAGTATTAACTCTAAAAACTTCATAAGGTATGCCCCAAGGAGAAGCCAATGTTGCAAAAAAGCTTGCTGTTAATTCATATAAATAATATCTCGGATCTGATGTGGGAACTTTGCCAATTAATACTTTGGTTGGAGTAAGAAATTTGCCCCAGCAATCAATATGTTTGATATATTCTTGTAGTGGGTCGTCAAGGAAATAGTAATTTTGTGTTCCAATATAATCAGAAAAAAGTTGATTCAGTTGTAGTGCTGTGTAGGTAGGGTTCTCTTCTAAAACATAGTCTGTTGCCGCAGCTTGAGTATCCCCGTCGTTCATGTGGTTACCGCCGGTAAGTAACAAAGAACAGGCATATCTATTTATATTTGTTCCATTAGCAGTCAGGTAATTAGCGAGAGCTTCATTAATTTTGTTGTCGTTTATGCGGCCGTGTGTATATGTTCTATCATAAGTAAAATCGAACATGCCAACTTCATTATTATCAATAGCCATGAACCAAGGACCATAGTCTCGTGTCCAGTGGGTATTTGACGGTGCAATTAAAAACTTACAATTTGCTATATTCACGCCATTTGAATTATACTGTCCTAACACCGTGCTTTGCTGTGAATTACTTGAAACAATGGTAATTACTGTAACATCTTTAGCCATCTCTTTTATTAAAGACATAGGAATACCGAATGGATATCTAATAAGTACTGCTTCCGCCGGTTCATATTCTGCAATAGGACGCAACTCGCCGGACGGTGGAGGGGTTGGTACTGTTCTATTGTCAACCAATCTATTTTTTACAGCCCATTCCCTTTCTTCTTCAGAACCGTTTTTGTATAAACGAATTCCTGCTTCATTATAAATAGGCTGGGCAAATAATGCAGCTACACTTAAAAAAAATGTAAAAAAAAGTAAACTAATTATTTTCATATTTCGATTATTTATTCTTCTTTAACACTCACAAATTAAACTCTTAATTCTTAATTATTAACTTTTAATTTTTTTATCGTTTCCATCGGATATTCTGCTCCAAACACCGTGTTTCCGGCAACAAGGATATCCGCACCGGCATCTACAAGAATGGGGGCGTTTTCTAAATCTACCCCACCGTCAATCTCAATCATCGCATTGGATTTATGTTTGTTGATGAATTTTCTTAATTCTTTAGTACGTTTAATGCTGTTTGGTATAAAACGTTGTCCTCCAAAACCTGGATTAACCGACATCAATACAACAAAATCCACATCACAAATTATATCTTCTAAAAAGGATACAGGAGTATGCGGGTTAATGGCAACACCCGCCAACATATCCAACTCTTTGATTTGATTAATGGTGCGGTGTAAGTGAGTGCAGACTTCCCAATGCACCGACAAACAATCGGCGCCAGCCTTCTTAAAATCAGCAATATAACGTTCCGGTTTTTCAATCATCAAATGAACATCCAACGGTTTTTGTGCTACTCTCTTAATTGCGCGAATTACCGGCATCCCAAAAGTAATGTTCGGCACAAAACATCCGTCCATTATATCCAAATGAATCCAATCGGCTTTAGATTTATTAAGCATTTTTATCTCTTTCTCCAAATTTGCGAAATCGGAAGAGAGTATCGATGGGGCGATGATGGGGGACATAATGTCTTAATTATTAATTATTACATACTGATTATTAATATTTCATTATTTGAAATGAAATTTGGTGCAAAGAAAGTGTTTTTTTCTTTAAAAAAAAATATATTTTTGCCGCACAAAAAAACAGTGGAAAGATTTGTAATGATTGCAACCACTCAAAAACAAATGCTAAACCATTTTTCCCTGTTTTTCTGTAACAATTAACAACTACTAATTAATATTTATTTAACAATCAATTATGAGTTACCTATTTACCTCAGAATCCGTATCGGAAGGGCATCCCGATAAAGTAAGCGATCAGATTTCAGACGCTTTGTTAGATGCCTTTTTAGCGCAAGATCCCAATTCAAAAGTTGCCTGCGAAACATTAGTAACCACCGGTTTAGTGGTATGTGCCGGCGAAGTAAAAACAAAAGGATATGTCTCTATTGATGATGTTGCCCGCAGTGTAATAAAAAGAATTGGATACGATAAAAGCGATTATCAATTTGATTATAAATCGTGTGCGGTAATTTCAACAATACATAGCCAATCGGCTGACATCAATCAGGGGATAGAACGTGCTAACGCTGAAGAGCAGGGTGCCGGCGACCAGGGGATGATGTTCGGATACGCCTGCCGCGATATGGAAAACCTTATGCCCATAGCCTCTGAACTGTCGCATATCATTCTGCAGGAATTAGCAGTTATTAGACGGGAAGGAAAAGAGATGACCTATCTGCGCCCCGATGCTAAATCGCAAGTAACCATACAGTTTAGCGACACAGGAATACCCGAAAGAATTGACGCCATCGTTGTTTCTACCCAACACGATGATTTTGACGCAGATGAAAGAGTAATGTTAGCCCGGATAAAGAAAGATGTGCAGGAGCTCTTGCTCCCGCGCGTGATGGCAACCTGTTCTCCAAATATTCAGAAACTCTTTACACACGGTTTTACGCTTCATGTAAATCCTACGGGAAAGTTTGTGATTGGCGGTCCGCACGGAGACACCGGATTAACAGGAAGGAAAATTATTGTGGACACTTACGGGGGCAAGGGCGCCCACGGTGGCGGTGCTTTCTCTGGAAAAGATTCTTCAAAAGTGGACAGATCGGCAGCCTACGCAGCAAGACATATCGCTAAAAATATGGTGGCAGCGGGTGTTTGCAATGAAATATTAGTGCAGGTGGCTTATGCAATCGGAGTAGCTAAACCTGTGGGAATTTACGTAAATACCTATGGAACTGACAACGTTGATCTTTCTGATAGCGAAATTGCGAAAAAAATTGAACTGCTTTTCGATATGAGACCTTACGCCATAGTGAACCGTTTTCAACTAAAAAATCCAATTTTTGAAGAAACAGCCTCCTACGGACATTTTGGCAGAGATCCCTTTGAAAAAGAGATTGCAGTTTCTTACGAAGATAAAGACACATACAAAAAGGACGGGAAATTATTCAAGAAAGTACAATTTTTCGGCTGGGAAAAATTAGATGCCGTAGATCAAATAAAGAAAGCCTTTGAAAAGAATATTAACTATTAAATACTAAATTATTAATCATTAATTGTTTATAGTTACTCATACCTCACTGCTTCAATTGGGGTAATGCGTTTTGATATATAGTGAGTAGGTAAGAGTAAAGTGAGCAGACAAGCGGTAAAGACAAGTAGATTCAGCCACAAAAATACCATCGGATTTATTGCTATAGGAATGAAAGAAACGTAATAAGTTTCAGGATCTAATGGAATTAGATGAAAAATACTTTGCAATAATCCAATTGTTAAGGCTGCCATATTCCCCCAGCATAAACCCCTAAAAATAAGTCGTGAGGCTATGACAACGAAAAGTTTCATTATACTTTTATGATTGAGCCCTAACGTTTTTAATATTCCAATGTTTTTAGTCTGTTCTAAAACAATGATAAAAAATGTTGATATTATTGTAATCAGACATACCAAGATGGTAATAATTAGTAATACTATGGCATTGGTGTCTGCTAATGCTAACCACTCGAAAATGTTGGGATACAGTTGTTTAATTGTCTCGGCTTTTAAATCATAGGGAATCTCGTTGTGCAATTTCATTCCCATTACATCAATTTTGTTGTAGTCAGCAATCAGTATTTCGATACCACTCACTTGCTCCGGTGTCCATCCGTTCAGTTTTTGCACGTGCCGCAGGTCGGTCAAGATAAACCGTTCATCAACTTCAGGGAGTTGAGTTTCGTAAATACCTTCTACTACAAAATTGCGTTGACGGGGCGGTTCTTGTATAAAATAGGCGCTTGCTTTAGCGCCTATTTTTAACCTTAGTTTTGATGCTAACACTTTAGATATGAGAATTTTATCGCATATAGAATCGGTATCGAAAGTAAATGAATTGCCTTCAATAATATGAGCACGAAACAGATTCCACGAAAAAGTAGAGTCAATACCTTTTAATACAACGCCTTCTACCTGGTCTTGGGCTTTCAAAATCCCCACTTTAGTACCGTAAAACTGAATGTTTTTTATTTGCGAGTTATTCCTCATTTCCTCCACAAAACTTTGATTTCTATCAAAAGGAAGCAGATCGAAGGAGTAATTTTCCTCCACACTAGAAATGCGAATATGTGCGCCGAGGCTCACCATCTTGTTGCGTATCTCTTTTTGGTAACCGGCGGTAATGAAAAGTGCCAGAAACATAATCGTTACACCCAGCGCCACGCCGGCAATGGTAATACTGACAATCGGTTTTGAATAATTGTTCTGCTCCGATTTTAACAGTACCTTAGAGAGCGTAAAAAGATTCATTATTATGTAGTATCAATAGCATCTTCTATACAAACCTTCTTCTCACTAAATCGCACAGTGAGAGGTAAGAAGAAGAAGAAGTATCCCAAAGATATTGATGTTTAAGTTCTTCCATTAAAACAAAAGCAGACTCGATATTATCACATTCATTCAGTTTTTGAATGGAGTTACTGAAATTAACTCCGCTGTTTTGAAACAGTTCCCTAATAAAAGTAAATTTTTCATTAATGGCAATTGCTTTTGTCAAATCTGGAATATAGGATTGTTGAAATTTTGCGCCCAAGGAGTTGTCGTCTTTCTTTTCTGTTAATAAGTCATTAAGCGATTTTTTTTCCGGTTTTAACGCCACCACATCATCGAACAGCAGGGTTGAATGTGGTTTTGCATCCGGAATAAATTCTAAAATGTCATCTTCAACTGGGGTTGCATGTTCGAAATGAGGTTTTTCTACTGTGAACTCTTCTACTGAGGTTTCTTCTTCCTCAATCATCTCATCATCTAATCTTTCAATTATCTCATCCTCAACAATTGCTTCTTCCCCAATCTGTACCATTTCATCAACAGTCGGTTTTTCTTCAATGGGCTCATTCTCAATTTGTTCTTCATCAATCTTCACATTCTCAACAATCTGTTCTTCCTCATCAATGGATTCCTCTTCAATGAATTCCACTTCAATGGATTCCTCTTCAATAGTTTCTTCCTTAAGCATCTCATCATCTATTGAGATTTCTTCTTGAAAATGAGGTTTTAAGGTATCCTGCTCTTCTGTATTTGACGCTGCACGCCACGTCTCTACATCGTTAAATAACTTTTCTATTCTGACATCAGAAACTTGTTTATCTGTTGTTATGTTAAGAAAAATCATATAGGCTGCCCGAAGGTTGTGCAGAATAATATCCTTTTCAATGGGAGAATAAGTAATTAGCGCGTTTACCTGTTGTAAATTTTCAATAATTTTTTGAATTACTCCGGTGGGTTTTTCCATAAAATATGAGGTTATTTATTAATTAAGTTCTTGCTGAATAATATGTTTCTCTTTTTTTGTAACAAAGAATTTTTTATTCCAAATGATGATGGTAATAATACCGATAGTAGTGCAAGTGTCAGCCAAATTGAAGATAGCCGGGAAGAAGTATGTTCCCCCCCAAAGCGGAAACCAGTTGGGGAGCAAAAAGAGTTTGAAATAAAACATATCTACCACCCGACCAAACAGGAAAGGCGAGTAATGCCAAATCATTCCGTAAAACAATGAATCAATGATATTTCCGATAGCACCCGCAATGATTAAAGACAATATTACAACCACAAACCAATTGGCGATTTTCTTTTTTATTTGAGAAAAAAGGTAGTAAATAAGGAGGATAACGACAGCAATGCGTACCAACGAGAGCAGAAGTTTGCCGATATTTTCGCCGAAACTGATGCCAAAAGCCATTCCTTCGTTTTCTACAAAATATATATAAAACCAATTACCTAAAACAGGAAAGGATTCGCCAATAGCCATTGTTGTTTTGACCCAAATTTTCAAAAATTGGTCAACGGCAACAAAAAAGAAGATAATAAGCAGGGCAATACTACTTTTTCTCATTTACTTTAGCATCAAATGAAAGGGTGGCATGTGGAACGCATTTAAGTCGTTCTTTGGCAATAAGTTTTCCGGTAACGCGGCAAATGCCGTAGGTTTTATTTTCAATACGCACTAAGGCAGCTTCCAAGTTTTTGATGTACTTATCTAAACGATTAGCCAGTCTGCTGTTTTCCTCTTTGGATAACACTTGATTTCCCTCTTCCAAAATTTTGAAAGTGGGAGAGGTATCGGTGGTATCGTTTCCTACATTGCTATAGGCTTCTAAGTAGATTTCCATTCCTTGCTTTGCTTCCGCAATTTTTTTTTCGATAAGTGTTTTAAACTCCTGAAGTTCTTCATCGGAATACCTGATAATAGTGTCTGTATTCATACTCTTTGTTTTTTTATTTAGAAAACGCAAAAATAGAAAAAAAAATCCATTCCTAACTATTCAAGAAAAAATGTTTTTTTGCATTGAAAAAACAAGTTTAATATTATGATAAATCCCGACCTGATTAAAGACCTTCAAACCAGACTCAGCGAGCTAAGGAGGTGCCTTTGACATTGATAGTAGATTAGTAGAAATTAGTGAAAAAGAAAAAATAACCCACGAAAACTGTTTCTGGGATGACCCTAAATCTGCCGAAAAATTACTTAAAGAGATTAGTTTAGTAAAGTCTTGGGTGCAAGAGTATTTTCAAACCGCATCATTAGTGGATGATTTACTGATTCTTTACGATTTTTTCTTGGAAGGAGATGTGACTGAACAGGAATTGGAAGAATCGTACAATGCAGCCCTGAGTAGCGTAGAAAAATTAGAATTTCGTAATATGATGTGCGAAGAGGAGGACCCGATGGGGGTGATACTAACAATAAATTCCGGCGCGGGTGGCACCGAAAGTTGCGATTGGGCAGAAATGTTGCTCAGAATGTATATGCGATGGGGTGAAAGAAATAAGTACACCATAAAATTGTTAGACAGGCAAGAAGGAGATGTTGCCGGAATTAAATCTGCAACAATAGAATTAGATGGTCCTTACGGTTACGGGTACTTAAAAAGCGAAAACGGCGTGCACCGCTTAGTGCGCCTCTCTCCTTTTGATTCGGCGAACAAACGCCACACCTCTTTTGCCTCCGTGTATGCCTACCCAATGATTAACGATGATATTGTGGTGGAAATTAATCCTGCAGATATTTCGTGGGATACGTACCGGGCGAGTGGTCCGGGTGGTCAAAATGTTAATAAAGTTGAAACAGCAGTTCGTCTGCAACATCACCCGTCCGGCATTATTGTAGAGTGTCAGGAAACCCGCTCTCAATTACAAAATCGCGAAAAAGCAATACAGATGCTGAAATCGCAACTCTACCAACGTGAAATGGAAAAAAAACGTGAAAAAGTATCCGAAATCGAAAACTCAAAAAAACGGATAGAATGGGGGTCGCAGATTAGAAGTTATGTGATGCACCCCTACAAAATGGTGAAAGATTTGCGCACCAGCTACGAAATTTCCAATGTAAATGCCGTGATGGACGGCGAACTGGATGGTTTCATTAAAGCATATTTAATGGAAAATTAGCATTCTTTAACAAAAAAATTATATATTTGCATCCGAATTATTAACCCTTATTTTATGAAAAAAATTGTTTACACCATTTTGGTAATGTTCATCAGCTTATTTGTTTACGCACAAAATGCTGATGCAATCGTTGGAACTTATTTAAAAGCCGACGGAAAATCAAAAGTTGAATTTTACAAAACCGGCGACAACTATTGCGGTAAAGTAGTTTGGCTTAAAGAACCTAACGACAGCGAAGGAAAACCAAAAAAAGACCCCAAAAATCCTGACAAATCTTTGAGAGACAGACCTCTTTTGGAAATGGTAACTATTACAGGTTTGAAATATGAAGGAGAAGGTAAGTATGGCGAGGGAAAAGCGTACCGCCCCGCCGAAGGCGATGAAGTGAAATTTAAAGTAAAGGTAATAGGAGATGGTACAATTAGCGTTACGGGTTCAAAATATGGTTTTTCTAAAACCGAAACATGGACAAAAAAATAGATAGTTTGCCTTTGCAAATTATTATTATTAATTGCGGGAAATGAAACATCCTTTTTATCTCATTTTGTGCGGAATAACGTTTTTCTGCACCTCTTCTTGTAGTTTTAATTCCAAAAAAGTAACCGTTTTAGAATACAACGGAAAATTTCCTGATGAATCTGCGAGAAATATCGAGATTATTATTAGTGAAGAGAGTATCATAAATTTTAAGTTGAGCGCACCATTTATGAATAAATATTATGGAGATAATCCCTATTTCGATTTTCCGGAAGGTATCAATATTGATTCTTATTCTAATGGGGAAAAACATTCCACTCTTACTGCTGATTATGCAATTAGTGAAGAACGAACACAGCGCTACGAAGCACACGGTAATGTGGTTATCGTTGATTTAGTGAAACAGGAATCTATTATTACAGAAAAAATAGTTTGGGATAAAAGGAATAAACGCATCTTCTCTGATGTTGAAATTACACAGATAAAAGCAGATGGTACCGTTAATAAAGGAGATGGCTTTGAGGCTGATGAACGATTTACAAAATATACTATAACAAACATTCGTGGCGAAGTATTGACGGATGAATTGTGATGAAAATGCCCCCATTTATTCAACTCTCTGATATAGACTACTTGTTGCCCAACGACAAGATTGCTCTGTTCCCCTCGAATAACAGAGACCAATCGAAACTGTTAGTTTATAAAAACAATACCATTACAGATGCAGTTTTTTTACAATTATCGGATTTTTTGGATGATAATTGCGCGTTAGTTTTTAATGATTCAAAAGTATTTCACGCACGCTTGTTGCTTCAAAGCAACTATGGCGCAAATATTGAAGTGTTTCTGTTAGAACCCGTGTATCCTACCCGAGATATCACTTCCGCCTTTTCTCTAACAGGAGTAGTTGCCTGGAAATGCCTCATCGGAAATGCGAAAAAATTCCGTGACCCGATAGAATTTGTGGTGGAAATTAATGATATTGAAGAAAGCAGAAAAGAAGGAAGGAGAAATGAAACAATGTTCCTTGAACCCATATTTCAAAAAGATACCCTAAATAGTGTTCTAATTACGGCAGAAAAGGGGGATAGGGTTGGGGATGCGTTTTTAGTCACGTTTATGTGGGATGAGGAGGCGGTTTCTTTTGCGCAGTGGTTGGAATCATACGGGAAAATGCCCCTTCCCCCCTATATTAAGAGAGCAGCGAATGACGCAGACGCAGTTCGTTATCAAACTATTTATGCGCAACACAAAGGCTCTGTGGCGGCTCCGACTGCTGGTCTGCATTTTTCTGAAAAAGTATTACAATCGCTTAAAGATAAGAATATTACTTTTAAGAACATTACTCTGCACGTGGGAGCAGGTACTTTTAAACCTATTACAACCGAATCGATGTTGGAACACGAAATGCATGAGGAACAGATGATTATTAATAGAGAAACCGTTGAATTTCTGTTGCAAAATATTAGTAAGAAAATAGTTGCTGTAGGCACTACTGTGGCGCGAAGTCTGGAATCTCTTTTTATTATAGGCTCCAAATTGTATTTAAAAAAAGAAAATCCATTTGTAGTGGGGCAGTTTGAGATTTATAAAGATGCACGCTTGCAAAGTGTTACAGTTTCGGAAGCATTGACCGCGCTGTTGCTCTATTTTTCAGAAAGTAATTTGACTGCGATTACTGCTACTACAAGTTTAATGATTTTGCCCCACTATTCCCAAAAAATCGCCACAGGATTAATTACAAATTTTCATCAACCCAAAAGTACTTTGTTGTTGCTCATCTCTTCGTACTTGGGCGAGGAGTGGCAAAAAGTTTATCAACACGCACTTTCGCACAATTATCGTTTTCTCAGTTATGGAGATGCGAATTTATATTTGCCTCAAAATCAGTAGTACTCTTCGTCATCTTGAACCTCTCATACATTGTCTCAAAAGTCTGAGTTAGTACCTGCGCAATCTCCTGTGCTCCTTTGGTCGTGAAATGCACATAGTCGTTTCCTGCCCATCCTTTTTTTACCCACGACCGCATTGAGTTTGCGCCCCCCATCACTTTGTACATATTCCAAAATGCCGCCCCCGATTTGGGAATTTCCGTATTCAATTTTTCTATCAAATAAGGCAGTTGTTTGTAAGTTTTCAGTTCCCCGTCAACAATAGAAAGCATATCGGAGGGACCGATAAAAAGTATGGGAGTATTGGGCGCAACACGCTGTAAATATTTAATTTGGGCAACAATGTTGGACACATAATTGTCTACACTTTTCTCACTGCATAGGGCGGGTACGGCGTTTCCTCCAAATTGCAATACAAGCATTCCAACATTTACCAATTGATAATGGAGGCGCATCAATGAGTCGTTCATGAGGGTAAAGTGCTGCCCGCTGGCGCCGCGCATTGCAATATTATCAACCGCCACGCCAAAGCCGTCGTCAATTAATATACCATAAAAATTGGCATTACCCCTACTTGAGATATTGAAAGATTTTGTGGAGAAATTTATAGGAAAATTCAACAATTGAATCCCTAAAGAATCGGTTTGAAGAGAATATTTGATTTGATTGGTCTTATCGGTAAGTTCTGTACTGAAACATCCTTTTAAATTATTGATTAATAATGAAATATTAGAATAATTGTCTCTTCGGTCTATCTCTCCTTTCCGGTTGGGTGCAGATGCTGTAAAGGTGCTGTTTCCTTCAATTCTAAACATTTTTGCTAAAGAACCATAATCTCTCTCTTTGTTTTTTCGTGTTTCGCCCCAAAGCGAAAAACAGGAATATTCGCCAGAATATGACTGGTTTACACTTCCGTTGGGAATAGTTTGATGAAAAGGAACCATCCCGGGCCCCCCGCCGCCAAACTTCTGCTGAAAAAATTGACGGAGATTGCTGCTAAATCTATCCAACTCTATTTGAGAATCGCCGTAATACAATACTCTGATAATTTTATGCTGTTCTCTTGCGGATTCTGCCTTGGCAAAAAAACTGTCGAAATAGGAGAGACTACCGTGAGGAAACTCAAAGGTGCTCTCCATAAATGTAAGTGCTGATTCTAAATGTCTTATGGAATCTGCTCTGCTTGCTCTTTTGTTGGTTTTCACAGAATCGATACTCATTCTCGGCTCAACGATAGGGTCAATTTTCCATTTTTTAAGAATCTCACCGGGGTCTTCCGTCTCCTCCAAGTTGCGTACCATTATTTCCGATAAATCGGGAAAGTGTAAAGTAGTATTTAGAAGTTTAATGCCGTTTTTGGGAAACACAAAAGCAATAAACGCTAAGCAAGCAATGATGCAGAATATAAAAAGCAGTATTCTATTGGGTTTCATCTTGAAATTTCGGTTTTAAAAGTGGCACCGTTTTTGTAAGTACCCGAGGCGATTAATTTTCTGTTGGTTCTATCAATTCTCCATATTACAAACACTTTATCTGTTTCTTTATTGTTTTTATTGATAATAAAACCTCCTTCGCATTGCCAGGTAACATTATCTACGATATCCGGATTGGAGATGAAATATTGTTGCTTGAATTCTATATCTTGCTCAATGATCATGGGGTTTGGAACCAAATCGTGATAGAAAAACAGTTTCATATCGTTTGAGATTCTGTAGAAAGTATCATTCAATTTTTTATCGGTTTCCCACAAGGTGTGTGCTTCAATGTTGATGGAGACTAACTTCTCGCGATAGCCCAATTTATTCAGTTCTTTATGAATTGGTTTAGAGCCATACATTTTAGAAAAGAGGAGTGGGGCACCCTTTTTTACTGTTTTTTGCATAGGATAATCATAATCGTAGGGAACTATCGGGTCTTTAACTCCGTGATAAGAGAGAACAGATACATTATTGTTTTTCAATAGATTGAGATTATTAACGGCGCCCCAGAGGTTAGCCACCGATTTAATTTGAAAAGTAATATCGTTATTCTTTCCTACGGCCTCTATGTTTCCTAAATCATTGTTAATAAGAGATTTAAAAGAAGATTCGGGGCGGTCTTTGTTTTGCATAAAAGCAAGATAAAGGGCAGTAATTCCCCCTGCGCTAGTGCCGCCCACAAAGAGATATTCCGGATTAACACGGTATTTTCCGGCATTTGCTATAAGAAAACGCATCGCCGCGTGGGCATCTTGCACCGCCATATATCCGGTGCGTTCAATAGAGGCTTTTGTGGGTTGAAATCCCATTCGGTAGTTGATAGAGGCAGTGGTATAACCTAAAGAGGCAAAATAGCGGCAAACCTCTGCTATCGCCTGTTCCGATTTATCCCCGATATAGAATGCCCCGCCGTGAATTAGCATAAGCAGTGGACGCTCATACTTTCCGGCATTGAGCGGCATATAAATATCCATTTTTAAGTTCAGATTCTTTTTGCGAAAAGTAGAAACAATACCGCCTAACAATGCTTTTCCAATCTCATCTTCCGAAGCAAAATTGAAATCCCAAAAACCTTCTACTTGTGCAAATGCTACATTTCTAATGACTTGTGTTTTAAAAAGAGTATCTAAGAAACGATTAGGAAATTCAGTGATTTTCGGAAATTCGTAAACAGTATAAGTATTTGAAAAGGAGATTGATTTACCGTCAATTTTTGCTTTAGGTTTTCTGTGGTAATAGTTTACTTGAAATCTCTGCGGTTTAGTAAACTCATTACTGCCAATCAAATATACAGTTGAAGCATATTCTTTAATTTTGCTTTTCTTATCATAGATAATGGTGTCAATTTCAATAATATGTGGTTGGTGATTGATAGTAGTAGTGTAATAAGTATTTTGTTGTAGATAAGATATATTGTGGGGCGTTTTGCAACCGGAAAGAAACAGGATAACGAGAAAAATCATACTAAAAGATATTTTTTTCATTATTTCCGGAAGTTTATTACCTTTGCTAAGTAAAAAACGCACCAATTTAGGAAACGTTGCTTGAGTGAGTTCGTTACTCCTTTCCCATTTGTTTATATTTTTTTGTAATTCAATGTTCCATTCCTCATCATCAATATCATTTAAAACACTATGAATAATATCTTCAGAAATTCCTTTCTGTTTTAAATGAAATCGAATCTTGTGGATGCCCCAGCCTTTATTAGTCAATTTGCTTTTCACAAAGTTTTCTGCAAAACGCCGGTCGTTCAGATAATCTTCATCAATTAATTGTGTAACAATATTTTCAATATCCACATCAGTGAGGATTAATCCCTTGAGTTTAGACCTTACTTCAGCGATAGAGCGGTCTTGATAGGCGCAATACTTTCTGATTTTTTGAGCGTACATCAATTACAACAGAAGTTTGTCAATTTTTTTACAAATATCGGCAAATACCTTTTCAATATGTTGCAAACCGTTTATTGTAATAAGTTTATTCTGTTTCTGATAATAATCTACCAATGGTTTGGTTTGGTTATCGTAATTTACAATTCTTTGCCGTATTACTTCGGGGGTATCGTCTGTACGTTTCAGTTCGATGGCTCTGTTGGCAAGTCGTTCTACCACTTCATCTTCATCCACTTCAAGAAAAATAGCGAGATGCACGGGAATTACATTGGGATATCCAATTCCTTCCATCATTTCGGCTTGTTTAATAGTTCTGGGAACACCGTCTAAGAGGAACCCTTTTATATTTTGGCAGGTGGAGTAGAATTTAAAGAGCATATCAAGGGTGAGTGCGTCGGGGCAGAGGTCGCCGCAGTTGATAATAGCTTTGGCTTTCAGTCCCAATTCCGATTCTTCTGCTATTTCTTTTCTATACAAGTCACCGGTTGAGGCGTGTGCCAATTGAAAACGTTCTTTTAAGAGAAGCGCCTGGGTACCTTTTCCGGAGCCAGGGGCACCCAATAATACGATGTTAAATAAGCGTTGATTATTCATTATTAAAATTTTAAGGAGAGTCCGATTCCTTCTTGATTAGAGTTGAGATAAAGAGAAGTTTGGCTATTCAAATCTAACAATTTACCTGCTCTATATATTTGGTTCCAACCTCTGATAACGAAAAAGAGGCTGGTAGCGATAGAAACTCCTCCTGTGATGTAGCAGGCTGTTTTCCCTGCGTCTGCCTTTACCCAAAAAATCCCCATACAAAGTATTCCTGTGCCCGTAATAGCCAATCCGGTAGCCAGATAAGTGTTTCTCGCTGCATTTCTCAGATAGGCGCCTGCAGTATTTTGATTGTTGAACATATCGGCAGTTACAGCATCCAACCCTTGATATTTATAGATTTCATAAGGGGTCATTTCACGCACACATTTCTGAATATCAACGATTAACGCGTTTTTTAGAGAGGTAAGTGCATACCCATTATCAATCACTACCGATTCTTCATCCTCGTTAATAATTTTGCAGAACAGGGTATCTGTTCTGGCAGTATTATTATCAACTTTTAAAATAATGAAATCGATACAATTTTGAGAAAAACAATGTAACGATATAAATAGCAGGGTTATAAGTGAGAATTGTTTGAACATAATAATTTGTTTTGGTTAATGGTTTTTAATGTGGCAAAGATATAGTTTAATTTTCAATTGTAAATTATACAGATTATCAACGAGACTTCTATGCGCTTACGAAGAATCTTGAGCAAATTGCCCGTCAATCTGAGCGAAGCGAGGAATCTCAAAGAAAATTACTATTCTATTAATGAGGTAATCAGATTTATTTCCTTGTGCTTAATCCGTTGCTTCTAAGGTGCTTTTGTGTATTATCAGGTAAAAATCAGTCAGCTAAGCAACGAACAGAAAGACCATTTGCACGTTTGGTGTTTTCCACCTGCGTTATATGCTCGTTCCGGAGGTACCCGACAAGCAGTGCTATTCGACTACGCTCAGAAACCAAATTTCAAAAAAATGAAAAAAATTTACGCGTTGTAATTCTACTCAGTATGGGGATTAGGTTAAAAAAAAGTTTGAGGCGTTATAAATGAGATTCCTCGCTGCGCTCGGAATCACAACGACGCCACCGGTAGGGAAGGGATTCCTCGCTACGCTCGGAATGACAACGCGCTACACGAGACAAAAAGGGGCGGAAAATGCGGCGGCTGTCTGTGTTGGGCATTATGATAGAGTTTTCTGCCGCCGCATTTTCCGCCCCT
>JAIRVY010000156.1 GCA_031253655.1 Bacteroidales bacterium
TTTGTTAAATCTTTTTCCAACAAATACGGAACAGCGAGCGGAACTCCCCAACGATAAACAGCATAACCCAGAACCTGTTTTGAATTGTCCATAAACAAATTATAGCGGTTTGCTGTTGACTTATTTTCTTTAGCCCAGTCTTCCGCACGAATTTTCTTTATATTTTCGTGATTATGTAAAATTTCATCTACTGAAATACCCACTTCTTTAAAAAAGTCCAAAGGTCTGTGAAGAATACGAACCTCTTTTTGATATAAGTTGTTCGTTACATCTTTCAACAACTGTCGTATCCCCAAAATATCTGGTCCTTGGTCTAAAACTGCTTGCAGAAATAGAAATCTTATCAAAATTTCCCTGCGTGTCCAGAGTCCATCATTTTCAAACAGTTGATTTTCAATGACATTTCCATTATTATCAAAGTAATGTCGAAACGGAAACAAGTCTTGAATAAGCGGAACGTTCGCATTTTGTTTGCCAGTTTCTGCAATCGTCAGTAACAATGTTTTGCATTTATTTATATCCATAATACACTGTTTATTAATCGTTTATAATATTTTTATTCTCTATTTAAAATCAGTGCAAAGGTACAACTTTTTGGGAAATTTTCAGGACAACCAGCAAATATTTTTCACACCGTTTTTCAAATACGCGATGTCGCTTCACGGGTGTCGCACAACGCTGAAGCGGCTTTGCAGCAGTAGCGGCATTTCACTAACGCTGCTGCGGGGTACAACATTGCAATAACCTCACAATTTTTTCTGCGGACTTCCTGCCGCTATTGCGCAAAACCGCTCGGACTGGATGATGGATACCATACCGAGATACCTTTTCAATGCAAAAGAATTGGACGAGGAAAGCGGAATGTATTATTATGAGGCACGCTACCACGACCCGAAAAGCGGGACGTTTATAAGTAGAGATGTATATTTTGAGAAACAGCCATTTATGTCGCCATACGCTTATTGTAACAACAACCCCATCAATCTAGTAGACCCCGATGGACGACAAGCACAACCAACAACTGTAAGAATAATGTTCTATGGTGGTTCAAGAAAAGATGATAATACTTTTCTTAATGCCGCAAATAATGTTAGCAAGAGTTATGGAGGAACAACACAAAAAGTTCAAATCCAAAATGCACAAACAATTATAAAATATCTTAATAAGCAAAAAGCCAATTCTGTTAAATCATTAGATATATTTTCCCATTCAGGAAATAAACAATTATATTTTAAACGAGGATTGGCAACAAATGATTTGTATTTAGATTCAAAGGCAGACCACGGATGGTTTGGAAACTCAGGGAGTTTAGATAATATTAACATGAATGTATTTACAAATGATGCAAGAGTTGAGATACATGGATGTAATGCGGCATCTATTGAGGGAAACGATAATTACAATTTTGCTTCTGCATTTTCTAAAAAATTATATGAAGCAGGCAAAACTGATGCTGTTACTATTGGTCATGTTACTGCTGGAAATCCAGATAATCATACTGAATTAGGGGGAGATGATTATCGTCATGGAGGGAGGCGAGTTTATCACAATGGAGAAGTATTGTTTTTTACCAGAAAAGAAGGGCATATAAGCAATAAAACTATACAAAAATATTTAGATTTAAAGAAAGAACAAGGAGATAGTTATGATGGCTCAACGCAACGTTATTAAAATAGTTTTCGTCATTTTACTCATAGTAATAACCTACTTAATGACTTCAAATATTAAGTTAAGGACAGATAGTATTGAAAATAGTACAAAGTTTAAATTTCTATATGTTGATACTGTTTCCGTTCAAGTTCGTTATATGGCATACGCTTGTGGAGAATGTTTTCCGCAATATCGTATAGAAAAAGTATTATTTTCAGAAGCCGATTCTATGGATTTTTTGAATAGAGAAGTATCTATTGAATTTACGGATAAAAAATTGGAAAAATTTGTAAATTCGTGTATTCAACAAAGTAAGCGAAGATTTATTTTTTCTGGGAATATAACAAGAAATAATTATGGAATGATGAAAATAGTTGCAAAAAAAGGTGATATTTTAGAATAAACTATTGTTTTCCAGCAACTCCCGTCCATAAATCCAAATAAACAGTACGGATATTCGTACTTTTGAATTTAGTCTGTAAAATGGTAAACGGGTAAAGTTTTGGAATAATAAAAATGGAAAATAGAGAAACGAAAAAGTAAATTTTTTACTTTTTCGTTTCGTTTTATTGTTTTTTCCTGTTTTTATTCTTTGTTTTCTATTGAAAAGGCACAGCAGCAAATACCGCCCGTAAATGCAAATAAACGGTACTAATACACAATAATTTTGTTATTTTTGGCGTTCTATAGGGATGGGTGGTTGGGTTTTGCTTGTCTGAATCACGGATTACACGGATTAAAAGATTACACAGATTTTTATTTTTTGTTGTGGTTGGGCAGTTCGGCGGTGATGGCGGCGGCAGTCTGCGGAAGGTTTTTTATTCTTTTTTCCGCTAAAAGCGGAAATGCCCAT
>JAIRVY010000162.1 GCA_031253655.1 Bacteroidales bacterium
AAGAAAATGGACTTGACCTTGGAGAAATGCAAGGAAAACTGTTGTTGAAAATTGAAGAACTTACGCTTTATACAATTGAACAACAAAAACTTATTGAAGCGTTAGAAAAACGCCTCTCAAAACTAGAAAACAAGAAAGGAGGAGAGTGATGAAGAAATATATTATTTTCGTTATGACAGCTTTTTTTGTTATGGCAGCTTGTTCTATTAGCTGCAAAAAACTGGAAGATTGTAATTGTATTGATTCTAATGGGTGTGAAAAGATTGAAATCAGCAAAAAAGAATACCTAATGAAATGTATGATTCCCGAAGAAGCTTCCATTAATTCAGTAAATAAATTAATAATTTGTAACCATACAAAAAATATTATGAATTATGGGCACACTTTTTCTTTAGAACATTTTGAAGAAAGTAGTTGGACAGAAATTCCATTATATATAAATTGGGAAGATATTTTATTGGGAATTGACTCTTTTGATACACTCGAATGGGAAATGAATTTATATTCACTTGTAGAGCAGCATAATGATTTTAAAAAAGGAAAATATAGGATAAGTAAGAATATAAGTCTTCGATCGAATGAAAAACATTCTATGCATATTGGCAATTATAGCTTTAATTTTGAATTTGAAATTAAATAAGATATTGATTATGAAACGAATGATATTAATATATGCCTTGTTAGGGCTTTTCGTTAATGTAATAAAAGCTCAAATTAGTACGGGTGAACGTCCTTATAGTTGGGAAAATGATCGTAGTGCGATTACATTAGAAACTATATCGGTAATCACTATGCCTTTTCTTGACTTGGAAACCCTTCAAAGAGAAGATTTGGCAAATGAAAGATTGCCAATGCCTTTTCGTTTTGGTTATCCTCACGATGTCAATCTCTCATTATCTAATTCCGGAATTTGGAAAACCACTGAAGATGGCGGTCGATTATGGAACTTGAAAATATATAGTCCTGATGCTCTCTCTTTGAATTTGTTATATGACCAATTTTGGCTGCCTGAAGGTGCTAAATTCTTTATTTATTCAACTGATATGAAGCAGCACATAGGCGCTTTTTCCTCAAAGAATAATACAGGAGATAAAAATAATAATGATGGTTTTGCCACTGGTTTTTTGTTTTCAAACAGTATAATCCTTGAATATTATGAACCTGCCGGTGTGATTGATAATGGAACTATTTTAGTTTCTCAAGTAATTAGTGGGTACAGATATATTTATGACATAATTAGTAATGACAATAGAGCAGATACTTTACTACACTGCAATAATGATGTCAATTGTTTAGAGGGTGATAACTGGCAATTAGAAAAAAATGCGGTTGCTTGCATGATAATGGGATTTTCTACATGTACTGGTGCTCTCATAAATACTACTGCAAATGACACAAGACCTGTATTTCTTACTGCAAATCATTGTTATGAGAGTTCTGTCAATTTAAAACAATGGATGTTTTATTGGCATTATGAAGCTCCAACATGTGACAGTATTGTTAACTGGGATTCTAATAAATCTACATCCGGTTGTAAATTATTATCAAGGAGGGAAGATACAGACTTTATGTTATTAGAATTACTTGAAGATCCTGCTAATAATAATAACGTTAACCCATATTATTTAGGATGGGATAGGAGAAGTATTTCCTCTCCAAGTGGAGCTTGTATTCACCATCCCCTTAGGGCACAGAAAAAAATATCTTTAACAGAAAATGCAATAACCATTTGGCCTGATACTATCTGCTGGGGTAAAAATTGTTCTCAAGGTATTTCACTTCCTTATACACACTGGCTTGTTTCCTTTACAAATGGTACAACACAAGGTGGCTCCTCTGGGTCGCCGTTATTAAATCAAAGCAAACGTGTTATTGGTCAATTGCATGGAGGCTTTTCCGGATGTCCTCCCTGGATTAACAAATATTACGGACGTTTCGATCTTTCTTGGGATGGTAATAGTAGTAGTACAAGGCTTAAAGATTGGTTAGATCCAAATGGAACGAATGCCCTTACACTTAATGGTGTTTTTTATTGTAAGAAAAATTTATATATAAATAACAAAACATATAAATCAGGTTCAAATACTTCAGAGCAAGGTTGTGTTATCACAATAAGTAACACAATAATTCAAAGCGGTGCTAAAGTCAGATTCTATGCGGGTGATAAAATTGTTATTAATTCTGAAACCTACATTAGAGATGGCTCTAATGTAGTATTTGAAATTAGAGCAACAGGGAGTAGAGGAGAAACAAAATCAGGGTCAGATTATTCAAATCCCGAAGAACCCGAAGAACTTTACACCGACGAAGAGATGTTAACTTCGCTACAGTTGGCAATGAACGAAAATGAAATTAACGAGGTAGATTTTACTATTTTCCCAAACCCCAACGATGGCAATTTTACTATCCGGATTTTAGGGCTCAAAGAATCTTATACGCTTCAAATTTTCAACGCTATGGGGTTAAATGTTGGAGAAATTAACTGTAACGAAGAAACTGTACACGTCAACAAATCAGAACTTTCCGCAGGATTATACTATGTGAAAATGATTGCAAACGAAAAAATATTAGTGAAAAAAGTGGTTGTGCAGTAAATTAGCCCCGTTTGGTGTGGTTTTTTTGGAAAAGTGTTATTTGTATTAGAAAAGATATTACTTTTGCTGCGAATTATTAACCAAAATTTTGTTTTTATGAAAAAGTTATTATTATTAATTTCTTTTGTAGCGTTTGTTTTAGGAATAAATGCACAATCGTGGAATGTAAACGGTTCGTTTAAGGCATCAAACTTATCTGAAGTAGAACATTTTATTAAACAAAACCATCATTTGCTGGAAATACCTGCAAATTCCGTTCATATCCCCCCAGCGATTCCGGTGATACCCCCCCACTTTTTGTGAGGTAATATTTCAATGAACGTGCGGCAAAAGTATTATTTTTTTCTAAGACTTTCACCTTTT
>JAIRVY010000042.1 GCA_031253655.1 Bacteroidales bacterium
ATGCGGTTGAGTATAAATCCATTTCTATTTGTACTTTTTCTTTCCCTCGTAGCAAAATTGGGATTTGTCCCATTAAGTATTTCATCGTTCCAAAAGGGTGTTCTATTACACATTTTCGCAGTTTGAATTTTTCCTTAAATTCCTTTGTTTTAAGTTTTTCCTTGTATAAATTTAACCATTCTCCGTTAATTCTTCTATATAGTATTCGACCTTTTTTTGATTTTGTACAATATTGTTTCACAGGGCATTTGCTACATTGCTTGCATTGATATTTGTTGTAAAGGCGTTGTCTCTTTTTTTGATTTTTCTGAATTAATGATAGTGTTTTTCCTTGTGAACACTCGAATGAATCGCTCTTTTCATCGTAGGTGAAAAAAATACCGTTTTCTGCTTCTTCTATTTTTTTACTTTCATTTTCATTTTGAAAAGGTACAATACACTCTACTCCCTGTTCTTCAAGTGATTGTATGTCTTCTTCGTTGGCATAGCCGCCATCGGCTAAATAGGTATCGGGAACAATGTCAAGTTGTTCTTTTAAAGTGGTGGCATTTTCTTTAAATGAATGATAATCATTCTGATAATTTGTTACCTCACAAGTTGTTATAAAATGAGATTCATTATCAGATGTACATTGAATATTGTAGGCAGGCATAAATCCATTTTTGCTTTTCATCAGCCTTGCATCCGAATCTGTGGGAGAAAGCCATTCTTCTCCTGCTTTTTCCAATGTGTTTTTTCGTGATTTTAACTCCTGTATCTGATTCTCTAAGAAATCTATTTGACTTTTCAATTCTTCGCTCTTTGCCAGCATGTCTGCCTGTTCTTCTTCAACAGTGTCATTTTCACTAAGTTGAGATAGATAACGCTCAATTTCTTTTTCTGCATGGGTCAGTTTTTTTTCAATCTGTTTCAACGAAAGGGCATCACGGGAGGCATAAGCCTTCACCTTGCTACCATCACC
Organism: Bacteroidales bacterium; assembly: GCA_031253655.1. Classification (GTDB taxonomy): domain Bacteria; phylum Bacteroidota; class Bacteroidia; order Bacteroidales; family WCHB1-69; genus WRNX01. Next base: position 962 of record JAIRVY010000042.1, read on the forward strand.
ACTAATGGATTTCCCCTTGATATAACCACACTCTTTCAGAAATTTGCGAAAATCTATCGTGATACATTTGATTAAATCTTTATGGTCTTTACGAAAATCGGAAATAGTCCAATGGTCGGGACAAAGATTATGCAGCAACCACTTTGCCTCAAGATTGCGTTGAGTTTCTTTCTCTAATTTACGAGATGAACTTATAGAATTTAAATAACCATATATCAATAATTTACACAAACAGTTTGGTGAATAACTGGGGCGACCTTCTATGGATTTCCCTTTTTGTAATAGTACCACAGAAGTGTTCTCCAAAACTTTATCCACAAAGGCATCAATAAAACGAACAATATTGTCTTGAGAAACATATTCGTCTATGCTGCTAGGAAGCATTAACTGCTCTCTTGAAATCAACTTAATAAAACTCATATCTTTTTGAATTATAGCAACAAAGATACATCTTTTTTTTGATATAGACAACAAAAAAAAAACTTTTTAGTTTTCACACAGGCTGCAATACAGGATGTACCTTTGAAATTTTAAATTGCTATTTAGAAAACAATACTACAGGAAACTCAAATCGTCCGCAAATTAATATTGGACCCTGCCGTAGCGGTGAAACCACAAAAATTATTGATTGTATCATTATTGGAAACCGCTCGCTTAACATGGTGGGCGCTATTAGCACCTCCTCCCTATTGGGCGTTCCTACGACTTCGTTAATTGAAGGGAACTATATAAAAGACAATCGCTATGGAATAACATTTACAGGTGGTAATATTAATGGTACAATTAAAGGGAATACGCTCATTGATAATAATGTTGAAACAAATCCCAACAATGGCGGGAGTGGTATCAATATCAACAATCCAGCCGGAAATACCCACGCTATTATTTCGGAAAACATCATTTCAGGACATCTATGGGGCATAACACTTGTGGGTAACTTAACAAACTATTCCAACGGTCCTACTGCCAATCTTGGTAATATTTCAGTATCTGTAACTGATCCCGATTATAACATAGGTAAAAACATCTTCTCTAACAACGGAAATGGCGGAGAGCTGTACGATCTGTACAACAACAATCCAAAGGATATAATGGCTCAAAATAATAACGGGGGAGTACCGGAACAAACAGAAGCATTAATCAGAACTGTGATCAGAGATAAAGTTAATGATTCTCGCTACGGAACAGTTACCTTCATGCCGCCTTATATTATTGGAGGCGAAACCTGCGACCCCGTAACAAATCTACAAGTCAATTATACTTCCGATTGTAAGGCTGAGTTAACATGGAAGTCTACCGGAATAAGTCATAAGATTATGAGAGATGGTCTTATCCTTGCAGTAGGCATAACTTCAACCTCGTATACAGATTATCTGGGAGGTTCCTATCCTTATCCAACTCATACATGGACTGTTGTATCTGTTTGCAGTAATGGCGAATCATCCGAACCGGTATCTGTAACAAAAGACGTTTGCCAAATACAAGGCGATTGCAACCCGCCAACCAATTTGGAAGTAAACTATTCAACAGATTGCAGTAGTGCTCAACTTTCATGGACAGCGCCCACAAGTTCTCCTGCACCATCAATAACAATTCCTACAGACAAAGGTGAAAGACCACCT
>JAIRVY010000063.1 GCA_031253655.1 Bacteroidales bacterium
GCAGTACCTTTTCTTTTGAAAAAACATTCGAAAAATAAACTGCCAAAATTTTTCTATCAATCCTTCCATCAATTTCTTCAAATTCCAAGCAGTTGCAGCCATGAAAGCATTGATTTGTACGCCATTTTTCGCCCCAGAGGTAGTTTTGTTGCATTCGAAAATCTGTTTTTAAATGTCCGATTATAGGTTCGATGGCTGCTCCGGCTCTACACTTCCTGCGCTTGTTTTGTTTTTGGTACAGTGAATCAGTTTTCTTGGATGGCGATGGAATGATAATCTTTACTCCATTAATTTCCGATTTTCCTTTGCCACCTGGCAATACATTTTGTAAAAGGTTTGTGAAGACTGTAAATCTTGTCTTTGGCATCTTTATGCTGATTTACAACTCGTTTGTAAAGTTCAATATCATTACATTTGTCTATCACCTTTTTACACAACTTTGCATCGGTGGGAAAGGTCATGTTATTCTCTTGAACAGTTGTGTCGGATAACACAAACTTGGCTTGCTTCGGTATTTCACAACCGTGAAGTTTTACACTATTATTTTACTAACAATCAAATGTTTATATCTTTTTTAAGGAGTGACTACTTCGTTATAATTTTGGTTTCTTATGAGTGACGAAGTCAGGAAAAATCGTGGTCCGTTATTATTATCAAAAAGGAAGAATTGAGCACCAACTCGGAACCGATCCTTATGTAAATACCGCCATTGAAATCCTTTTAAATCCAGCAAAATACAAAGAAATTTTATCAGGAAAGAAATAGCAGAATTTTCCGTTAAAATATTAGAAAAATCTTTTATTTTCGCCGCTGTTATTAATCATCATTTTCTATGAAATATTACAAAATTTTAGGATTGTTTCTAATGTTAGCACTATTATCCACCGCTTGCGTTACGAAAAGTAAGTATAAAGAACTAAGCAACTTGTATCAAAAATGTTCGGAGGATTTCAATTATACGCTTTCCGAAAAGAATGAACTTGTAGAAAAGAATGAAAAATTAACCATGGAACTGTTGACTTTAAAAGATAAGATTTCCCAGTTGAAAGAGGATACTACAGCAGTGGGACGAAGATTAAGAATTGCCGAACGAAATCTATCTAAAGCGAAAAACGATTATGATGAGCTATTGAGAAGTTTTTCTGACCAAAATTTGAATAAAAAGGCAGAGGTTGAAATGCTTATGAATTCGCTGGAAGCGCGACAAAAAGAATTGGAAGAAAAAGAGACAAAATTGGCGGAACTTCAGCATATTTTAGACCAAAAAGATGCAGAAGTGAAAGCATTAAGAAACAAGGTAGCCGATGCATTAACAGGTTTTACAGACAAGGGGTTATCCATTTACGAAAAAAACGGAAAAGTGTATGTTTCATTGGATGAGAAACTGCTTTTTGCTTCAGGAAGTTGGGAAATAGACAGCAAGGGGAAGGAAGCTTTGGGAGAATTGGGGAAAGTTCTTGCCAACGACCACGACATCAATGTAGTGATTGAAGGCCATACCGACAATGTTCCTTATCGTGGCAGCGGCAATGTAAAGGACAACTGGGATTTAAGTGTGATGCGCGCCACCGCGGTAGTAAAAGAATTGTTGAAAAATAAAGATATTCTTCCTCAACGTATATCTGCCTCAGGTAGAAGCGAATATATTTCTGTTGATGCCGAAGATTCGAGAGAAGCGCGTTCTAAAAACCGCCGTACCGAAATTATCTTAACTCCACAATTAGACGAACTTTTCAAAATTATTGATAGTCAATAATTGAAAACCATACCCAAATTTTCTAAAATAGTGTTGGATTGGTTTGAAGAAAACCAACGCACTTTACCTTGGCGCTCAGAAACCGATCCCTATAAGATTTGGATTTCGGAAATTATTCTACAACAAACGCGGGTAAATCAGGGGTGGAATTACTATTTACGGTTTATTGAACAGTTTACCGATGTTAAAACTTTGGCAGAATCCCCTTTAAAAGAAGTTTTAAAAGTATGGCAGGGATTAGGTTACTATTCCCGTGCAAGAAATTTGCACACCGCCGCAAACCAGATAATGTGTAATCATCAAGGCGTTTTTCCTAAAAACTATTTAGATATCAGAAAATTGAAAGGAATTGGAGACTACACAGCGGCTGCCATATCCTCCTTGGCTTTTCAACTCCCCTACCCTGCAGTTGATGGCAATGTGATTCGCGTAATGACAAGAATATTTGGAATTTACGAAAATATTTCGCAATCCCTTACTGTAAAAAACATTACCCAACTATGCGAAAAAATGATTGATACAGAAAATCCGGGTAATTTCAATCAGGCATTGATGGAATTCGGGGCGATTCACTGCACCCCAAAAAAACCGAAGTGTGATGATTGTCCTTTTGGCACTTATTGCGTTGCTTTTACGCGAGAACATCAAACCATATTGCCTCTTAAATTATTGAAAACTAAAATAAAGTATCGTTATTTCCACTACTTTATCTTTCTTAAAGAGAATAAAACTCTTATTGAACAACGCGTAGAAAACGATATTTGGAAGAATCTGTATCAATTTCCATTAATTGAAACGGAAAAACCTATAGAGTCGCAAGATATTGCGCCACTACATTGGGGAAAATTTACCTCAGTTTTTTTAAAGGAAATAAAACACAAACTTACCCATCAACATTTAACTATTCGATTTTATGTGGTAAATGAATATTTTTCGGAGGTAACAAATAATTGGTTTTCGGTTTCTGTTGATGATTTGGAAAACTATCCGTTTCCTGTGGTGATTGGGAAGATAGTGCACGACATTCTGGGTTAAAAATTAGTTTGAGGCGTTATGAATGGGATTCCTCGCTGCGCTCGGAATGACAGCACAATTTTGCTATATGGGAGGGGCGGAAAATGCGGCGGCGGCAGTTCGACAGGCTC
>JAIRVY010000085.1 GCA_031253655.1 Bacteroidales bacterium
ATTTTGGGGGTCTTTTAAGGGGATTCCTCGCACCGCCCGTAAGCCCTCCCCACCGGGGGGCGTCTTTGACTTTCCTCGCTACGCTTGAATTTACAACGACGCCACACGAGACAAAAAGGGGCGGGTTTTACAGCCGAAAAAAACTACTTCTTTCGACGACATTGATTTTATAAATAGTCGGAAATTATGGAAAATAGTAATTTCTCCGTTATGAAATCCAGCAGCGGTAGTCCTACTTTCGTAATACTAACCTTATCGGATTCGATTATAAAATACTGTGAAGATATTTTTTGCAATTGTTGAAAGAAATACTCTCGTTTTTTTGCTCCAAATTGTTCTTCAAGATGTTTCAAATCAACGCCCTCCTTGGTACGTAATCGAAGTAAAACGTATTCATTGTATTGATTTTCAGGAGTTAAAATTTCGATTTCAAAACAGGGTTCATTTTTTTGCTTCGTCTTAATGTATTTTTCAACATTAGCAATATTCCAACTTCTTGTATTACCTGTAAAACTATGCGCGGATGCACCAAAACCTAAGTAGGGCGTTCCATTCCAATAATTTGAGTTATGTTTGGAACGAAAACTCGGTATTGAAAAATTAGAGACCTCATAATGTTCAAAACCATTCTTTTCCGCCTCTTTAATTAACACTTTCATCTCTTGCAACGCTTGTTTCTCATTAATGTTTAATGTTTTATGTTGAGAAATTTTTTTGTGTAACAGTGTATTTTCCTCAACGGTTAGTGAATAGGCGGACAAATGTTTAACCGGTAAGGAAAAAACCGTTCTCAGTTCATTTTTCCAATCCTGCAAAGAACGCAAATAGATTCCGTAAATTAAATCCGCGGAAATATTGTCAAACCCTGCTTTGTGTGCATTTTCAATAGCACACAAAGCGTCAATTCCGGTATGTGTTCTCCCTAAATATTGCAAAATCTCATCATTAAAAGATTGAATACCAACACTTATTCGGTTAATACCAATTTTTCTTAATGTTGCTAAATATTCCATCATGCACTGTTCGGGATTTGCTTCAATAGTAATCTCAACCTCAGTATCTACATCAAATTTTTCATAAATGGCGTATAATAATTTCTGTATTGAATTAACAGACAACAAAGACGGTGTTCCCCCTCCGAAATAAATCGTATTCACTTTTTGTAGTGGCTCGGCGCGCCACGTCTCTACAATAACCGCCTCCACATACTCCTCTATCTGTTTGGTATTCACAACGGAATAAAAATTGCAATAAATACATTTTTTTTTACAAAAAGGGATATGAATATAGATTCCTGGCATAGTGATAAAAAACGGGGCTACTTCTTCAAATTTGTGCAGCCCCGTTTTGACAATAATGAGTTCTGGTTATTTTGTGGCAGCTTCTAATCTTTTCATAATGGAGAAAATAAAGAGTGCGGATAAAATGCAGCAGATAATGAAGATGCCCCACAACATATAGAGGTCTATTCTGCCCCACATTAAACTACCAACGAATAACAGTTTATTTCCAACGGCAGTAGCCAACAACCAACCGCCTTGCATTAAGCCCTGGAATCGTGAGGGGGCTACTTTTGATACAAAAGACAAACCCATCGGGCTTAAAAACAGTTCCGCAATGGTAAGGATAAAATAGGTAGTTAGTAGCCAGTATGGCGATACGCGCATATCCTCGGTGGGTACACTTCCGTCTAACAGATAAGGAGAAACCAGTTTTAGAGAAGCAATTAATACAACCACAAAACCTAAAGCGGCAATAATCATACCGAAACCGATTTTTTTAGGAGTTGACGGCTCCTTCTTTTTGTTGCTCAACCAAGTAAAGAATCCCATTACCAATGGAGTAAGTACTACAATATAGAGCGGGTTAAATGCTTGAAATACTTCAGGGGAGATGAGGTTAGTATTTTCAAATTTAAGTGTACATAAGTAGCACAACATACCAAACACAAGGAACATGATACCTCCGAAAATACGTTCTCTGAGTTTTTTATTATGTAGCGCCAAAACAGCACCGCCAATAGTAGCTACCACACAAAGAATAGATTTGAAATCGAACAATAAGAAAGTAATTTTACCTACATGAGTAACGGTGTAATCTCTTGCAAACAGGGTTAATGTAAGTCCATTTTGATGGAAAGACATCCAGAAGAAGATCACTACAACAAATACCAAACTCAAGGCTGCAATTCTTGGTTTTTCTTCTTTGGTAGATATGGTAAACATATATGTAACAAATCCTACAAACAACCCGATAGCCAGTCCTAATTTATAGTCTAATTGTGGAACATCTGTAATTTTTCCCAATAGATGTATCAAAACGCTTGTAATAGCCATTAGCCCCATAGCAAATATCAAACCCAAAGTTTGTTTAGACTTATTACTATCTACTGTTTTATCTTTTTCAACAATCACTTGTTTTTCTTTATTAGGCAACATTTTATTAAAGATAACATACACTAACAAAGAAACAATCATGGCGCAGGCAGCAATTGCGAAAGCCCAGTTATAACCTCTTGCAAAGACCTCAATATAGTTTTGAGCAAATACCATTAAATCTGCAACAGGTTGTTGGTTTAACATGGTATTGTTTGCCAACTCCTGCATTTGAGCAGTATTTTCAGGAGTTATAGTACCGTTTATCATATTATGACAAAGAGCTGGTAGTCCGCCGTTATATCCTAAGCCATTAATTTTAAGCCACCAATTTCTAACTCCTGTTGCAATAAAAGGTGCAAAAAATGCGCCGATATTAATACCCATATAGAAAAGCATGTATGCCTTATCTCTTAAGGGTTTGTATTGTTCATTGTCGTACATTTGTCCAACAACAGCCTGCAGATTTCCTTTAAACAACCCGTTTCCGAGTGCAATAGTAAACAACCCTGCCAATGCAATATATAAGGGCATATTGGGTACTGCTATGATGGCATAACCCGTAAACATAACAATTTGCCCAAGTAAAATTACTAATTTATACTTTCTTGTCCAGTCGGCAAGCATACCGCCGATGAGTGCCAAAGCATAAATGGCAAAGTAGAACCAACTATAATACCCGCCTGCTTCTGCTTCGGTAAGTCCGTAGCGTGCTTGTAAGAACAGTACTAAAATGGCCATCATTGTATAGAAACCGAAACGTTCCCCCATGTTAGTGAAAAAAGCGACTATAAGTCCTTTTGGATGATTTTTAAACATAAGTTTTTGAATTTAAGTGAATAAATATTTTTTTTGAATTTTGAAGTTAGAGGTTGGAAGATAGAATCTTTAAATCTGATTATAATAACTCGTTAATTTTGGCGATTAAGTCGGGTTTTTTAATCATTCCTATATGTACATCTTTTACTTCGTTGTTTTTGGTGAAAACCAACATAGGAATATTTCGCACGCCGAATTTCATTGCAAGTTCGTTGTTTTCATCGGTATCGCATTTACCAATAATTGCCTTGCCCTCATACTCGGCAGCAACCTCTTCAATAATGGGACTTAATGCGCGGCAAGGTCCACACCACTGCGCCCAAAAGTCAATAACTACTAATTTGTTGCTTGCAACAAGCACATCAAAATTGGAACTGTCAATCTTTAAAGCCATATTATTTTCTTTTTTCAACCGGCAAATAAACATAAAATTCTCTGAATTACACACCGACTAATAAAAATGGGTTAAAAATTAGTTTGAGGCGTTATTTTTTATTTTGGTGTTTTACAAAAATGTTTATTTGTCGCAAAATTAATTGAAGATGACTAAAGGAGGTTATGTTTACATTCTCACAAACAAAAATAAAA
>JAIRVY010000021.1 GCA_031253655.1 Bacteroidales bacterium
CTGTCGAAATGCCGCCGCCGCATTTTCCGCCCCTCCCATATAGCAAAATTGTGCTGTCATTCCGAGCGCAGCGAGGAATCCCATTCATAACGCCTCAAACTAATTTTTAACCGAAAAAACAGAAAAATAGAGAGTATTGCTTTGGAGTGCGGTTTTCGCTCTCATTTAAATTTTTTTGCTACGTTCAAAAATATTGAAGGACAAACACCTGCCGAATGGCTAAAAATGAACAAAACTCAATAAATTTAGTACTATGTAATTTTTTCTGGACTGGTTAATGAAAAAACTCTCATACTTCAATATAGCAAAACTATTATTTCGCCAAATAAAAATAGAAATCTTAAGAAAGACGAAAAATTTAATTAATAATAACCTTAAAAAAATTAATCACATGAAAAAATCTTTATTTTTTTATTTGTTGCTCTCGTTAGTAAGTATCAGTTTGCTGCGTGGGCAAGAGGTGAACGGAGATAAAAAAATGACCGGAGATAAGTTAAAAGAATCTCAGGTTCCGCAAATATTTACGGCTACTCCTCCGCCTTTAACTGACGAAATGGTATATAACGAACCTGCCGAGCCAACAAGAGGTGATTATTCGGTTGATTTTGTGGGTGGCAGTGGTACATTGTATTCGGCATTTGGTTACACACTGCAACCGGGTTCCACCTATTATATGAGCAGTTGTATTAGCATTTATCCGGCACAGGTTTCCAACTTGCTCGGAGGCTCTTTGCACACCATCAAATACTTTGCTTATAATACTACCAACTTGGCTTATGTTACCGGTTTTAGGGTTTGGATAAAGAATAGTTTAGACGGACCTGTGATATATGAGCAAAATGTTGCCAAATCTTCAATTAATGCTTTGACGATGAATTATATTCCTCTTAATACCCCGTTCTCTATCACCGGAGCGCCGTTTGTAATTGGTATTACTGCTATTTGTAGTGTTTCTGTTCAAACAACAGTATATCTTATGACTTTTGAAAATATAAACCAACCTTATCCTAAAGGAGCATCTCAGTATCATTGCTATAGCGTTGATGGATTCTATGGCTCCGGGGCAACATGGGCGGGAACATATCAAGATAGAGCATTACTGATTGGTGGGGTGGTTTCTACCGGTACTGCAATACCCGTAAACGACTTAGCAATGGTAAAGGCAGAATCTTATCCGCTAAAATGGTGCGCACTGGAACACAGCGACCCTTATACGATGTTGATATTCAATGCAGGGTCTGCCGCACAAAACAACTATTCTGTTGAAGTACTTGATGCTGCAAATACAACTATGGGAAGTCAAACAGTATCATTGCCCATTGCAGCCAATCGTTTTAAAACTCATGACGTGAACACCATTACTCCTGCGGGAACATCGGTTACATTTAAAGGAAAAACGGTACTTCAGGGAGATGAAAATCCTGCCAACGATTTTTCATCACCTGCTACCCAAAAGGTATATTATATGCAACCTATGGCTTATTGTGATAACACTCCAATTATCGATGGCGTTGGAACGGGAGCTGCAAATACTTACAGCGCGGCAATCGGATATACTTCTGCAATTGAATTAGGTCCTTTTGCAGCAAAAAATCTAACAACTGTTGAACTACTTTTAAATTCAATGCCATCCACATTGAGCAATTGCTCAGTGTGGATTAGAAACTCGTTAACAGGAGCAGATTTATATTCTCAATCTTTTTTACCCGTACAGGGTTGGAATACAATCTATTTAAACACACCATTTCTTGTACCCCTAACAGGAACACTCTATATTGGTTATACCGTTACAGCAACGGCTGCCGGTGGGTATCCTATTGGTGTTGTATTCAACCATCAAAATCCGTTGAACGGAGGACACATAAAAACGAGTGCGACCAATCCATGGATAACTCTTGGCAGTATTGGGGGAAATGTTGGAATTATTGGAACAGTAGTTGCTGCTACCGCACCGGTATATACCATTACGTCAAATGCTAATCCTTTAGCTGCCGGATACGTTACCGGTAATAATGTTTATGCCGCCGGCGCCACGGTTTGTTTAACAGCCATACCTAAATCGGAATTTCAATTCTTTAAGTGGAGTGATGATAATTTGGATAACCCGCGCATTTTTACGGCTTCGGCTAGTGATTCCTACACCGCAATTTTTGTTGAAAAAGAATGTACCCATATTGTCTCCGGAACAGGTAATATTCCTGTGAGCGGGTATCCCGTAGATATGTTTTATAATAACTCTTACTCGCAGCAACTATATTATCCTTCGGAATTAGGAAACTTTACCCAAGATATACATATTAAATCTCTGAGTTTTCAGCATGTTCACTCAACAACCATTACAAAACAGAATTTACAAGTTTATCTTGCAAATACAACTAAGAATAGTTTTACAAGTGGAACAGACTGGCTACCCGGAGCACAATTGCAATTAGTATATTCGGGAACCGTTACCTTTCCGGCTAATGGTATAGTAGAAATTATTTTCAACCAAACCGAAGATTTCACTTATATGCCCGGAGCAAATTTGTGTGTGGCATTTTTAAACCACGATGTTGATTACTACACCAACGCTACAAATTTCCGTGCTACTACAAATCCCAGCATTTTTAAATTGATATACTACCGCTCAGATTATACAAGCATTAATATTATGTCTCCTCCTAGTGCTTATGCATACGGATTAAACCATACTGACTTTACTTTTGAGTTTTGCTCGATTTCTGCTGCTTCTATCATCAAGAAGGCAGTCATTACGGATTTAAACTTTTCTTGCCAGGGCGTTGTTACTGTAACCTACAATTTGGAATCAAACGGTACAGAAGTTTCCTTATATTATAGCCCCGATAAATGTAACTGGACGAAGGCGACTACCGTTAGTGGAGATGTAGGCACCGTAAGTACAGGAGACGGAAAATCAATAATCTGGAACAATTCCACCGATAATATATCTTTTGGAAATTTCTTTTTTAAGGTAGAATACGTAGAATAAGTTACGATTAAGAAAATATAAGAATAATAATTTAATAAAAAAATAATTACAATGAAAAATAATTACAACTTTTCTTCGCTTGTTCAGAGATATGGTGCAAGTATTTTACTTTTTATTTTCTGCTTTCTGTTTAATACGGTAGCCATGGCACAATGTCCGGACTTTTTGGATTTATATTCTCCTAATGTAACTGCATACTATGGTAAAGGGGTAGATGAAAGGGGTAACCCTTTTGAAAACGAGGGCCTTATCCCCGGACGACACACGCTGATGACCACCCCGGGGTACGATCCCCGCACGGGTAACAAACTCAGTGTACTCCCTCCCGGAGGCGGCCCATCTATTAAACTCGGAAACGAGGATGTTCTTTTTGAAGCAGAAGCCTTAGTTTACAAGTATTATGTAGATGTAAACAATGCGCTGCTGCTGCTCAATTTTGCTGTAGTATTAGAAGATCCCGGCCACTCGTTTTATGCACAACCACGTTTTATTGTTCGCGTGATAGGTTCGGATGGAGAATTAGTGGAAGCGTGTGCCGAATATGATGTAACCTCTGGCTCGGATATACCCGGTTTTGAACCCTATCAATACAACTTGAACAGGATGGTTATGTGGCGCGATTGGACACTTATGAGTATTGATTTATCCTTATTTGTGGGGCAGGAAGTGCAAGTGCAGTTTATAACCTACGACTGTGGCTATGGCGCACATTTCGGGTATGCCTATTTTACAGCATCCTGTATGGCTAATACTATGGAGGCAACTGCATGCGAAGGAGGAACTTTTACACTTGAAGCGCCACCTAACTTCGATAGCTATCTGTGGTCGAACGGCACTACTCAACGCACAGCAACATTTATTACTTCTGAAGTAACCAATTCGCATATTACCTGTACCGCTACCTCCGCTATGGACTGTGAGGTAACTTTTTTTGCATATATAACCACCGAAAATGTAGTATCCGGCACTTTTACCGATGTTCTCTGCGAAGGTGAAAACTATACGCAGCACCACTTTAATTTGCCGCCGCAACAACCGGGACAATGGTTTTTTCAAAATGTAATTGTAAATCCTTTCCTTTGTTCCACAGAGGTTATCAATCTGAATCTAACAGTTATAAAAAGATTCAATAAGATAAATGCCGCCATTTGCTTCGGAGAAAGTTATATAGAAAACGGTTTTAATATTATTGAACCTCAACCGGGTTTGTACCGCGATACCATAATAACAGGATATTTTGGCGATTGTAGTTTATTAAATATACTGGAATTGGTTGTGAGTTGGAGCTTCAATATGCCCGATCTTATTCAAGGCGAGGCTTCCCCATGCACGAAAGAATTGTGTACCTACTCTTTTATTGGCGCAGAATCTCTTACAGCATTCTATTGGGTTTTACCGGACAATGCAATACAAATGAGCAGTAATTTCAAGCCACAGATTACCTTATTTTTTATCGACGATACACCCTCTGTTATTACATTATATGGTCAAAATGGATGTGGAAACAGTACTGCTTCCTTTGAGATACATCCACGCCAATCTTACCTTATTCAACTCAATGAACAGATTTGTCAAGGTGAAGTATTCGACCGCCATGGTTTTAATCTCGGCGTACAAAACAACGTAGGTACTTTTGTATATTCTAAAGATTTGAATTCATCTTTGGGATGTGACAGTATTGTTAATATTTTGGTCAATGTACTGCCTGCTCCGATGGTAAAAATTGTGCCGAAAGATACTGTTCTTTGTACCACTGGAGATGAGGTTACTCTTGTTGCATTGCTTAATGATATGACGTACGACCCTGTAGAACCCTGTAACAACGACAGCGATCCGGCATTATTTATCTACTACTGCGGAGTCACTTATCTCTGGAATACAGGTTCAACCGAAGGGTCTATTAATGTAAATCCATCCGTAACAACTAATTACAGTGTAACCATAGCTACTGATGATGGCTGTTCGGCATCAGCGAGCGAATTTGTAATCGTTGACCAAACTGCTCCGATAGTTCTCTATGACACAATTTGCAAAGGGGAAATCTATACTAAGTATGACATTACAGCAATAGAAACAGGATTTTATCAAACCACCATAAATAATGGAGGTTGTACAGTAAATATTGGAATATATCTTACAGTTGTAGAACCTGCGGTATTTATCATTTCCGGTGACATTTGCGCTGGGGAGGAATATACGGGTTATGGTTTACAATTTACGCTCTATGAGCCCGGTATCTTTAGAGATACGCTATATGTTATCAGCAGTACCAATTGTGACAGTTTGGTGATTATCAATTTTAATGTTTTGCCTGCAAAAACTACGCAAATTTATGATAATATCTGTCAATTTTTACCATACTCAGCGAATGGTTTTAATTTGGGAATACAATATTTTACCGGTGTGCAAACGTACTCAAAACAAGAAAATACGGCACAGGGCTGCGATAGTACTACGATTTTGAAATTGTTTGTTCATCCCACCCCTGTTAATATTGTAAATTTCGGCGCAGATACAGTTTGTGTGGGAACGGCTACCACATTTACCAACTGGAGTATTGATGGTGAAGTGCCTGAAAATGAATTAAGTTGGAAATGGTATTTAGAGGGCACACCTACGCCTTTTGCAATTACAAAAAATGCTTCGGAAATTATTACGTTAGGGGCGCACAATGTTACTTTGCAGGTGCAGAGTACTTATGGTTGTAACGCCGAAACAACCTCGGAAGTATGGGTATATGAAACTCCTCTCGTTGCTGATATCACAGGTAATACCACCCCTGACATCAGTTCAACAGAGACTTATACTTTTGTGCCTCAATCCGATATTATAGTAACTAAATTTGAATGGATTGTAACAGACGGTATTATTGTGGGAGGCGGAGAAATTACAGACGACTATGTTACTGTATATTGGACTACAAAGGGTGAAAATGAAGTTGCTCTTGTTGTTTCCAATCCCGGTTGTTCGGCTCCCGATACAGCACGATTAGAAATATTCATCAATGTTTCTGCAATTACCTACACCATTACTCCATCCGCCGGAGCTAACGGTTCCATTTTTCCAGATACCATACAAACCATTAACGAAGGTGGAAGCACAACTTTCACTTTCTCACCTGCTACAAACTACGAAATTTTTCAGGTATTGATAGACGAAGTAAATAATCCGACAGCAGTTGCCGCAGGAAGTTATACCTTTGCCAACGTACAAACTAACCACACCATTCATGTTACTTTCACACCGATTTCTGTAAATAATCACACCATCTACCTCACCATCGGAAATAACGGCGGTGGTAATAGCCATGACGAAAATTTTGCACCGGGCTCTTATGAAATTGTGGTGAAAGACAGCGCTGATTGGTGGGTATTACTGTGGCCCGACCATTGCTACGATGTTAATGAACTACTCGTAAACGGAGAACCATTTAGCAGTTTTAATTACAACGTAGGTACCACTTTTTACAATATTACAGAAGACCTTTACATTTCCATCAGTTTTGTGCTCCGCAATTATTCTATTACAGTTACACAAACTCCAAACGGAGCAATTACCCCTGCAACCGGAAATGTGGGTTGTGCAACAACTCCTACATATACATTCACACCGGATACCTGTTATGAAATTGACCAAGTATGGATTGACGGTACTCCTAATTCAGCAGCTGCAGTAGCCGGTTTCTATCAGTTTGATACCATAAAAGCAAACCATACTGTTACTGCCACTTTCAAAATAAAAACCTACACCATCACTGCAACTGCAAACGAAAATGGCACTATTAATCTAAACGGAATAATTAGTGTAATCTGCGGTTCAAGTTGTACCTTTACCTTCACACCGGATGACTGTTATGAAATTGACAAGGTGTTGATTAACGGTACAAATAATTCAGGAGCAGTTGCTGAAAAAAGTTATACATTTAATAATGTAATTGCTAACCACACAATTGTTGTTTCTTTCAAATTATTAATGATAACAAATTGTCCAGATGAAGTTTACGATGAAGTGAACAACCATACTTATACTGTAGTTCCATTAGCGGGGCGATGCTGGTTTAGAGAAAACTTCCGTGGTACAAAATATCAGGATGATACCGATATTCCCCTCGCAGTACCATACTACAATGCACAACACCCCAATACCGAACAAAATACTGAAAATTTCGGTTTGTTATACACATGGCATTTAGCCACTAATGACGAGTCGGGACCTTCTACATACATCCAAGGGCTTTGTCCGCAAGGGTGGCGTATCCCTACTGCCGCAGAATGGCAATTGCTAGCGGTGTATGATGCAAATAAACTGAAAAATCCCGATTTCTGGCTGATACCCAACGATAACAACAACCAGCTCAAATTTGATTCACGGGGTGCAGGATTTTACAACAGTGAAAATAATCGTTTTGAAGACTTGTACGGATTTACAGCCTACTGGAGTTCAGATACTCCCGATAACAGCAGTGCCACAGCGTTCAGTACTTCAATATATTACCATTGCAACCAAATAGAAATTGTGCAAATAAAGAAAACTGATGCAATTAGTGTGAGATGTATTATGGAGTAGATGGGAATTAAGAATTAGAAGTTGCGAATGGGGTTTCTTAAGAAATTAGGAGGCCCCTTTTTCCCAACTTCATCACTTTCAATTGTTAAGCACTTTGTTACCAGTTGGGAAAACTTAACTCCACCCCCGAAACTTTTAACTGGAGAAAAAAATTCCCATTTCAAAAATTGGTGATAACTCTTTTAGACTAGCATTTCGATATAATGCGCCGGATGTAAATATCTTGACTTACCCATGAAGTATTAGGAAAGTAGAAAAAAACCGGTAATTTAGGGTATTTTTCCGTTTATTTTTCTTACCAAAGATACCGGAGAATATCAAAGCCATCTGTTTGCATCAAATGTAATTTGTTGTGATAACGTTTTTCGCTTTTATTTCAGCACAGAGCTATAAACAACGTACATAATAAGCAGAACAAGTCTATTGTACACTCTTTATATATTGTTTTTGGGGTAATGTTTTAAAGAGACTACCTCTTAAATAGTCTTACTCCTTCCTCTAAGAACTTCAGGTAATTCTCTACATTCAGTTCGTAGTAAGTGGGACCGACTAATACTTTGCCGTCAGTATCCACAATGAGATAGCATGGTAGGGAATTTTCGCCGTATCGGTTTTGTTCGTAAAACATTGCTTTTTTGCCCAGCATAGTAATGGGGTCGCCCTCTTTATTTACTATTTGGTCTTCGGGAGTTAATTTTATCACTTTGTCGTCCACATATTGTGCTACTACCACAAATTCCTTTGCAAATTTGGCTCGAATTCTTGCGTCTTGCCAAACGACACTTTCTACATTGCGGCAGTTCACGCATCCGTGTCCGGTAAAATCAATAAACACCGGGCGGTTCACTTTTTTTGCCACTCGCAAAGCCTGGTCTAAATCGAAATAGCCGAAAATTCCGTGGGGCAGACGCAGTTTGTCGGCATAGCGCGGCTTTTCCCACCCCTCCATATCGTTACCACCCGAATAGGTGGTTGTTTCTTCTCTTACAATCTTATTGATGTCGAAATCTTGAGTAGGCATGGGAGGCAACCAGCCGGAAATAGCTTTTAGCGGTGCGCCGAACATACCGGGAACTAAATATATCACGAAAGAGAAAGTTATTATGGCTAACATATACCTAAACCAGTTTTTTTGTACCGGCATCTCCTCATCGTGTGGAAATCTGAGTTTTCCCAATAGGTAAAATCCCATCATCGAAAAGATTACAATCCAAAACGCCAAATATATTTCTCTATCTAAGATGCGCCACCCATAGGTTTGGTCGGGTACATTCAAAAACTTTAAGGCAAAAGCCAATTCCACAAAGGCTAACATTACTTTTAATGTATTCATCCAGCCGCCCGATTTGGGCATAGTTTTTAACATCCCCGGAAAGAAGGCAAACAGCGTAAAGGGTACTGCAATACCAAGCGAGAAGCCTAACATTCCAATAATTGGTTTTAAGAACGAACCGTCCACGGAATTGAGCGCCACTGCTCCCGCAATGGGCAAAGTGCAGGAGAAAGATACCAACACTAACGTTAACGCCATAAAAAACACTCCGATAAGTCCACCCGTATTCTCCATTTTAGCCGATTTATTTACCCAACTGCTGGGTAATGATATTTCGAAATATCCAAACAATGAGATGGCGAATATTACAAATATTGCTGCAAATATCACATTCGGCAACCAGTGCGTACTGACAATATTTGCGAAATCGGGACCGAAAATTACGGACAAAATAATTCCTAAAAATAAGAAAATGATAACGATAGAAACTCCGAAAAAGAGTGCAAGTATTTTTGCTCGTTTCTTCATTTTTAAGAAAAATGAGATAGTCATCGGTATCATCGGGAATACACAAGGCATCAGTAAGCCCACTAAACCACCTAAAAAGGCTGCAAAGAAAAATAGAAGAAGAGAATCCTCGGAATATTTGGTTTTGCTTTCAGTAATATTTGCATCTTCCAAAAAATCTGATTCTTCCATCGCAATTTCATCATACTTATCAACAATTGCCGCAATGCTAAAATTCTTAAACCCTTCAACAGTAAAAGCAAACCTTTGGTCAATGGCAACACATCTACCTTCAATACAGGCCTGACCGGAAAGTCCGCCTGTTATCTCAAAAGTATTCAGGGTGCAAACCTCTATCTTCTGCTTAAAGATAACTTTTTTTTCAAAAATTAGTGAAGTATCGCCAAACTCGGAATCGTAATATACTTTGGGTTTGGGTTCCTTCACTTTCCCCAATTTTTTGTAAGTAGATGTTTGTTTGAACTCAAACCTAAGTGGTATCTCCATTCCGGTGTGGCTTTGCGCATAGAGGTGCCATTTATCTTTTATCGTGGCTATAAAATGTAGTTCGGCAATGGAATCATTCACTTTTTCGGTTTTATATTCCCAACTTACAGGGGTTTCTTTTCCGCCTTGGGAAAAAACATAAAATATTGATATTGAAACAAATAAAATAAAAAATAGAAGATTTTTTTTCATGGTGTTGAATAACAATGCTTAATCAAATTCGGGTCTTTTTCTCTCTTTTGGTTTTTCGTTGCAACCGCTGGGGTCTCCAGTATAAGCTGCAGGTATTGTGAAATAATATCCCGGATATTTGTCGGGTTCTGCAACTACTTTATGATAAGGAAGTTCTTTGTCTTCGTAACATTTTTGCATAAAAGCGGCAAATACGGGCATAGCGGTTCTTGCGCCCTGCCCCAGAGCCAAAGTTCTGAAATGCGCTGCCCTGTTTTCACAACCCACCCAAACGCCTGCGGTAAGCATTGGGGTGTACCCCACAAACCAGCCATCGGAATGATTATCAGTGGTACCGGTTTTTCCGGCAAGCGGGAAAGAGAGTTTATAGGAGGAGCGTAATCTTCCTCCGGTACCATAATCAACTACCCCCTGCATCAATCTTGCTGTTTTAAAAGCGGTAATCTGATCCATTGCCTCATTGGTTTTGGGTACATACTTATATATAGTACTCCCGTTGTTGTCGCAGATTCTGGTGATAAAAGTGGGTTCTATATAGACCCCTTGATTTGGAAAACAGTTCATGGCACCCACCTGTTCATACAAAGACAACTCGCAAGCTCCCAGGCAAATAGAAGGCACCGCCGGTATATCGGAAGTGATACCCATATTTCTTACCAAATGAATAATAGACTGCGGACCAAACTGTTTCATCAGATAAGCAGAAATGTAGTTGAGTGAGTGCGCCAGAGCTTCGCTGAGCGGAAGCATCATTCCCCTTTTGTGGTCGCTTGAATTTCTCGGTGTCCATGTACCTCCTTCGGGCAAATGAAAAGTTACTGCTATGTTGGGCACCATAGTGCAGGGAGAATACTCTCCCGATTGCATTGCGACCGTATAAATGTATGGTTTAAAAGTTGACCCCACCTGTCGTTTGGAAAGTTTCACATGGTCGTACTGAAAATACTGATAATTAACACCACCCACGTATGCTTTAACAAATCCGGAGTTTACATCCATAGCCATCATTCCACAGTGTAAAAACGATTTCATGTATCTAATCGAATCCATGGGAGTCATTACGGTATCTACCATTCCTCTGTCCCAGGTTAATATTTTCATGACCACTTTGGTTTCAAACGCTTTTATTATTTCCTCTGCTGTGGCGTTGGCATCTTTCATAAGCACGTATCTTTCAGAGCGTTTCATTCCAGAGTTTAAAATACGCTGCGTTTCTTCTACAGAGATATTTGTAAAGGGTGCATTTTTTTGCCCTTTAACATGTTTAAAAAATATAGGCTGCAGGTAGTTGCAGATATGTTCCTGTACTGCTTTTTCGGCGTGTTTTTGCATTCTCGAATCTATTGTAGTGTATATTTTTAATCCATCTTTATAAATATCGTAGTGCGAGCCGTCGGGTTTAGGGTTATTTCTACACCAATCTGCTATCCATTGACGTAAATATTCTCTAAAATAGGTAGCCAATCCTGTGGCGTGATGCTGCATGGCAAATCGCGACAGGTCTATAGGCAAATTTTGAATTGAATCGCGCTCGTTTTTCGGAAAATAATTGTATTTATAAAGCTGGCTTAACACAGTATTTCTTCGTTGCATCGCGGCAATCGGATTTCGTTTTGGGCTAAATTTAGTAGGTGCCTTCAACATCCCTATTAGCAGCGCAGACTCCTCAATATTTAAATCGGCGGGTGATTTGTTAAAGTAAGTGGCAGCAGCAGATTTAATTCCCATAGAGTTGTTGCCAAAGTCCACGGTATTCAAATACATGGCAATTATTTCATTCTTTGCATATTCTCTTTCCAACTTCACAGCAACCACCCATTCTTTAAATTTTGTAGTAATTGTTTTCAATTTTCCTGCGTCTGGGTCGCGGGGGAAAAGGTTTTTTGCCAACTGTTGCGTTATCGTACTGCCGCCTCCTTTATGCGAGCGGGTTATTACGCCTGCAAAAACGCGTCCCAGCGCCCGAATATCTATTCCGGAGTGCTTTTCAAAACGAACATCTTCAGTAGTCTTCAGCGCATTGATGAGATGGGGCGAAAGTTCGTCATACTTGCAGGGAGAGCGGTTCTCAAAATAGTATTTTCCCAACAACTCACCATCATAAGAGTAAACCTCTGTAGCCAAGTTAGTTTGCGGATTTTCCAATTCTGAAAACGCGGGCATAAAACCAACCCATCCCAGCGAAATAAAGGTAAATAATACTGTAAGTAATAGTAACCCGAAAACATAAACAAGCCAAAAGGGTTTAATCCATTTAGATTTTGAAATCTTTTTTTGAGGTTGCTTTTTTTTCGGTGAGGATGAATTATACATAATCTTTTGTTAACGCAAAGAAACAATAAAATATTATTAATACGGTTAAAAATTAGTTTGAGGCGTTATGAATGGGATTCCTCGCTGCGCTCGGAATGACAGCACAATTTTGCTATATGGGAGGGGCGGAAAATGCGGCGGCGGCATTTCGACAGGCTCA
>JAIRVY010000022.1 GCA_031253655.1 Bacteroidales bacterium
TTCAAAAAATGAATTTGAAAGTATCAACGCCGATGCTGTCGAAATTATCAAAATGATAACTTCTTCAATCAAAACAGCCAAAGCAAAATTAACCATTAACCATTAACCATTAACCATTAATAATTATCAGTGAAAGTTTTAAATAATGGGCAATAGAGATAAAAACCGTGAATATTAGCTATAAAGCCTATTTTATTCACGAATAAATATTGTTTTTTCGTGAATTTATGAAGAAAACGGATATATATTCACGGATATTTTGTTTATTTGCAACTGAAAAATAATAAATGTGTTTTATGATTACACAAACAAAAAAAGAGAACTTGAGCAAATTGAAATTGGAGTATGAGCAACTTCGTGGAACACACAATGATTTGCTAAAAATAATTGCCGAATCGGAGTTGCCCGAAATGGTTTATAATTCTAATGCTATTGAAAATTCAACACTTACGCTTAAAGAAACCGAAAAAATCTTATTAGCGCAAGCGTTGATGCGTGAAGTTTCACTGCGCGAAACCTACGAAGCCACTAATTTAGCGCGTGTGATAAAATATCTTTGGACACGTCCCAACTACGAACTCAAGGTAGAAAATCTTGAACTATTGCACCAAATGTTATTAGGCGGAATAAATGACGACTATGCGGGGCGTGTTCGCCAAACAGGCGAATATGTGCGCGTGGGTTGGCATATCGCCCCACCGCCCGAACAGGTAAAACCATTACTCATTAACCTGATAAATCAATACAACAGCGAAGACAATAAATATTTTTTAGAAAAAATTGCCGAATTTCATTTGCAATTTGAAACAATACATCCTTTTTGCGATGGCAACGGACGAATGGGAAGGCTCATTATTAACTTGCAGTTTGCTGCTTTGGGCTATCCACCGGTGATTATTCAAAACAAAAGTAAAAGAGAGAGTTATTACCCCATTTTTGACGAGTGGCGTGATAAGAATAGATCAGATAAGTTTTCAGATTATCTTTATCTTACTCTTTCAGAATCGTTTAACAAACGGCTTACCTACCTTCGCGGTAATGAAATTGTAAAATTGTCGGAATACGCCAAAAACAGGAATATAAGCGCAGCGCTAATCACTAATGCCGCTAAACGACAAACCATCCCGGCTTTTCGCCAAGAGGGTATTTGGCGAATTGCAAAAAACTATATAAGAAATAATGGTTAATGGTTAATGATAAATGGTTAATGAGATGAAAGAGAATATATTGAAAAGTAAGAGTATTAGTTTTGCGATAAGAATTGTGAATTTGTATAAATATCTGTGTGATACGAAAAAGGAATTTGTGCTGTCGAATTTATCAAAATGATAACTACTTCAATCAAAACAGCCAAAGCAAAATTAACCATTAACCATTAATCATTAATCATTATGGATTTAAAACAACCTTACAGCCGCCAAAATTGGCAAACGTGGCTCGCCGCTCTTTTCGGCTCGCAAGCGCAATTTGATATACAAGCAGAAAATGTTGAGATTGATCGCGATAACATAAAATCTGTGCAGCGTTTCGGTGTTATAAAACTTGCCGATGGGAAAAATCTTGCCGTGCTGGATATTGAAATCCGCGCAGGAGTACAAATTGCCCGCAACCGAGTAGGTTTGCGCAATTTGGTAGAAAAATTCATTGACCACGCACGTTATCACGGCATCTTGGCGTTTTATCACGGCGACACTTCTACAGGCTCAGTATCCGGTTCGGGCGTTGAAAATAGTCGAACAGAGTCCGGTTCGGGCGTTGAAAATAGTCGAGCAGTATCCGGTTCGGGCGTTGAGCGTAGTCGAAACGCCGAAGCATACCGGATGTCGTTCATCAGCAGCGAACCCACAATAAACGAAGATGGTTCGTTCTCAATTGAAAAAACACCCCCTAAGCGTTTCACATACGTGCTTGGCGAAAACGAAAAAACCAAAACGCCCGCCGACCGACTGAAAATGATTGCCGGAAAGCGCGGAAACATTACGTTGGATGATATTAAAAATGCCTTTAGCGTAGAAGCATTAAACAAAGAATTTTACAGAATTGTAGCACAGCGCTTTTATCAATTAGTGGGTGCTACAGAAGGCAAAGGCGCAAGAGCAATTGCTCACGAAAGAGTGCTAAAACTGCCTGTTGGCGCGCCGGACGATAGTTTTACAAAGAAAGTATATCAGGAGTTTGCAGTTAGATTGATAGGACGAACCGTATTTTGTTGGTTTTTGAAAATGAAAAAATCTAAAACCGGCGAATCGCTTTTGCCGGAACATTTACTGAGTAGTAGAGCTGTATCTGAAAACAGAAATTACTATCATTCAATTTTAGAAAAACTGTTTTTCCAAACGCTCAATACTCCAATGAACAAGCGCATACAAGATTTGCCCCAAGGATGCGAGCAGATCCCTTTTTTGAATGGCGGACTGTTTGAACCACAAATAGAAGATTACTACCTGCCAAGCAAGACTATAGGAATTTCAAGTCATATCAACACGTTGAAAATTCCTGATGAATGGTTTTACGAACTCTTTGCAAACTTGGAACAATACAATTTTACCATTGACGAAAACAGTATGATGGACGTTGAAGTAAGCGTTGATCCAGAAATGTTAGGGCGAATTTTTGAAAATCTTTTGGCAGAAATTGACCCCGATAGTGGAGAATCTGCTAGAAATGCTACCGGTAGTTTTTATACGCCACGAGAAATTGTGGATTATATGGCAACTGAAAGTTTGACAAGTTACCTCTTTAACCAACTCCAAAACAAAAAGGAAACATTAACCATTGAACAAGAAGATTTAAAAATTTTGTTTCGATTAGATGATGGGGTTGGAGAAAATTCAGAAATTGCAAAATACAGAACGGACATACTAAATGCTCTCGACAATTTAAAAATACTTGACCCTGCTTGCGGATCAGGTGCGTTTCCAATGGGCATATTGCAAAAAATTGTAATGGTATTGCAAAAATTAGATCCCAACGCAGCATGGTGGAAAAACAAGCAGATTGAAAAGATTGATAATACGATGTTGCGTAAAATTGTGAAGCAAAAATTAGAACAAACCACTGTAGAATATGCCCGAAAAATAGGCATAATTCAGAATAGTTTATACGGCGTTGACATACAACCTGTTGCCGCAGAAATTTCAAAACTCCGTTGTTTTCTTACGCTCATTGTTGATGAAAATATTGACGATACTAAACCCAACCGAGGCGTAGAGCCATTGCCCAATTTGGAATTTAAGTTTGTAACGGCAAACACATTACTGCAACTGCCGCCCGAAAAAGACTATGGCGGTTTGTTTAACTCTAACGATACATTAGATGAATTGCATAAAATAAGATTAGAATATTTACAAAGTTATGGTGAAGAAAAAGATGAACTTAAAGAACGATTTTTAAGTTTGCAAAAAGAGATTTTTAAGCAACAATTGGGCTATACCTCCGGAACCGACCCCGACAACCGCGCCTATAAAATAAGCGCATGGAATCCTTTTAGCCACGAAAAAACAGATTGGTTTGATGCGGAATGGATGTTTGGCATTGTAGAAGGGTTTGATATTGTGATTGGAAACCCGCCGTATGTGAGTACAAAGGGAGTTACTGAAGAAGATAAAAAATTATTTTTAATTGATTATGGTTTTTCTGATGACATATATAATCATTTCTTTTTTAAAGCATTCGGTTGTGAATGGAAGAATAAAAAGAATGGGATAAATGTATTAAAAGGTCTTTTAAGTAATAATGGTGTTTTAACTTATATAACACCGAAAACTTTTTGGACGACACAGACAAAACGTAATTTGCGTGATTTGTTGCTCACGAAAACAATAGATTTCATCTTCGATACAGCGAATCCTTTTGAAGCGGCTATGGTAGATACTTGTGTTACCTCAACAAAGAACAGAAAATTAGAGAGTAATACAATTAGTTTTCTTGATGGAAGTAAGAGTTTAAATAATCCTTTACAATATTCCATTGACCAAAATATTTATAAAAATTCGCAAAATTCTGTAATTTTTAAACCTACTGATGAAAACCTTAAAATCTACAAT
This sequence comes from Bacteroidales bacterium, assembly GCA_031253655.1. GTDB lineage: Bacteria > Bacteroidota > Bacteroidia > Bacteroidales > WCHB1-69 > WRNX01. Next base: position 4,047 of record JAIRVY010000022.1, read on the forward strand.
CTGTTAGGACAAAAGGTTAAAAATCTATACAATCAATGGTGGGATAAAATTGAAACAAGTGCAAAAATTGCAAAAAATACAGATGCGTTGGAAGAATATCGTAGAAATTTAAAACCGGGTGATATTGCATTATTGGGATGTTTAACAGAAGGTGGACAAGGTTTGGCAACCGCAAACAATGGTAAATATATTGCAGTGAGAAAATCTACGAAATGGGCAAAAAACATTTTAGAATCTCGTCCTAAAAAATTAATCGAAGTAATAAAATCAAGCAAAATTCAAATACCAGAATTGGAAAATTTTAATGACGTTTCAGATTATTTGAATAGTTTATCCGAATCTCAAATTGCTGATTTATTTGATAGTATAAAAGAGAAGTATGGTCGAGATGTTTTTGGGCAGGGTTATATTTTTCGTTTGATTAGTGATGATGAACTTGCAGATGTAGATTTACTAACCGATGATGAAAAGCAGAATGGTATTCCTGAAACAAAAAATTATTATGTTCCTTATGATAAAGGAGATAAAGATGGAAATCGTTGGTATTTAGAAACCCCTTTTGCTATTGCATGGTCGCAAAAAAACGTCGGGTTTCTTAAGACTGATCCAAAAGCAAGATACCAAGGTTATATGTTCTATTTTAAGGAGGGATTTTGTTGGTCAGATATTAATACCACTTTTTTAAAATGCAGACAAAAACAGAAAAGTATCAATGACGTGAAAAGTATGAGTTTATATGCTTTATCAGGTGAAGTTCCTGAATACTACATTGTTAGCTTAATTAATTCCTTTTTCATGAGTTACTACGTTGATGATTTTGTGAATAATACGCAAACTTTTCAAATTAATGATGCCCGGCAGTTACCTATTATAATTCCAACCAATGAGCAATTGGAATATTGTAAACCATTATATGATAGAGCAATTGCATTAAAACAAAGCGTATTTAACAATAGGGGTAATGAAACGGACATCGAAACTGAATTATCTGAAATAGAAGCAAATCTGAATGATTTTGTTGAAAAACTATATTACACCATATAATTCTTCTACCATTCTATCCAAATTTTCTTGAATCGTGTTTAATTTAATTTCTATTTCATTCATTGGCAATTGATTAGAAAATTGCATTACCTTAGTTTCAACTGCCAAATTAAACAATGCTTCAAACTCACATAATTTTTCTTTTGATGGTATAATGACTGGGAGTTGCCTTGCATCATTTATTTGGAAATGAGAGGTGTTATTTATGAAATTATCTACGTAAAAACTTATAAATCTCGAATTTATCAAACATACAAAATACCAATCCGGAATATTAAATTGAGTAAATAAACTCATACTAAGCACATCAAATACCCCAGTTTTTTTAAGACGTGCTTTTAAGTAAGTGGAATTTACGTCTGTCCAACAAAATCCCTCCTTAAAATAGAACTGTGGATTTCTCACAACAGGCATACCCTCTCCTTTCTTCCCTGAATTTGTCTTAAGAAACCCGACCCTATATTGGAACTTTTTGATAAATTAAGTCCAAAAACAATTTTATGATTTATGGATACATTCGGGTAAGCACCGACAGGCAAACAGTAGAAAATCAACGTTTTGAAATTAACGAATTTTGTAAAAAAAATAACGTTGAAGTTGAAAAATGGATTGATGAAACTATTTCAGGAACAAAAGAAGTAGATAAACGAAAATTAGGTAATTTATTGGGGAATTTGCAAAAAAACGATATTTTAATATGCTCAGAATTGTCGCGATTAGGCCGTAATTTATTGATGATTATGTCAATACTGAATGTTTGCATGGAAAAAGAAGTGCAAGTATGGACTATCAAAGATAATTATCGATTAGGAAGCGACATCAGTTCAAAAGTATTGGCTTTTGCTTTTGGGCTTTCGGCAGAAATTGAACGTAATTTAATCTCTCAAAGAACGAAAGAGGCTTTGGCTCGAATTAAATCGGAAGGTATTCATATTGGCAGACCAAAAGGAGCAAAATCGAAAGAAGTAAAACTTACCGGGAAAGAAGAACAAATAGGGTCGCTGCTAAAAAGAAAAATACCTAAAATAGAAATAGCAAAAACACTAGGGGTACATCGTTCAACATTGAGACGTTTTCTTCAATCTATATAAGTAAAAATGAGGTTTCTTTTTTCCGCTGTCTCACAAATTCTTTCTGCCAGGAAAGCAAACCCTGCGGCGGATACATCGGTATTGGAGAGGGAGATTGATGTGTTGATTTATGAGTTGTATGGATTGACGGAGGAAGAAATAGAAATAATTGAAGAAAAGGCAGTCTAAAGGGCTGAATACAAATTACCCCCAATGAAGCGAAGCGATTGGGGGTAAAGAGCAAACACATCAGAAAACCACAACCCGAAGGGTTGAATAACAAAAAAACTACTTTTGCAACCTAAATCATAAATATCTACTCATGGCTTATACACAAATACTCTATCACATTATTTTACGCACTAAGCGAAGCGAACTGTCTATTGCACAAAAAAATGTATCTTCTTTATACAAATATAGTTGGGGCGTATTAAAGAACAAAAAAGGAAAATTGTATCGTATTAACGGAATGGAAGACCATATTCATATTTTATGTGACCTTCACCCCAGTTTTGCTTTAGCTGATTTAGTAAAAAGTATTAAAGTTTCAACATCTCTTTGGATGAAACAATCTCCCGATTTTCCTTTTTTCAGCGGGTGGGGAGAAGGTTACGCTGCATTCACATATTCTTTCAAGAATAAGGATGTGTTAATTAATTACGTTAAAAATCAACAAGAACATCACAAAAAAGAAAATACTCATAATGAATTATTACGAATATGGAATGAAAACGGCATGGAACCCGATGCAAGGTATTTTTCATAGAGAATGGATTTCACATTCAACCCTTCGGGTTGAGGACTTCCTATGTAGTCGTTTCTACCCCCAATCACTTCGCTTCATTGGGGGTTATACGCATTTAACTCCTTTGGAGTTATTTGGCAAACAACCCCTCATCACCCTTGTCTCTCAAATTCTTTCCGCAAAGCAAGCGAACCCTGCGGCGGATACATCGGCATTGGAGCGAGAGATTGATGTGTTGGTTTATGAGTTGTATGGGTTGACGGAGG
>JAIRVY010000026.1 GCA_031253655.1 Bacteroidales bacterium
TGAGCCTGTCGAAATGCCGCCGCCGCATTTTCCGCCCCTCCCATATAGCAAAATTGTGCTGTCATTCCGAGCGCAGCGAGGAATCCCATTCATAACGCCTCAAACTAATTTTTAACCGATTTTTTTAACAGATTTCCCCCCACTTTTTTCATAGAAAAAATTATTGAAAAAAAATGTAAATTCGCCAGCCGTTAAAAAAGCCGAAAAAAGTTAAATATAAACTAATTTAATATATTGAAAATGAATAACGTAAAGTATGTTTACACCTTTGGAGGAAAAACTGCCGAAGGTAAAGCCGACATGAAAAACTTGTTAGGCGGAAAAGGCGCAAACCTCGCCGAAATGTGTCACTTAGGTCTCCCCGTACCCGCAGGATTAACCGTTACTACGGAATGTTGCACCGCTTATTATGCAAATAACTGCCATCTTCCCACTTCGGTAATGCCCGAAGTGTGGAAAGGGATGGAATTTATTGAAAAAGTAATGGGACTAAAATACGACGATGCGGATAATCCGCTGCTTATGTCGTGCCGCTCAGGAGCGCGCAGTTCAATGCCAGGCATGATGGATACCGTTTTAAATATCGGGCTATCCTCTAAAACAATCCCCGGATTAATAAAAAAAACCAATAATCCCCGTTTTGTTTACGACTCTTATCGCAGGCTTATTATGATGTACGCCGATGTGGTAATGGAAAAAGCAGAAGGAGTTGACCCAGCCGAAGGAAAAGGTATTCGTAGAATTTTAGATGAAAAATTGGACGAGTTTAAACAAGCAAAAGGTTATAAGTCAGATACAGAAATCACTGCTGATGAATTGATGCAATTAGCAGAAGATTTCAAAGCGTTAGTAAAAAAACATATCGGCGTTGAATTTCCCGACGATGCACGCACCCAATTAGAAGGGGGAATTAAAGCGGTTTTCAAAAGCTGGAACGGCAAAAAGGCAGTTTCTTACAGAAGAATTGAAAGTATTCCGGATGATTGGGGAACCGCAGTGAACGTGCAAGCGATGGTATTTGGCAACATGGGCGACTCTTCTGCCACAGGTGTTGCATTTACCCGCGACCCTGCTATAGGCACAAATATTTTCTACGGAGAATGGCTTATCAACGCGCAAGGAGAAGACGTGGTTGCCGGTATCCGTACCCCTAGCCCGCTGAATAACGACACGAAAAACGAGCAAAACAAACACTTGGCATCTATGCAAGAACTGATGCCGGAAACATATAAAGAACTTTACGACATTCGCTGCAAATTAGAAGCACACTATACAGATATGTTGGATATTGAGTTCACTATTCAGGAAGGCATTTTGTATATGCTACAATGTCGCGTGGGAAAACGTACCGGCGTAGCAGCCATGAATATGGCATTGGACATGTTGCATGAAGGCAGTATTGATGAAAAAACTGCGGCAATGCGCGTAAATCCTCATCAATTAGACGAATTGTTACATCCCATTTTAGATAGTAAGGATGAGGCAAAATATACAGTTTTGGCGAAAGGACTTCCGGCAGGTCCCGGCGGCTCGGTGGGTATTATTGCGCTCACCAGCGAAAAAGCAATCGAGTTTGCTCGCGCCGGCAATAAATGTATCTTAGTTCGCGAAGAAACCAACCCCGAAGACGTGGAAGGTATGAGAGCTGCCGATGGTATTTTAACCGCCCGCGGTGGTATGACTTCTCACGCTGCTTTGGTTGCACGCGGCTGGGGAAAATGTTGCATCGTGGGTTGCGATGCTATTCATATTGATTTGAATAACAATCAAATAAAAGTAGCAGGCAAAATCTTTAAAGAAGGCGATTTATTAAGTTTGAACGGAACAAAAGGTTGGGTTTATGAACAAAAAATTGCAATGGTGGATGCTACTGAAAATCCACGTTTTCAAGAGTTTATGAATATTGTGGATAAATATCGCGTGATGGGTGTTCGCACTAACGCAGAAACCCCGGAAGATGCACAAAAAGCACTTGACTTTGGTGCTGAAGGTATCGGACTGTTCCGTATTGAGCACATGTTCTACGGCAAAAACAGCGCACAACCGTTGGCAAAACTCCGCAACATGATTTTAGCAGATGACACTGCAAGCCGCGTTGCTGCACTTAGCGAACTAGAGCCTTATATTAAAGAAGCTGCCAAAGGTACCTTAAAGGTTATGGATGCCAAACCGTTGACTTTCCGTTTGATGGACCCGCCGTTGCACGAATTTGTACCCCAAACCGAAGAAAAACAGCGCGAATTGGCTGCAGAAACCGGAATGCCTTTCGAAGAGATTAGAAAACGTATCGACGCACTTCACGAAGTGAACCCCATGATGGGATTGCGCGGCGTACGCCTCGGTATCGTTTACCCGGAAGTTTCTGAAACACAATTCCGTGCCTTGTTCCAAGCCACAGCAGAATTAATGAAAGAAGGATACAAACCGATGCTCGAGATTATGGTACCCCTGACTATCAATGTGGAAGAATTGAAACACCAAAAAGCCATCGCCGACAAAGTACAAAAAGAAGTGGAAGACAAATTTGGTGTTAAAATAGATTATTTGTACGGTACTATGATTGAGATTCCAAGAGCTTGTGTGGTTGCCGATAAGATTGCCGAGGTTGCGCAATTCTTCTCGTTTGGAACCAACGACTTAACTCAGATGACGTTAGGCTTCTCACGCGACGATGTAAACGCCATCGTTCATAACTATACTGATAATAGAATTTTGGATAATGACCCGTTCAACACATTAGATCAGGAGGGTGTGGGCGAGATGGTAGAGATGGGTATCAATCGCGGGCGCAAAACTTTCCCGAATTTGAAAATAGGTATTTGCGGCGAGCACGGCGGAGACCCAGCCTCTGTTGAGTTTTGTTTCAAAGCCGGCATGACTTACGTTTCTTGCTCTCCCTTTCGCGTGCCTATTGCACGCTTGGCTGCCGCGCAGGCATCAATTAAAAGTGAGAAAAAGAAATAGTAATTTTTCCTTTAAAAAAGGCTGCCTTGAAAGTAAAGGCAGCCTTTTTTAGATTTCTAAAAAAAGTTATTTGTCTCGTTTCTGTCCCGATTTAACAGCAAAAACCAACAATTTACTGATGTAAATTATTGGTTGTTAATGCGTTTCGAGTATAAGTGGGAGTTGACGGATTCGAACCGCCGACCCTCTGCTTGTAAGGCAGATGCTCTGAACCAGCTGAGCTAAACTCCCTCGCGTTTGGGGCAGCAAAAATATATTTTTTTTGTTATCGCCGCTGGCTCAAAATGAAAAATTTTATATAATGCCTGAAAATGAGGTGTTTATTTATTGCAATACGCTCTTTTTTTTGTCAATTCTTCAGCTGTAAGTAGCGTTTTTAGGAGATTGGTGGGTATTTTGACAATAATAGCGGTGTGATTTTTGGTGTGATTTACACGGTTTTTGGTGTGGTTTTATGATCTGGTTTACATAGCGGTTTTGCCCCCAATTCTGCCATTATGGTTAAAATAAGGCGTGCAATCGGATTAATATTTCCGTCCACATCTAAAGTTTCAATATTGCTGCTAATGATATGCAGATTGATTTTGTACTTGGTAAAAATTTCTATCGTTTTCAAAACTTCTAAAGTATTTCTGCTAAGTCGTGATAATTCCCAAACAATTACCTTGTTAATGTTCGGTTTGGATATAACATATTGCACCATTGCGAATAATTCGGGGCGGTTTTCGTTCTTAACTGCCCCGCTAATTAGTTCGGCAAATACGCGCAGTAATTTAACGTTGTTTCGTTTTGCGTACTCCTCAAGTTCTGCAACTTGTCTTTCGGTGCTTTGTGTGGCTGTTGAAACTCTGCAATAGCCAACCATTTGGATTTTTTCGTTGTTCATATTCATATAATATTTAAGGTTAATTGAATGTGTTTTGTATTCAAAATAAGTCTGTTAATGCGATATTCACACTCAAGGAATTTCTGTTTTGCAAAATTTGCAGTAATCATAATAGTAAAGCCCAAAATAACTGTAGGACAGACAGTTTTAAGAATAAATAAAATGGAAAGTCAATATTTCCGACCTATTTTTTTAAGTCTTAGGTGTCCAACAAAAAAAATGCCCACTGAATTAACAGTGGGGATATGAAAATTTTACTATCTACAAATAATTCAGAAAATTTTACGTTTTTTGCGACAAAATATATATCAAAATTTAATGACAGAAAATCTATTGAATCTACCCGAAAACGACAGTACCGAAGCTAAAAAAAAACGAAAAGAATTTATCATTGCTTTTTATTCAAAATGGATTGCTATAAATCCAAAAAAACAGATTTTCAATAAATCATTGAACGATTTTATTAATGTACGTTTTTTGTCTATACAAGAAACAGCAGGGCACGCTTCACATACCTAAAAATCAACCATTTCCGTTACTTATCTTATAGAAGTTTTGGAAAATGCAAAATCTGCTACCATTGTAAAACCTAAATCAGAAAATAAAAACCAAAAAAGATTTTCGGAAATAATTGTAATGGAATATTTAAAAGAAAGTTTTGGCGAAATAAAGTTAACTGTTGGGGTTTTGAGAGGCAGCAAACAAAAAGTACAATATTGCATTACGGCAATAGAAAAAAAAGGAAAACGACTAACAACCCGCGAAACCCCGCAATAATTACTTGCCGTTTTATTTTCTGCGGCAAAAATATATTTATTTTTCAATTCACACAAATTTTGAAATAAAAATGGTTAAAAAATAGTTTGAGGCGTTATGAATGGGATTCCTCGCTGCGCTCGGAATGACAGCACAATTTTGCTATATGGGAGGGGCGGAAAATGCGGCGGCGGCATTTCGACAG
>JAIRVY010000059.1 GCA_031253655.1 Bacteroidales bacterium
GGTTAAAACTTTTTTTGAGGTGCTGAGGAAAAAAGTTTTCCTAGTCTGAAGTAAAAAAACTCTCTGTCTCTGGTGCCTTGATTGGTCATGATGAATCGTTGTATTTTGCTGTTTATGCATTCTGCGATTGCGTTAGTATCCCCTTTCACAAAATAATTGATGATCATTCTTTCATTTCTTTCGACCGTTGATTTAAAGTTTTCCATTTCCATAACAGCATTTTTTTCTACCTCTTTATACCATTTTTGTAATCTTTTTTGCATTTCATCTCTATGAGTTCCAATGTTTTCTTTTCGATACCAAGTACGGAAACTACAGATAAGATTGTATGATTTTTCTATTTCAGGATATTGCTTGAATAAGGCTAATGCACGTTCTTTTTGAGAAATTGTCCAGTCATTGGGATACTTATATAAGAGATAGCGACTTCTTGCTAAAAGTTCGAGAAGAGTCTCACCATTAGTTGCTTTAGTTTCTTTATAAACAAATTTTTGGGCGATAAATGGTTGTTTTGATTCTTTGCATTCTTGTTTTCGTTGATGTTCCTGTTTTTTAAAATCCTCGTACTTTAATCGTTTATCCGTCAACAGTTCTTGCCGATAACGTACTCTAACATCCTGACAGCTGTCTAATAAATCTTTGATAATATGGAACTTGTCGGCTACATGCATGGAGTTGCAGAAAACTTGTCGACAAAACCAATCATAAGATGGTGATAAATCTCTGGTAATACTTTTTACAAAAAAACCTTTACAGTTAAACTTGGGTAAAAGTTCTATTAATTCCTTTGCCTTAATACTTTGTGCTAACAAAGCTATCTTTCCTGTTTGACGATTACTTAAAATGGTATGCATCTCTTCGCCTATTTGTTTTTCATCAATAGCCATATCTTCGCCCATGTCTGCCATCGAAAAAATCGGTACTCTAATCGTTTTCTTTACCCCTTTTTCTTTGATGATAAAATCGTGTTCATGGCGATGCTTTACAACTTGTGGGTCAAGAAAACCACTTAAACTGTCATGATACCAACGCCATAGCTTCTTCGGATCAACGAGAAGGGAATCCCCAAAAGGCGTTATATTCCCCAAGTGTTTGTCCAACTTCATCTTTTAAAAAAGACGCAAATTCTCGCGTCGCTTTTACCCCTTCGTAATGCAAATCGTAACTATGACTATAATGCTGATTACTACCCGATTCCTTCCATCTATGGCGGTAAATCTTAAAATAAACAGGCTTACCTTTCAACGGGAAACTTTGCAACTCAATAGGATTGGTAAAACCATCTAAAACAACAGTCTTGATGTGCTGTAACTCTGATGGAATGACATCCACAGAATCTTCAAGGCGAAGTTCAATGTAGGTAGGATTTTCACTAACGGAAACTAAATGAAAAAATGATAAACTTTCAGGGATGAGAACCGAAAGTACATGGGATAAAAGTACACTGTCTGACATGGATAATTATTTTGCCGCAAAGGAAAACTTTTTTCCCAGCACCTCAAAAAAAGATTTAGCCATTTCATGTTAATTTGAATTAGAAATTTTTATAATATCTTCTTCGTTTTATTCAAAAATAATTCTATATTTGCCGCCCAAAAATCCGATTATTATCCTTTGACTTAAAAAAAGGAATTATTAATTGAAAATCAGTCTTTTGTAGGTGAATATTAAAGGCTAAAAACAAAAACAAAAACAAAAAATGAACACATTAAGTTACAAAACCATCGCTGCAAACGAGAAAATCGTTAAAAAAGAATGGATTGTTATTGATGCTCAGAATGAAATTGTGGGTCGTTTGGCTACGGTGGCTGCTCGAATTTTAAGAGGAAAAACCAAAACCTACTTCTCCCCTCATTTTGATTGCGGTGACAACGTGATTATTATTAATGCCGATAAGGTTAGATTTACCGGGAAAAAATTAGAAGATAAGGAATATGTTCGCCACACAGGTTATCCGAGCGGACAACGCATTACTACGCCGAGAGAGTTATTAAAGAAAAAACCTATCGAAATCTTGGAACATGCCATTAAAGGAATGTTGCCGAAAAACAAATTAGGTGCCCAATTGTATCGTAATTTGTATGTATATGCAGGAGCAAAGCACCCGCATGAAGGACAAACCCCAAAAACCATTAACATTAACGAAATCAAATAAGCATCATGGAAATAACCAATACATTAGGAAGAAGAAAAACCGCTGTTGCACGTATTTATATGAAAAAAGGAAGCGGTGTGATTACGGTAAACGGCCGCGATTATAAAGAATATTTCCCTTTAGCCACATTACAATATGTGATTACCCAGCCCTTAATGTTGGCTGAAGTGGATGGACAATACGATATTAAAGTGAATTTGGATGGCGGCGGTGTTGCAGGACAAGCCGAAGCACTCCGTTTGGCAATATCAAGAGCATTAGTGGAAATTAACCCGGAATATCGTCCTTTATTAAAAACAAAAGGACTCCTTCGGCGCGACCCGCGTATGGTAGAACGTAAAAAACCCGGACAACCTAAAGCACGTAAACGCTTCCAGTTCTCAAAACGTTAAAAATTCAGTTCAAAAGTTCAAATGTTTAATAGTTCAAAAATTTGTACTTCGAACTTTGGAACCCTTGAACTCTTAAACTTTTAAACCTATAATTAACCCTGTTTAGTATCGAAATTATTAAGACCTTTTTAGCTACTTAGTAATTGCTTTAATGAACGTAAACAAAAAAAACATGTCAAAAGTAACCTTTGAAGAATTATTAGATGCCGGATGCCATTTCGGGCATCTAAGAAGAAAATGGAACCCTGCTATGGCACAGTACATTTTCATGGAAAAGAATGGAATTCACATTCTCGACCTCAACAAAACTTTAGTTAAATTAGAGGAGGCTTGTGCCGCTGCAAAACAAATTGTTAAATCAGGTCGCAAAATCTTATTCGTTGCCACAAAGAAACAAGCGAAAGACACCATTGCGGAATTTGCAAAATCGGTAAATATGCCCTATGTAACAGAACGCTGGCCCGGCGGAATGCTTACCAACTTCTTTACCATTCGTAAAGCAGTTAAAAAAATGAGCGATATTGACCGATTGATGACAAGTCCTCAGTTTGATAATTTGGCTAAAAGAGAGAAGTTGCAAATTCAACGCGAACGTGCAAAATTGGAAAAGAACTTAGGCTCAATATCCGACTTGTCCCGTCTTCCCGCCGCAGTTTTTATTGTGGATATATTAAAAGAACACATTGCTGTAGCCGAAGCAAGAAGATTGAACATCACTACATTTGCGATTGTGGACACTAATTCTAATCCGAATTTAATTGATTTTCCTGTTCCGGCCAACGACGATGCTTCTAAATCTATCGCCGTTATTGTAAAGGCAATTTGCGAAGCCATCGCCGAAGGCGCTACAGAAAGAAAATTGGATAAAGAAGCACAAGAAGAAGATACTACCGACGAAATAGAAGAAACAGATATTTTAATTGACGAAGAAGAAGTACCGGTACCGGTGCCGATTAAAGAAGAAGTGGTAGATTTAAAGAGCGTAAAAAAAGTAAAAGATGTGGCTTCCGATGAAGAAACGCCTGCTAAAAGAAAACGTATCCCCACTAAAAAAACTCCTGCTAAAATACCCGGAAAAACTCCTGCAAAATCTATTGCAAAAAAATAATTAACCTTTCGTTTAACATTTAAATTTAATAATATGGCAATTACTGCTGCTGATGTAAACAAATTAAGACAAATGACCGGCTCGGGCATGATGGATTGTAAAAACGCACTCGTTGAAGCAAATGGCGATTTTGATGCCGCAATTGATATCCTCCGAAAAAAAGGTCAAAAAGTAGCTGCTAAAAGAGCAGACCGCACCTCAAATCAAGGTCGCGTTGTGGCTAAAATGAACGCCGAACACACTTTTGCCGCTATTGTGGTAGTGAGTTGTGAAACCGATTTCGTTGCTAAAAACAGCGATTTTGTTAACTTTGCAGATTCAATTATTGACGCTGCAATAGCAAACAAAATCAAAACCCGCGAAGAATTGATGGTACATAAAATCAATGGCGTTACAGTTGAAGATATGCTCGTTGAGATGACCGGAAAAACCGGCGAAAAAACCGAACTTCCCGCTTTTGAAGTGATTGAAGCGCATTGCGTGGCTGCCTATAACCACCACGGAAATCTATTGGCTACGATTGCCGGATTTGCCGTTGGCGGAGAAAAAGTGTTTGAACCGGCTCACAATGTGGCAATGCAAATTGCTGCAATGAATCCTCTATCCGTTGACCCTAAACAAATTCCACAAGCCACTATTGACCACGAGTTGGAGTTGGCCCGCGAAATGACACGCCAGGAAGGAAAACCGGAAAATATGATTGAAAAAATTGCAGAAGGAAAACTAAATAAGTTTTTTAAAGAAAATACCTTGTTAAGTCAGGAGTATATTCGCGACAATAAACTTTCAGTCGCTGATTATCTTAAACAAACGGACGCCAACCTCACATGTTGTTGCTTTCACAGGTTGCAAATAGGAGCGTAAGTTTGATATTGTTGTTTTCATTGGAAAGCCGGAGATTTATCTCCGGCTTTTTTTATCCATCATCATCTAATCATACAAAATCAATATTGTCCTGCATTTTTTTGAAAAAATATTTTATTTTCCTTTAGTAAAATTTTGTGGTAAAAAACAATTGACTCCAAGCGAGACCTATCAGAAAAAATATTATTTTTATTTGACATTAATGCTTCGGGAATATAATATTTTTCCGAACAGAATCAATTGATTTTATGCTATTTTTGCACGAATTAAACCCATTTATTAACCATTAAATTTACTCAAAATGAAAAAACTTTTTACTTTAT
>JAIRVY010000045.1 GCA_031253655.1 Bacteroidales bacterium
ATGAACAATAACACGAAAATATCCATCCGTTTTTTTGACCACAAAGAGGTGCGAGCCATTTGGGATGAGGAAAATGCCAAATGGTGGTTTAATGTTGTAGATATTGTTACTGTGTTAAATGAGCAAGATGATTACAAAAAAGCAAACAATTATTGGCGTTGGTTAAAGCGAAAACTTATCAAAGAACAAAATCAACTCGTGAGTGCTACTCACGGTTTCAAATTTTTTGCTCCGGATGGCAAAAAACGTTTAGCCGATACTTTAGATAGCAACGGTACTATTGCTCTTGCTAAACATTTTCCCAACAACAAAGCCATGAAGTTTCTTGATTGGTTTTTATACAGTGATAACACTATTGATGGCCAAAGCAAGAAAAAGGCTTATACGCTCTTTGAAAGTAATTTGATAAACGAAATTGAAGTAGGAACAACAAAGGGTTTACTACAAATTCACGCCTATTTATTTGGCGGGCTTTACGATTTTGCCGGACAAATAAGGACAAAAAATATTTCAAAAGGCGGTTTTTTATTTGCAAAGGCACAATATTTGGGCAACACTTTAAGGCAAATTGAACAAATGCCCGAAAATACATTCAACGAAATAGTAAAGAAATATGTAGAAATGAACATTGCACACCCATTTATGGAAGGCAACGGAAGAAGCACAAGAATCTGGTTGGATTTACTCTTTAAGAAACGCTTGAGAAAATGCGTGGATTGGAGTAAGATTGGCAAAAACGATTATATGAATGCTATGGTAGAGAGTTGCACAGACAGTGCGCAAATAAAAGGCTTGCTTGAAAATGCCCTGACCGATGAAATCAACAGTCGTGATATGTATATGAAAGGAATTGATTACTCGTATTATTACGAAGAAAATTGAAGAATAGTAATTATTTCACTAATACAAAATGAATACGACCCTCAACATCCTCAACGACAGGCAACGCGAAGCAGCAATAAGCGAAGATAAACGCTTATTAGTTTTGGCAGGTGCAGGTTCCGGTAAAACAAAAACATTGCTTCAAAAAATAATGTATTTGATTGAGGAAAAAGGAATAAGCCCTGCAAATATCCTTGCAATTACTTTTACTAAAAATGCTACGAATGAAATGATTGATAGACTTATCATTTCAGCAGATAAAAGCGGTGAATATGAAAAACTGCTACAAAATAAACAATTATCAAAAGGAGAAAAGGATAAGGAGAGGTTTATTCAACAAAAAAAATATAAATGGATTGATGGACTAACAATACGAACTTTCCATTCATTTTGTTATTCTATTCTTCGTACCTATGGCGTAAACGAGTTTGACAATAAATTCAGAATTATTGGTGATGAAAAAAGAAACGATGAGGATGATGACCTCTATAAATACGTTGCTCCCGAAACTGTTTTTGAAGTGTTTCATAAACTACTTATTGAACTATGCGAAAACACAGAGTATCTACTTCAATTAAAGCGATATATTCTGGATTATATGATTGATAAAATCCATTATAAAAACGAAAATCCTAAATATTTTCGCTCAGATGGGAAATATTTCACTACTCTTGACGGAACTAAAGTTCGATCAAAATCGGAACAATATATTGCCGACTGGTTTTATAGACACAGCATTAAATACGAATATGAACCCTTGCTGAATGTGAAAGATTTTTCTTTTCACCCTGATTTTTATATCCCTGAAGCCAATTTATATATCGAGCATGTTAGTGCAAAAAGCCATCCTGTAAAGAATAAGGAAGAGCAATTTCAAAAAGGAAATTTACTTTTGGTGAAAACCTACGACAGTATGACCAAAGACTCTGCGCTGTTTAATCATACGTTAGATAAAATTGTAAAAAACAGATTGCCCTCAAACTATCATAAAACCGTAAACTTAGTTTTTAAGGAAGAATTTAATGGGTATCACGAAGATGTGAAAGATTTTGTGCAACAGATTATGCGAATTACCGACATGATTAAGGTTGAGAATATTGATATTGACAAAGTTTTTGAAAACGCGAGGCAAGACCAGCACGAGCGAGTTCGCAATTTTTATGAGTTGGCTATACCCATCGTAAAAAAATATATTCATTACTGCACCAACAAATCGTACCTTGATTTTAACGATATGATTTCAAGAAGTATATCATTATTTATAAATCAATCCGATATTACAAACATCTTTAAAAGCAAATTTGAATATATTCTTGTTGATGAATTTCAGGATGTTAATAATCTGCAAGTGGAATTAATAAAACTGATGTTGACAGAAAAAACGCAACTTTTTTGTGTGGGCGATGACTGGCAAAGTATCTACGGCTTCAGGGGTTCTAATGTGAGTTATATCATCGAATTTGAAAACCACTTTGAAAATACAAAAACTATTAAACTCAATTTGAATTACCGTAGCGTTCATAATATTGTAGGAGCAAGTAATGAAGTGATTAAACACAATAAATTTAAAATTGAAAAAGATATTCATGCACTGAAAAAATCGGAACATAAAATTGTGGTTTATGCCGGTAACAGCGAAGAAGAAAATATTCATTTCTGTTTGAATAAAGTTAGAGAACTATTAAGTGACGGTGTAACCCAAGAAGATATCTTGTTTTTATACAGAAGAAGCAAAATGTATGCCCCCTACTTTTTTAAATTCAAAAATGAAAATATTAAGATTCAGAACAAAACTATTCATGCAGCAAAAGGGCTTGAAGCAAAAGTAGTTTTCATTATAGGATTGACCGAAGGAAACGGTGGTTTTCCTGATATTTGGCTTGAAGACAGAATATTTCAAATTATTAAAAAAGCAAACCACGACTTGTTAATGGAGGAAGAAAGAAGATTGTTTTATGTTGCTATTACCAGAGCAAAAGATAAATTGTTTCTAATTACAGAAAAAGGAAATGAATCGATTTTTTTAAAAGAGATTCCAGAAACATTCACAGTAAGAACAACAACATCTGCAAAACTTATTGCAGATGAAATAATTTCATGCAAAAATTGTTTCAGTCAAATGGAAAAACTTTGGATAGTTTGTCCATATTGTGGTAGTAAAACAAATACAGAAATAATAACTAAATAATAATGAAATACAATCCCAATATCCATCACCGCCGCAGTATCCGCCTAAAAGGATACGATTATTCTCAGAAGGGATTGTATTTTGTTACAATATGTGTGCAAAATCGGGAATATTTGTTTGGTAAAATTGCAAATGGCAAAATGATATTGAATGCACAGGGCAAAATGATAGAAAAATGGTGTTCCGAATTATCGAACAAATTTTGTGATATTGTTTTAGACACGCATATCATTATGCCCAACTATATCCACATCATTATTGTTAATACCGGCAATAATACCGTAGGGGCAGACCTGCGTGTCTGCCCAGATGAAAATCCAAATATGCGTGTCTGCCCCTGCCCCTGCCCAGATGAAAATTCAACCCTGCGTGTCTGCCCAGATATTTTGGGCGAACACGAAAATAATATTTTGGGCGAACACGAAAATAATATTTTGGGCGAACACACAGGTTCGCCCCTACAGGCGGTTGTACAATGGCTCAAAACAATGACAACCAACGAATATATTCGTGGGGTAAAAACTTTGGGATGGAAACGGTTTGATGGAAAATTATGGCAACGCAATTATTGGGAACACATTATCCGTAATGAACGCGCATACTTGAATATTTTAAATTATATTGAAAAAAATCCTGCGAAATGGGAAAAGGATAAATTTTATCAGAATAATTAA
>JAIRVY010000064.1 GCA_031253655.1 Bacteroidales bacterium
GCATAATTGAAAAGAATCTTCATCCATCTTCCCACCCGATTTTCCGATTGACCCGATATTCACGATTGTACCGAATGTAACATTGCATTTGAGTGCGAAGAACACAGCAATTCCTTTCATGATTGGAATTTTGAACCTCAGCCATTTATGAAAGATGAACTATTTGAGAACATAGGGCGACTACTTGAACCTATTAATCTGCTTATTAAATATGGGTTGCCTCGCTAAGACACTTTAAATTACTTAATTATTAACCTTTAATTCAAATTATTATGCAATCTACAATTAAACGCTACAGAGAAATTTACGTTGAGAAACCCTCACTTGATAAATGCTTCTTTGCATTCTCTAAAACTCAATTTGAGCAAGGGAAAGCAGAAGCAGGCATTGGGGAAGATGAAAAGATTTACCAAGATTCCTGCGGTTTATACGGCACAAAAGAGGGATTAAATGCCGTTTACGCATTTTACGAAGCAAAGAATAAACGAATTGCCGCAAAATGCGACCCGCAAGACATTTACAACTTTGAATGGGCAAACCACGAATGTATGATAACATACGACGACGAGGAAGCCATACAAATAGTAATTGATTACTTCGGAGTAGAAATGGCTAAGACAGTAGAAAGGCGTTACGCACAAAAGAAAATTGCTTAAACCTTGCAGGTTAAATGTGGTTAAGGAATTTTATAAACAATACTTAATGAAAAGGATAGGGGAATTGAAAGTTTATCGAAAAGTATTATTTCTAAAATTCCTTAACCACCTTTAGTTGGGCGTGGGGCATTTCATTATAGGGGAATTGAAATAAGGCAAACTAATTGCAAGAAAAGTATATCTTTGCCACTGAAAAAACACTGTTTATAAACACGTTAAGCACCTCTATAAAATGGGGTGCTTTTTAAGTTCATTGAAAATATGTGGGGATTTTCGGGGGGTTTTTTAGAAACAAAAAACGCTAACAATTTAATTTACCATTTGTTAGCGTTTCACTTAGTAGCGGGGGCAGGACTCGAACCTACGGCCTCCGGGTTATGAGCCCGACGAGCTACCACTGCTCTACCCCGCAATGTGTCGGCAAAAATATATTTTTTTCTTAATTATGAAGGTTTTTTCGAAAAAGAAGTTGTTTCATATCCGGATTTTATGTTATTTCGCGCCCCTGTTATTTATTATGGATAAAAAACTCATCACCATCAAGCAACGGTATGGCATTATTGGCTTTGAGGCTGCTTTGGATTATGCCATCCACATCGCCGTGCAGGTAGCCCCAACCGATTTGTCGGTATTAATAACCGGGGAAAGTGGGGTAGGGAAGGAGAGTTTTCCCAAGATTATTCACGATAACAGCGCCAACAAGCACGGTCAATATATAGCCGTTAACTGCGGCGCTATTCCGGAAGGAACTATTGATTCCGAATTATTTGGACACGAAAAAGGCTCCTTTACCGGTGCAGTGGAAGCCCGGAAAGGTTACTTTGAAGTGGCAGACGGCGGTACCATCTTTCTTGATGAAGTTGCCGATTTGCCCCTCTCAACTCAGGTGCGTTTGCTGCGTGTTTTGGAAAACGGTGAGTTTATGAAGGTAGGTTCCTCAAAACCTCAAAAAACGAAAGTACGTGTGGTGGCTGCTACAAATGTGAATATAGTGGAAAGAATTGCAAAAGGAAAATTCAGAGAAGATTTGTACTACCGCCTTAATTCTGTTCCTATTCATATTCCGCCGCTTAGGGAACGAAAAGATGATATTTTTCTGTTGTTTACTAAATTTGCTAACGACTTTGCTTTCAAATATCAAATTCCTCCCTTGCAACTGGATGAAGATTCTAAAAAAGAACTCATTAATTACCCTTGGCCAGGAAATGTGCGGCAACTGCGAAATGTAACCGAACAGATGTCGCTCATCGAAAAAGAGAGAATAATTATACCCGATATTTTGGAAAACTACCTTTCTCCCCACACCATATCTAATCTTCCGGCTTTGTTGGTGCACGATAAAGAGATTCCTCCGCAATTCTTTGAAAGGGAACTTATCTATAAATTTCTTACTGATTTAACCAAAGAAGTGGCCGAACTTAAGATATTAGTGAACGAGTTGAAAAATACTAAATCAAGATTGCCCGAAAGTAAAACTGTGCCATTTTTAGATTTTCAACCTGTTGAAATCCTAGAAGAAAACAACTAAGACTGTGAATACAAATAATATTAATTCAAAGAGTAGAAGAGAAGAAAGGAGAAAGGAGAAGGGAGAAAGGAGAAAGGAGATTTTTGTTGGCTTTGTGGTACTCTTTAGTATTACTGTGTTACTTGTAGGGTGTAGGGTACGTTTTTCGTTAACGGGCGGGTCGGTGCACCCCAGTGCTAAAACAGTTTATGTGGCAACGTTTCCCAATAACGCTTCGCTTGTAAATCCTAACCTGAGCCAGGATTTTACTGCTGCCCTGAAAGAGAGAATCCAAACTCAAACCCCACTAACTATCATTGATTTAAAAAACGCTGACTATGTTTTTGAAGGTGCCATATCTATTTTCTCCGTTACTCCCATTGCGCTTCAAGGCTCTTCGCAGGGCAATGATATGGCGGCAATGAACAGGCTAACAATTTCTGTTCGTGTTACTTTCAAGAGTCTGTTTGAAGAGAATTTGAACTTTGATCAAACTTTTTCACGCTACGCGGATTATTCGAGCGTTCTTAACTTCGCAACTATTGAATCCGGGTTGGTGCAAGAGATTGTTAGTGCACTGACCGAAGACATTTTTAACAGAGCTTTCGTAAATTGGTAGTATATGAAGCCTTTTGATGTAAATCTTTTTTTTGAAAACTTCCCCGTTGCTCCCGAAAAGCAATTGAGTTTGATGGAGGAGTATCATCAAAAATACCCATCTTCACATTTTGTTACTTTTTTTTACTTAAAAATGTTGCAGGAAAAAAGTCCAAAAAAATTTGAATTGTTAAAATCAAAACTTCTTCTTTCAATATTCAATCGAAAAGAGTTTCATCAAGCAAAATTAGATTTTTCTTCACATCAAGAACACATTCCTGCTGAATCCGATGAGATAACAAAATTAGCGGAACAATTTCAGCAAATTATTCCGAAAATAAAGTATGATCCGGATAAACATAATGCCGAAATTGATATGGCAGAACTTGGAGAAGTTGAAGATATTGAGTTTATAAGTGAAACATTAGCAATGGTTTATGTTGAACAGGGATATACCGGAAAAGCCATCCAAATGCTAAAAAAATTAATGGTGCAAAATCCCGAAAAAAATACTTATTTTGCAGCCCTTATTGAAAAAGTAAAAATTTCTGTAAATCTTAATTAAAACGCAGAAGATAGTAATCATTAAAAGTAATATAATATGTTGACTCTAATAATCATTCTGATTCTCCTAGCTTGTGTAGTTTTGGGTTTTTTTGTATTGATTCAAAACTCAAAAGGGGGCGGTCTGGCTTCCAATTTTGCAGGTTCAAACCAAATAATGGGAGTTCGTAAAACAGCTGACTTTTTGGAAAAAGCAACCTGGATTTTAGCCGGCTCAATTATGGTACTGTGTTTGTTTGTAGCTTTTTTAACCAAAAATGAGTTCCAACGCGATATGCCGGCAAGAACGGGAACAGAAAAACCTATGACCGCTGACGACGATTTTTAATATTAATGAACCGCGACGATTTTCTGATTCTGAATCGAACGATACATAATCATCGCTTGATATATTTTGATAACGCTGCCACAACGCAAAAACCGAAACAGGTAACAGAGGCGTTGACCTTTTATTATAACCACCACAACAGTAACATTCATCGCGGCGTGCACTCGATTAGTCAAGAGGCTACCGAGCTGTTTGAAGAGAGTCGCGAGACAGTTAGAAAATTTATCAACGCACCATCTCGGCAGGAAATAATATTTACACGAGGAACTACCGAGGCTATCAATTTGGTGGCTGCTTCTTTCGGAAAAAAGTTTATTAATGAAGGAGATGAGGTATTAATCACAGAGTTGGAGCACCACTCCAATATTGTTCCTTGGCAGTTGATTTGTGAAACCCAAAAAGCACATTTGAAAGTATTGCCTTTTGATGAAAAAGGAGTACTTTGTATGGATTTGTTGGATGATTTTCTAACAGAAAAAACAAAAATAGTTGCCGTTACACACACTTCAAACACATTGGGAACGATTAATGATATTAAGACGATTATTCACAAGGCGCATAAAAAAAATATTCCTGTCTTAATTGACGGGGCGCAAGCGATGTCGCATGAAAAAATAGATGTTTGTGAATTAGATTGCGATTTCTTTGCTTTTTCCGGGCACAAAATGTATGCGCCGATGGGAGTAGGTGTGCTATTTGGTAAAGAGAACTGGCTCAATGCGATGCCGCCTTATCAAGGGGGAGGCGAAATGGTAAATCAGGTTTCTTTTGAAAAAACCACCTACAATGAACTCCCCTTCAAATTTGAAGCTGGCACCCCCGGCGTTGGCGATGTTGCAGGTTTAAAAACGGCGATAGAGTATTTAGAATCTGTTGGAATAGAGAAAATTACCCGTTACCAGCAGGAACTGTTGCAATATGCTTTTACACAACTCTCTCAAATTGATGAAATAGAGTTTTACGGTACTGCTTCGCACAAAGCCGCGATTATCTCTTTCAATCTCAAGAACATTCATCCTTTCGATGTGGGGACCATTTTAGATGGGTTTGGTATTGCGGTGCGTACAGGGCACCACTGTACGCAACCCATTATGACGAAATTCGGCATCCAGGGAACCGTACGAGCTTCCTTTGCGCTTTACAACACTTTTGAAGAGATTGATGTTTTTGTGAAGGCATTAAAGAAGACGCAAGAGATGTTGAGATAAGTGTAGTTTTTCATTGTAATGTGTGAAAGAATAGAAAGAAAATTATATTTTTGCCTCCTCATTTCTAACCCCCCCCCTAATTAATTTATGCGTAAGGATTTTAGTACTGTTTACCCGAAAAATCTAAAAAATAATAAACAAACATTATCTTGTACTGACGCGGCATGCCACGTCTGTAAGGAACCGGAATGGCTTACCGCTGAACAGATTCCCGTAAAACCAGTGTACACCAAAGAGGACTTGTCCGATATGGAACATTTGAACTACGCCGCGGGAATTCCTCCTTTCCTTAGAGGACCCTACGCAACGATGTTTGTGCAAAAACCCTGGACCATTCGGCAGTATGCCGGATTTTCTACCGCCGAAGAATCTAATGCGTTCTACCGCAGAAATTTAGCAGCAGGTCAAAAAGGACTTTCTATTGCCTTCGACTTAGCCACACACAGGGGGTACGATTCCGATCACGAGCGCGTTGTAGGCGACGTGGGAAAAGCAGGTGTTGCAGTGGATTCTATTTTGGATATGAAGATTTTGTTCGACCAGATTCCGTTAGACCAAATGAGCGTTTCAATGACAATGAACGGTGCCGTACTACCCATTTTGGCATTTTATATTATTGCTGCGGAAGAACAGGGCGTGTCTATGGACAAACTGACCGGCACTATTCAAAACGATATTCTTAAAGAGTTTATGGTACGAAACACATATATCTATCCACCTCTTCCTTCGATGAAAATTATTGCTGATATTTTTGAATTTACGGCTAAAAACATGCCGAAATTCAACTCTATCTCAATTTCAGGATATCACATGCAAGAAGCCGGTGCCACCTGTGATATTGAATTGGCCTACACCTTGGCGGATGGTTTAGAGTATCTGCGCGCCGGAGTGAATGCTGGTATGAATATTGATGACTTTGCCCCACGATTGTCGTTTTTCTGGGCTATTGGCATGAATCACTTTATGGAGATTGCCAAGATGCGTGCCGCAAGAATGTTGTGGGCTAAAATTGTGAAACAGTTCAATCCCCAAAACCCCAAATCGCTGGCATTGAGAACACACAGCCAAACATCTGGCTGGTCACTAACCGAGCAAGACCCTTTTAACAATGTTGCCCGCACCTGTATTGAGGCGATGGGTGCAGCGTTGGGGCATACCCAATCGTTACATACAAATGCACTGGATGAAGCGATTGCATTACCCACTGATTTTTCGGCACGTATTGCCAGAAATACCCAAATCTACATTCAGGAAGAGACACAGATTTGCCGCGAAGTTGACCCCTGGGCAGGCTCCTACTATGTGGAAGCATTAACCCAACAAATTGCAGAACGTGCGTGGAAACATATTGAAGAGATTGAATCGCTGGGCGGAATGGCAAAAGCCATCGAAACAGGCATCCCCAAAATGCGCATCGAAGAGGCAGCCGCAAGAAAACAGGCTCGTATAGATTCCGAACAGGAAAATATTGTGGGAGTGAATAAATACAGATTGGAAAAAGAAGACCCCATAGAAACGCTAGAAGTTGATAATACGGCAGTAAGAGAGGCCCAGTTGAAACGCCTTGCCGAATTAAACGCCAATAGGAATGAAGCCGAGGTAAAGGCTGCTTTGGAAGTACTTACAAAAAGCGCAGAAACAGGAACGGGAAATCTGTTAGAGTTGGCAGTAGATGCTGCGAGAAAACGCGCTTCGTTAGGCGAAATTTCAACTGCATTAGAAAAAATATTTGGTCGTTATAAAGCAAAAATAAATTTAATTACAGGAGTGTATAGTTCAGAACAACAAGAAAATACAAGTTTTAAGAAAGCTTGTTTGATGGCAGATGAGTTTGCCAAAAAAGAGGGACGGCGTCCGCGTATTATGGTTGCCAAAATGGGACAGGATGGACACGACCGTGGGGCGAAAGTAGTTTCAACCGGCTACGCAGATATTGGCTTTGATGTGGATGTGGGTCCGCTATTTCAAACACCGGCAGAAGCCGCCAAACAAGCCGTGGAAAACGACGTGCACGTGCTGGGCGTTTCCTCCCTCGCAGCAGGTCACAAAACATTAGTTCCCCAAGTAATTGACGAACTAAAGAAATTGGAACGTGAAGATATTTTAGTGATTGTGGGTGGGGTTATTCCTCCGCAAGATTATGATTACCTGTACAAAGCAGGAGCTGCCGCTATCTTCGGCCCCGGCTCCGTAATATCTGACTGTGCCATCAAAATTTTGGAAATACTAATCAAATATTAAATATCAAGTATTTTTTTTACCTCTTAACTTTTAACATTTAACCCTTAAGTAATTATTGTATGAAAAAAATAATCCACACTGACCAGGCTCCGAAAGCAATTGGTCCGTACAGTCAAGCAATTGAAGCAAATGGTATGTTATTTATTTCCGGACAGATTCCGATAATTCCTGAAACTGGGCAGATTCCTGAAGGAATTGAAGCGCAAACAGAACAGGTTATGAAAAACATCGGTGCCATATTGAAAGAAGCCGGCTATGGTTTTGAAAATGTGATAAAATCCACCTGTCTGTTGAATGATATGGAAAATTTTAAGGCAATGAATGAAATTTACGGAAAATACTACGCGGTGAATCCGCCGGCTCGCGCAGCTTTTGCGGCTAAAACACTGCCACTTAATGTGCTGATTGAAATTGAAACCATTGCGGTATTGTAGAGAAATGACACGCCGGGAGACGTGCACACCGCGTCTCTACGGTTTGAATATCTGTTCAATATCAATATCTTTAAACATTTTTTTCCCTTTTTCGGTAAGAATTGGGGTTAACAAAAAGTGAATATATTCGGTTTTTATTACTGAATCGCTTAACAAAACAAACA
The DNA here is from genome assembly GCA_031253655.1 of Bacteroidales bacterium. Taxonomy (GTDB): domain Bacteria; phylum Bacteroidota; class Bacteroidia; order Bacteroidales; family WCHB1-69; genus WRNX01. The sequence continues at coordinate 7,700 of JAIRVY010000064.1, forward strand.
TTGTATTGAATAGAAAAAAGTATGCAAACAATTTTAGTTCTGCTTCAAATTGAAATAGATTTTCAGCCTCTCCAGAGTTAAAAATTTCCTCCAATTTATCAATATGTGGGTAGTTTGATTCTTTTTTATTGAGAAATAATTCTTTTGTTTTTTGAAAAAAATGGGGTTCAAAGTTTTTGCAATATTGTAATTCAAACAGAAACATCATTAATTTTTCTACTGAATTATTAGTAAATTCAACACGTTGATCAATACGGTCATTTGATTTTTTTTGCCAGTAATTTACAATACAAAATTCTAAATTTTCTTTCGATATGTATCTGTTAAACAATGTTTTTTTTGTAATATGAACGGCATCAGCTACTTTTTGCAGCGAGTGGTCGAATCCTCGAGCTAAGTAAAATCTGAAGACAGGTTCAATTTTAGAATTCAGGTAGTTCATACTATAATTTTTCGGCAAAATTAATAAAATGATGTACATTTGCCGCCTTAATATAATAATTATGAAGAGACAAAAAGTTTATGTGGTTATTGCTTGCGTATTAGCAGTATTATCTATTCTTGCTATTGTTTACAAAAAAGGCGGGTTTAATAAATCGATGAACTCGCAGAAATTATATACAGCATATTCCATAAAAGATACCTCTACCATCTCTCGAATTTTTATGGCAGATATGTTTGGACGCAAAGTGTTGTTAACCAGAGAAAAAAATGGCTGGATGGTGGACAACCACAAACCTGCTGCTCCATACAAAATTAGAGACTTGCTGATTACGATGAATTCGATTAGAGTCGCCAAACCTATTACTAAATCGGGGCAGAAAAGCGTTATAGATATGCTTGCGGTTTCTTCTACCAAAGTAGAGATTTACGAAACGAAACCTCTCTTTACACTTTTCGGAAAATCGTTTTTTACAAGGGAAAGAGTTCTCAAAACCTACTTCCTGGGAGATGCTATCCCAACCAATTTGGCTTCGTATGCGATGCTGGAAGGAATGGACTATCCCTGCGAAATTCACAAACCAGGTTTTAGAGGATTTGTAACTCCACAATTTATACCCGATCCGACGGAGTGGTACTCGCAAAATGTTTTTTCTACAAAACTTACTCGTATTCAAACGGCATCTTTCATAGATATTGAAAATTCAGAAAACTCTTTCTTTGTGGAAAAAGCCGGACCCAGAACGTTCAATTTATATGATAGTTACAAAAATCTTGTTTCTAATTACGATACTTTACTGCTTATTGATATGCTATCGGAGTTCAGAGATAGAAATTACGAGGTCTTTATGAAGGATATGCCGCAAACTACAAAAGATTCGATACTGCAATTTAATCTGTTTAAAATCATTTCTGTAACAGATGTAAATAATAAAAATACTACGATGAAACTCTACCATTTTATTGAATGGGGCGACCTGTATATGGAAGATATTCTGATTGAAGCAAACGTACCTGACTATAATAAAGACCGCTGTTATGCCACATTTAATGATAATACGGATGATATATTCACAGTTCAATTTTTTCAATTCGACAGGCAAATTCAACCATTATCATATTATCTTCTGAAATGATTTCCGATGAATTATGGATGAGACGGGCACTACAATTGGCTGCATTGGGTTTGGGAAAAGCACAACCCAATCCTTTGGTTGGGGCAGTAATTGTTAAAAATGAACGTATGATAGGGGAAGGATTTCATCAGCAATATGGTGCACCACACGCCGAAGTGAATGCTATTAACGCAGTTGTTAATGAGAAACTACTGGAAGAATCAACACTATATGTTAATTTTGAACCCTGTTCTCATTATGGAAAAACACCACCCTGCGCTTCCTTGATTATTGAAAAAAAAATTCCCAAAGTAGTGGTTGGTATGTCAGACCCAAATCCGCAAGTGAGCGGAAAGGGGGTTGAAATGCTGAGAGACGCCGGTGTGGAAGTAGTTGAAAATATGTTACAAGATGAGTGTTTAAAGCTTAATAAGCGTTTTATTACTTATCACAACAAAAAACGACCCTATATTATTCTCAAATGGGCGCAAACGAAAAATGGGTTTATGGATATTTCCCGTGGAGATGTGGCGTGCCACGCCCCTACAAAATATTGGATTACCAACGAGGCTTTGCGGGTATGGGTACATAAATTGCGCAACGAAGAACAGGTATTTTTAATTGGATATAATACTTTCGTCAATGATAGTCCGCAGTTAACCAATCGTTTCTACGGCAATAATCAACCGCAGCGTTTTGTTTGGTGTGAAAATAAGAAACCTATATACCCCGACAACTCATTTTCTTTTTTGTTTGGAAATATTGAGGATATTTTAAGTCAGCTTTACACTTTAAAGATTCAATCTGTAGTAGTTGAGGGCGGAAAAAAGACGCTGAACAGATTTTTTGAGACAAACTTATGGGATGAAGCCTTTATCTTAACCGGAAATGTGGAATGGGAGCGTGGAGTTAAGGCACCCAAACCACAGAGTACCACCGTAAGAAGAATTGAGATTGACGGGGATGTGATAGAGCATATTGATAACATGTAGTGTTATTTCTTTTTTTCTCTAAGAGATAATAGATAAGTGAAAAATCTACTACTAATCCCCAATGTTTAACAATTATTTAGTTTTTCTGCAACACGACCTTTATCGGCAGGTGGTCGGAAAACCCCCCTAAATATTTAGGACCCAACTAGGTGCGAATAGTTTTTACTCCACCATATTTTTCATCGGGAACCAATAGAAAAGGCGCGTCAAAAATGGTTGCTTCCCTATTCTCAATTTGCCAACGATATTTACCCTCTAATAACGATTTAGATACAATAAACTGGTCTAAACAGCCCCAAAATTCCTTCGTTTTGTGCGTTCCCACATTTTTTCCGATAAATGAAAACATAAGATTAAACAGCGTTCCTGTTGCCATTTCGGTCTTATAGTTTTTTGCCTGTAAGTATTTAACCATACTTTCATCCGAGGGATAATCATTAAAATCCCCCATGATAATAATGCAAGCATCCTTGTTAATTTGTAATAACGAATCTACTTTAGACCTCAGTAAATGAGCGTAATAGTTGCGTTTAGGGATAGTGGCCCCCTCACCGCCAAACCGCGAAGTCCAGTGGTTTACAAACAAATGCAAAGTATCTATGTCAATAAGCGTTTTTGTATATAAAATATCTCTGTTTTTGGTATTGGACTCAAAAGGGAAGACTACAGGAATGGGATAACTATCCAATATTTTTATCCTCTCTTTTCGATAGAGTAGAGCAACTTCAATGCCTCTTGAATCCGGCGAATCGTAATGAACAAATCTGTAATCAAATGCTTTAAGTCCTGTATTATAACAGAGTTTTTTCAGCACGTTGGCATTTTCAATTTCTGCTAAACCAATAATATCAGGAGGTTCCCAACCATTGATAGACAAAAACACTTTCGCAAGGTTGTTCAATTTAATATCCAAACGTTTATGGGTCCAATGATAGAATCCCGTCGGAGTGAAATCTCCATCGTTTTTTACGGAATCTTTGATGGGGTCGAAGAGGTTTTCTACATTATAGAAGACTATGCAGCAGTGTGAGTATTCGGGCTGAGCGGAAACGGGAGAAAGAAAAAGGGAGAAGAGGAAAAGGAAGAAAAAGAAGAAGAGAGAAAAGAGATAGGAGTACCATAATCTATTCAGAGACTCATTGTAGGTAGGCTTTGTTGTATTTGCAGCAATTCGGATAGTATAAAAAGTGACTATAAATTTCTTTCTTGCCTGATAATCCTCTTTTTTTATACCAGTTGAAAATGAGCAAATTAAGTTCATTATTTTGAGTTTTTTTAGCGAATGTAAGAAAGTGCAAATATACACCTGAAAATGCCCTTTGTCAAGGGTAAATGAATATTTTTATGCAAGTTTTACGCGTGGGTCTAACCAGCCGTAAATAATATCGCACAAGATGTTAATTACCACTAAAATAATTGAAATATAGAGCAGGGTCCCCATTACTACAGGAAAGTCATATTTTTCTAAACCATCTACCATCAGAACGCCAATCCCTTTCCAGTCGAAGATATATTCTACAAAGACTGCTCCTGCTAAGAGAGATGCCAGCCAGCCCGAAATGGCAGTAACTACCGGATTGAGTGCATTTTTCAGCACGTGTTTAAAGAGAATAGTATTATACGGCAATCCTTTTGCGCGAGCCGTACGAATATAATCTTGCGATAGTACATCTAACACTGAGTTTTTTGTAAGTTCTACTACTACAGCCAACGGTCTTATTCCTAATGTTATAGCAGGTAATATCAGGTTTTTGAGTTCTACGTAAACACCCGTTCCGTAATCATCTACTGCAAATAGGCTGCCAATCAAATTCAGATGTGTAATATCGGCGAGTACGAAGGCAAAGAGCCAGGCAAACAGGATGGCGGCAAAAAAAGAGGGCACAGACATTCCCAACACAGAGAAAAAAAGTGCCACCTTGTCAAACCAGGTATCTTTGAAAACCGCGCACAAAACGCCAATAAAAATTCCAATACTCATCGCAATAAAAATGGCTACAAAGGCTAATAGGGCGGTTTTGGGAAACGCTTCCGTAATCATCACGCTTACTAACCGCTTGCTTTGAAACGAGCGCCTGAGATATGGTTTTTTTAAGACTAAAGCCGATTTTGAAAAAGAAATTAGTGTAACATACTTGTAATTGTTGTGATTCAGAAAGAAAAAAGATTCCGTATCTTTAGTTTTGTGCCAAGAGATAGGAGACAGGTCGTTTAAATATCCAAAATACTGAATCCCTGTGGGAAGTTCAAGTCCTAGCTCTTTACGAATAGCACTTTCGGTTTCAAGATCGGTACGTTGTCCCAGCATCATCCGCGCGGGGTCGGAGGGTAATACGGTAAATAAAAAAAATACAAGCGTGATAACTCCAAACATTACTAACAATCCATAACCCAAACGTTTTAAGATATAGCGAGACATTCTATTAAAAATTGAGCAACCAGTATATAAACCCTGCGGGAACCGCAAAAAGCATCGAATCAATTCTGTCAAACACACCTCCGTGTCCGGGAAGAATAATACCACTGTCTTTCTGTTGGGCAAGCCTTTTTACCATTGATTCGGCAAAATCGCCCAAAGTACCTGTAATTATCACCACAAAGGCAAAACCCATCCAAATATAGCTATTTGATGATATATTTGTTTGAAAATAAGGAATATAGATAAAAAAATGACTTACTGCTACGGTGGATATTAATCCTCCTAAAAAACCTTCCCAACTTTTTTTTGGAGAAACTTTTGTCCAAATTTTGTGTTTACCAAACAGAGAACCAAACACATAAGCAAGGGTATCGTTGGTACATAATATTACCAAAAGCGCCACTATTATATGTTTGGAATTGAGCATATTACACCAATATATTAACAATAGTACCGGAAAAACAATCCAAATCAGCGGTAATATTTGCCGGCGAAATATCTTTTGAACACCATTAGGAATTTCGGGAAACTTTTGTGCTAAGCGAATATATTCAAACAAGGCGATGAGAAGAAGTAGAGAAAACACTGTTACTAAAATCCAATCGGAAACAAAAAATGCAACAAACAGTAATAGTAAATAGGCAATTCCTGTAGCGGTTCTAAGTAAGAGTGTTTTCATCTTACTGAATGATTAATAATATAAATCGTGGTTCTAAAGGGGAATAGTTTTCTTCTCCCTTATCGTTTACAGGTTTTGTGGGGGAAATGATCTCCATAAATTCATAAGGAATACCTTGATGTTTTTCGAGTTGCCGGTCAATAGCCTGTTTAATATTCAATACTATATGTTTTTCAAAGGCAATGACAATAATATCCTTTGTAATATTTTTTACGGACGGGTAGAGGGAAAATTTTTGTGTAAAGAGCATACTGCCTGTTCGGGCAATGAGCATATCGGAATACACGATAGCAACATCAGCTTGTTGGTGGGTATCGACACTTGTAATAAAATTCAAATTTCTTTTCGTGAGTGTTGGTGAAAGAGATTGATTTGTATTTAGAATCGTGGCATACTTTTGACCTACAATTACCTTATGCAAAAGGACAACAAAATTATCTTTATTGCAAAGTATCAGTTTTCCCCCCGCGTTTCTAAAATTTTTGCAAAATTCGGCTACTAAATTGTCGGGATTTTCAAAGGGGTCTGCATGAATGTCAATAAAGGGAAATTTGCTTGTACTTTTTTGGGTGAGGGCGTGGCGAATTTTCCTTCGCATATTCTCTTTTGAAGTAGTGTTCAGCGTATCGAAAGCGGCATTTGCAGGCATTAGGCTAAAGTTTCGGTTTGTTGTTGACGTTTTCCAAAAATTGTTTCCAAATCTTCGGCAAAAATAACTTCTTTTTCGACAAGATTTTCTGCTAGTTGAATTAATTTTTCTTTGTTTTCAGTTAATATTCCTTTGGCACGTTTGTATGCTGATTCGATAAGTTTACTAATCTCTTCGTCAATATTTTGAGCAGTTTTTTCACTGTAAGGTTTGGTCAGCGCATACTCTTGCTGTCCTGTGGAATCGTAGAAACTAATATTTCCAATTTTTTCGTTCAACCCGTAGAAAACCACCATAGCATAAGCCTGTTTGGTAACTTTTTCAAGGTCACTCAGGGCACCGGTAGAGATTTTCCCGAACTGTACTTCTTCTGCGGCACGACCGCCCAGCATGGCAGTTATTTCGTCGAACATCTGCTCGGTAGTAGTAATATGTCTTTCTTCGGGGAGATACCAGGCTGCACCGAGCGATTTTCCGCGCGGCACGATGGTTACTTTCACTAACGGTGCTGCGTGTTCCACAAGCCAGCCCACCGCGGCGTGTCCCGCCTCGTGATAGGCAATAACTCTCTTTTCTTCGGGCGACATCATACTACCGCGCCTTTCCAACCCGCCAACAATCCTGTCTATAGCTGCCAGTATATCCGATTTTTCCACGGATTTCTTTCCGTTTCTTGCTGCAATTAATGCGGACTCGTTGCACACGTTGGCAATGTCGGCTCCGGAAAATCCGGGCGTTTGTTTGGCAAAATATTCCAAATCAACATCTGTGTTAAGTTTCAAGTTTCTTACATGTACTTCAAATATTCCTTTTCGTTCTTTTGCGTTGGGAAGTTCTACGTGAATCTGGCGGTCGAATCTACCTGCACGCAATAAGGCTCTGTCTAACACATCGGCTCTGTTAGTTGCTGCAAGAATTATTACTCCTGCGTTGGTAGAAAAGCCGTCCATTTCAGTAAGCAATTGATTCAGTGTACTCTCACGCTCATCATTTGCGCCCGACATCACATTTTTCCCTCTGGCACGGCCAATAGCATCAATTTCATCAATAAAGATGATACAGGGTGCTTTTCCTTTGGCGGTTTGAAAGAGGTCTCTCACGCGAGATGCGCCTACTCCCACAAACATTTCTACAAAATCGGAGCCGGAGAGAGAGAAGAAAGGCACTTGGGCCTCGCCGGCTACTGCTTTCGCGAGCAGAGTTTTTCCGGTTCCCGGAGGACCTACCAACAGCGCACCTTTCGGAATTTTTCCACCTAATTCCGTGTATTTTTTGGGATTCTTCAAAAAATCTACAATCTCTTCTACTTCATACTTTGCCCCTTCCATGCCGGCAACATCTTTAAAAGAGGACCCGTTGTTGTTTTTGCTGTCAAAGAGCTGGGCGCGTGATTTTCCAAAGTTGAAGATACCTCCCTGACCTCCGCCGCGTATTCCTCTAAAAGAAGTAAAAATAAAAAATAAAAGAATACCCATCAAGACAAGCCAAAAAATTTCAAAGCCCCACGCTTTACTTGTATTTTGTTTTATATCAAAAATATAGTCGTTTCTTACCTTTTTTTCATCCTTATCGGGGTTATTTATTAAATAATCTTGCACCGCTCTTTCCTGAATTTCTTTCACATCTGAGTTAAAGACGCTAAAGTCAGCAACAGTAATATAAAAATGGGGTCCTTTAATGTTTTTTTCACGAAATTTCTCAAATTCCGCGTTTGTATTAACAGTTTTTTCTTTTAGAGTAATATCTATACGACTATCTTTCTGAATAAAAAGTATGGATTCTATATATTTGTTGATAATAAAACGTTCTAATTTAGTAGTTCCAATCTCTTCTCTAACGTTGTTTGAGCCAGGGTTTTGTATAAAAAACAGTAAACCCACTATAGCAATGGCATAGATCCACAAATAGTTGAATTTAGGTTGTTTTTTCTTATTATTTTGCTGGGTTTGAGCCTTTTTCTTCTTAACCGGTTCTTTTTGTTGCATATCAAATTAATTATCGCTAAGCGAGTATAACGTAAAAAAAAGTATTTTCGTTTATTTTCTATCTACACCCATCTTACTAAGTTAAAATCCATATCGTGCGGTAATAACGGATGTGAGAGTTGAATTCTAATCCCACATTTCCAAGCGCCTGAGTAATTGGGCTCTAAATTACATTCATAGTGAGTAATTCCATTTTCCTGTTTTACATAATTGAACTGCTGTTTGGCAAAAAGTTCTTCGGTTCCGTTATCGGTTTGGATAAAACAGATATCAACCTTAATATCTTCAGGATTCACTCTTCCCAATCGTAAGTCCACCCGTAAAGTGGTTTCCTCTCCCAGAAAAAAGGTATTATTGTGTATATCGCCAAAGTTAACAGAAACAGGTTCAATATTTTCCCAGTTTGCCAGCATATTATCTTTCCAACGCAACAGTTCGTAGAGATTTCTGTAATTATCCTGAGTTAAAAGTTTTGTGCGCAGTTCTAATTTATCATAGAATTTTCGGTAATAATCATCTATTTGACGTTTCATCGTAAAATGTGGAGAGATTTTGGCAAAATTTTCTTTCATCATCTGTGTCCATCTTTCCGGAACGTTTGTTTCATTTCTTGAATAATAAGTGCTAACAATCTCGTCTTCAATTGTAGTATAGAGTACGGTAGCATCTAACTGATCTTGCAGGTGGTTATCCTTATAGGTAATCTCTTCGCTAATTGCCCAGCCGCCCTCGGAGATGTAGCCTTCTGCCCACCAGCCGTCCAACACGCTGAAATTCAACACGCCGTTCATAATCGCTTTCTCTCCGCTTGTGCCTGATGCCTCCTGAGGTCGTGTAGGTGTATTTAACCATATATCGCATCCCGAAACCAATTTTTTTGCCAAAATCATATCGTAATTTTCTAAGAATATGATTTTTCCGATGAACTGTGGATGTCGGGAATACTCAATAATTTTCCCAATCAAATCTTGTCCGGCTTTGTCGTTGGGATGCGCTTTTCCTGCAAACAGGAACTGTACAGGAAATTCTGGGTGGTTTACAATTTTTGCCAACCGTTCCATATTCGTAAACAACAGATGGGCGCGTTTATAGGTAGCAAAACGGCGGGCAAAGCCGATAGTAAGCGTTTCGTTGTTAATTGATTTTAACGTATTTACAATTAATTCTGGCGATTCGTTTCGTTTCTTCATTTGCGCTTCAAGCAACTGTTTCACCTCTTCCAACAATTCGGTACGCAGTTCGTTTTTTATATTCCAAAGCGTATCGTGAGGCGCATCTTCAATCTTTTTCCAAATATCAGGATTGGATTGGTCGGACAAAAATTCCTTTCCAAATATTTCTTTATGAAAGTTTTGCCATTTTTTGTGTGCCCAGGTGGGATAATGTACACCGTTGGTAACAAAACCAATATGTAACTCATTGGCAAAATGTCCGTCGTATAAATTCAAAAACATTTCCCTCGAAACACGCCCGTGAATTTTGCTGACGCCGTTTATCTCCTGCACCAGTTTACAACCCAAAATACTCATCGAAAACTTGTCGTTTACACAATTCTTGTGTTTTCTGCCCAATCCCATAAATGTTTCCCATGATATATTGAATCGTGCGGGGTAGTTGGCGAAATAGATGCGCATCAGGTCTTCGCTAAATGCATCATGACCGGCAGGAACCGGAGTGTGTGTTGTATATAACGACGATGCACGCACCAATTCCATGGCAACAGGAAATGCCAAATGGTTTTTAGACATATAGTTGTTGATGCGTTCCAACGTTAAAAATGCGGCGTGTCCTTCATTAAGATGATACAATACAGGCTTTTCTCCCAACAAATTCAACATTCTCACTCCACCCACACCGAGTAATAATTCCTGTTTTAAGCGGTTTTCATTATCTCCACCATACAAAGAGTGTGTAATGTTTCGGTCTTGCTGTTGATTGAGTTCAAAATCGGTATCCAGCAAATAGAGTAGGATTCTGCCTACATCCACACGCCAGATTCTTGCATATAAAGTACGTCCGGGTAGTGCAATTGATATCATTTTAAACTCGTCCTGCTCATCTTTCAGCGGATGGATGGGTAACCTTGAAAAACTTTGGCTTGGGTAGAGCGAAATCTGATCACCGAAAGGTGAAATCTGCTGTTTAAAATAGCCATAACGGTATAAAAGACCGATACCGATCATATTCACGTTGCAGTCGCTTGCTTCTTTCAGATAATCCCCCGCCAACATCCCTAAACCACCTGAGAAAATTTTCAACTCATTGCTAATCCCATATTCCATACTGAAATAGGCAATTTTCGATTTTTCCACTGGTTTCTTCTCATTCAAATAACATTGAAATACCTCAAAAACATCATTTAACTTATTTACGTATTGCGAATTATTGCTAAACTCTTTCAACCTCAGTAAGGGTAGCATTTGTAAAATATGGATAGGATTTTCGTGATAATATTTCCACATCTCTTTACCTGCAATCTCTTCAAAAAGTTCCCGTGCATCGTAATTCCAACTCCACCAAAGATTTTGCGCCAGCTTTTCCAATTTTTTTAGATTCTCAGGAAGTTTTGTTTTCACAGTTATATTTGTCCAGTGGGGTTCTGTTTTACTAATACTGTCTGTTTGAATCCCCACTTTAGAAACTTTTTGCTTGTACTTATCGAACCGTAACTCACTTTTACCCAGTGCCGTATCATATACTTTCAGATAGTTGTTAAATAGATTGTTCCACAGTGCTTTTTGCGCGATTTCAACGGCTAAGTCATTTAATTTCTTTTTTTCATTATCCTTTAATCCGGCGTAGAAATAGATGGCATCAGCAATTTCACTGCTTACCTCTTCATCATTATCGTCTGCGCGCTGAATTACCCAAGCACTTTTCTGACTTCCAAAATTATCCAATACCCATTTTCCAAAACCGGCTACTGAAGTTGTAACAGTGGGAATACCAAAAGCTACGCTTTCTAGGGGCGTGTATCCCCAAGGTTCGTAATAAGATGGGAACACCGACAAATCGAACCCAATCAACAAATCGTAGTAGGAAAGGTTGAATATTCCATCCTTTTCATCTAAATAAACCGGAACAAAAATCACTTTAATTTGTGTGTTTGGCGAATTATCTAAATTGTTTTTTTTCAGATGGTTAACCACAGGGTCGTTGTCGGGGTCTCTTAAGGGGTGGGTACAATAATCGAATAGAACGGGTTGCTGCCGGGATGTGGTGTGCCGCGTCTCTTCAATATTAGATATATCCTGCCGTTGTCCAATTGTACCGGCGGGTACCATAATGTATGCCACGATAAGTTTATCGGTGTGTTGGTTTTTCAGTTTAGCCAGCGCATCAATGTACAAATCCACTCCTTTATTTCTAAACTCGTAGCGTCCGCTGTTTACTACAAAGAGGGCATTCTCAGAAATCTGCTGACCGGTTAAAGCTTCGGTAATCTGTATCAACTTATTTCTTGCAATGGTTCTTTTTCTCTGATATTCATCACCTTGCGGAACAAAGTTGTTTTCGAATCCGTTTATGGTAATAACATCTGCGGGTTTTCCCAGAAAAGCGGCACATTCTCGGTTGGTAATTTGACTCACAGTAGAGAAACCATCTGCTACCAAAGCCGAAAGATGTTCTAAAGAGTATTTCGACTGCACGCCGAACCGTTGGGCGAATTCCTGGGGATTGTAGTTTTCCATCATTTCGTAGAGGGGCAGATGGTTTCCCGCGATACAACGACCCAACACAGTTGCGTGCGTAGTGAACACGGTGGCAATTTGCGGAATCTCATCTTCAATATACAAGATTCCGGTGCCGGTCATCCATTCGTGGAACTGGGCAATAATTCTGTCTGTGGCGTAACAGTGGTAGTTGTAGAAACTTTCAATAACCCTTGCGGCGGCATAGCCAAAGAGGGCAGGCTCTATGTAGTCCCACTGACCTGAAATAGAATCTAACTTGTATTTGAGCCAGAATTGTGTAAGAATTTCGTTCTTTTTCTCAAAAAACGGGGTAAAATCTACCAGAATTACAGTAGGCGCTCCGCTGATATTCCAACGTCCTGTTCTTATTCGAAGTCCTTCTCTTTGTGCGAGTTCCCGCCAGTTTTTAAAAAGTGAAAGGTCTTCAATAAAATCAGAATTATCCTCTTTCGATAATTCGGGTCCGATACAGATATAGTTGTTGCCGTAATTTTGCACGGCGGTGAATGCTTTTGTGGATAAAACCGTGTAAATACCGCCGACTTTATTACACACCTCCCAACTGATTTCAAAGACGTAATCTGCCTGTTTCATAAATTTTTCTTTTTCCAAAAAATGAACGGCGAAAATACACGAAAAAAGCAGAAGAGAGGAATGAAAAAACCAAGCATTATTTCAAAAACTCAGGTTTTATTTCATGGAATGTATTAAGAAAGTGCCTCTCTCTACTTTTCTCAGTAGTAGTGCATTCATTTCGCCAAGGTTAATTCCCACCGCATCCATATAAACAACAGGGACTATGTCGGGCAAGTATTTGTTTGTTAATAAGAGCAAAAAGAAGTGAATAAAAAAAGAAAAAGAGGCATTAACTCATCAGCATTTCAATCTCTTCAATCTCTACCGGAACGTCTGCAAATAAATCTATGGGATTTTCGCCCACCACTATATCGGTTTCCAGCCGAATACCTATTCTCTCATCAGCAATGTAGATACCGGGCTCACAACTCAGCACCATACCTGCCTGAAACATCATCTCACGCTGCCCTACATCGTGCACATCCAACCCTATAAAGTGGCTGGTGTTGTGCATAAAATACTTCTTGAAGAGCGGCTTCTCTTTAGGCTGATTTTTTACCTCCTCTTCGGTAAAAAGTCCCAATTTAATCATCTCCTCTTCCATTCGTTTAAAAACGAAGTCGTTAATTTTATGAATGGTCATTCCGGGTTTAAACATTGGTATTGTTTCTTTATAAATATCTAAAACTGCCTGATACACTTGTTTTTGTCTTGGAGTAAACTTTCCATTTACGGGAACAGTTCTTGTAATATCGGCGGCATAGTTGGCATATTCCGCGCCAAAATCCATAAGTAACAAATCGCCATCTTGCATTTTTTTATCATTTTTGATATAGTGCAAAATACAGGTATCCGCACCAGTCGCCACGATAGGCGCAAAAGAGTGTCCGGTAGCCCCCAGTTTTATCATCTCGTAAATCAATTCCGCTTCAATTTCATACTCGTAAATATCAGGTTTTACTGCTTTTAGCGCCCTTAAAAAAGCTTTATGAGTAATTTCACACGCTTTTTTTAGTACTTTAAATTCTTCTGCCTGCTTTACCATTCTCAGCGGAAACAAAATAGGTGCCAATCGTTTATAAGTATGCAATGGATAGGTTTTCCTTAGTTTTTCTATAAGTCGAAGCTCTTGAGTGGGATGGGTTATTCTCATACGTGGATTTTCAGGGATATGCAAATAGATATTTTGCGAGTTTACAAGAATATCGTGCAGAGTATTCTCCAAACTTTCCACAAACATAACATTCTTAATACCTGAGATTTCAGTTGTCTGTTCTTTGGTGAGACGGTGTCCGTACCAAACCACCATTTCCGGGGATGGATTTTTAACAAACAGTACTTCCCTGTATTCGGGATTGTGATGCCAGGGAGCTAACACCAAAGTGGTTTCTTCCTGGTCAATACCACATAAATAAAGCAATTCGGCGTTTTGTTTAAAAGGATGTGCAGTGTCTCCGGAGCGGGGGTACTCATCGTGGGAAGTGAGAATTGCCACGGAGTTCAGTTCCATTTCAGATACCACTTTTTGGCGGTTGCTACTGTAAAAATCGGAATGTAAAGAAGTGTATTTCATAAATATTAATAATTTTTCAACATTTTACGAGGCAAAAATATATGAATTTTTAATAAATCCAAGTGTGAGAGATAAAAATCAAGGCCGAGATGCTTTAACGGCTTTCTCTACGGTGTTTGAAGCACAAAAGTTACTTTTTTCCGTTTTATTAATAATTCAGACTATACTACTCTTTCTCTATATTTTATATAAAATAATAAACATATTGCTGAAAGCAGTACAATATATTAAGTGAGTTGATAGAGAAAATTTAGGATTTATAGAGGAAAGATAGAAAAATAGTGAATAGTGAATAGTGAATAGTTTTATGTTATTAGGATATAATATCCATGTAATAGTTGCGTTGAAAATATTGATATGAACTCTTTCGGTACTTCTTTTATTCTGAGTGATTACGGCGGTTCGTATGATACCCATATTGGTGGAACAGTTACGGGCTGTCCGGCCGGCGTAAAGATTGATTTAAAGTTTATTCAAAGAGAATTATCTCGCCGCGCCCCTTCTTCTCATCCCCACTCTACTCAACGTAAAGAAACCGATAAGGTTGAGTTTCTATCCGGTATTGAAAATGGAAAAACCACTGGTGCACAAATTGAGTTCAAAATACCAAATAGAGATATTCAACCTGACATATCAATGTATCATATATTGAAACCCTCTCACGCTTCCTACACTTACAAGATGAAATACGGAATTACAGACAACCGCGGCATTGGCAGAGCCTCCGCGCGGCAAACCGTGTGCAGGGTGGTGGGTGGCTCAATCGCCAAACTCTTTCTGAAGCAGTTTGGTATTGAGATTAACGCAAATTATAGAGACGCAGCGTGCCACGCCTCTACAGGAAATACCGGCGACACTCACGGTGCGTTAGTACATTGTACCATCAAAAATCTCCCCGCAGGTTTGGGCGAACCTGTGTATGACAAATTTGATGCACGATTGGCATACGCCATACTTTCTATCAACGCCTGCAAAGGATTTGAAATGGGAAAAGGTTTTGCCGCCGCCCTAATGCTCGGCTCTGAATATAACGATACCCAAAATCCTGGTTTTTCTTTCAAAACGAATAATGACGGCGGAGTGCAAGCAGGAATTACCAACGGGCAGGAGGTCTGTTTCAGAGTAGCGTTTAAACCTATTCCCACTTTGCAAATGGAACAACAAACGATAGACTTTGAAGGAAATTCGGTTACCTGTACCGGAAACAACCGAAATGACATTTGTGTTGTTCCCCGCGTGTTGCCCGTAGTTGAGGCGATGGCAGCGCTGGTCATTGCAGATTTTCTGGTACAGTTGAAGTAACTTTGAGTTTTTTTGACTAAAAAGAATGAATTATCTTCAATTAGATGTATTTTTGCCACAATTATTTTATAAAGAATGGTAAAAAATCTCCCTAAAACCGCAATCGTTTTTCGTGGTGTAACATACTCTTACACGCAACTGTTGCAATATATTGAAAAATACAGCCAAACATTTCAGTCAAAAGGAAAAGCACCGGAAAAGGTGATGATTTTTTCTGATAACTGCCCGGAATACTATTTTGTAACCTACGCCGCTTTCCGGTGCAATGCCTGTGTTGTGCCGGTGGATATGCAGTCAACACCAAAAGAGATATCTAATATTCTGGATGAGTGTCGTCCGGAAGTCATCTTCATTTCCGAATATTACAGAGAAAATATTTCCAAACTTGCCGCCGAAATTCCGGATTATGATTACACTATTCTTTCACCTTCTGATATTGATATTTGTGACATTGACGAAATGCCTGTGATTCCGGTCCCTGTGAGAAAAGATGACCATATTGCCGCCATTATTTATACATCTGGAACAACAGGATTGCCTAAAGGGGTAATGCTTTCCCATAAGAATTTTTGGTATAATGTAGACTCCGTAACCAACCAATTGCCCATCTTTAATTCTAATAGCAACGTAATGGTACTGTTGCCTTTACACCATTCCTACCCTTTTGTGGGAACTATACTTGTGCCCCTTCACGCAGGAGGTACCTGTTGGATTTCAGACGGAATGAAACCCGATTCCATTTTACAAACCTTAAAAGAGGGTAAAATTACCCTGATTGTTGGTGTTCCAAAACTCTATGAAACATTAGCAAAGGGAATTATATCAAAAATAAATGCAAGCGCCGTTGCTAAAATAATATATAATATTGCCTCCGTTTTACAATGGAGAAGTTTCTCAAAATTGATTTTCAAATCAGTACATCAGAAATTTGGAGGTCATATCCACTATATTCTTACCGGTGGTGCGGCTTTCCCGAAAGAAGTTGCCAAAGTATTCATCACTCTTGGATTCAAAATATTGGAAGGCTACGGGATGACTGAATGCGCCCCGATGATTGCCTTTTCAAGACCCGGAGAATGGAGATACAACTGCATAGGAAAGGCATTGCCCGGATGCGATATTAAAATTGCAGAAAATGGCGAAATACTTGCAAAAGGAGAAAACGTAATGTTGGGCTATTACAAAAAGCCGAAAGAAAGTGCTGCCATTATTAAGGAGGGTTGGCTACATTCCGGAGATATGGGAGAGATTGATGCTAACGGTATTCTGAAAGTTACAGGCAGAATTAAAGAGATTATTGTTACTTCAAACGGAAAAAATATCAACCCGGGAGAAATTGAACAAGAATTGTTGAAAAATAGCCATTTTATGAAAGAGATTGCTGTTTTTCTGCATCAAGATCACCTGCACCTCCTCATCTACCCTGAAATGAGCGCGGTACGCTTAGATTCCGAAGGCGATATAGAAGAACTTTTGAAAAACGAAATTGCAGAATACAACAAAAACGTAGCTCACTACAAGAGAATTCAACAGTTTCATATCGTTTCGGAGGAACTCCCGAAAAATAGAATGGGAAAAGTGCAACGCTTTAAATTAGAAGATTTTATCCGGAAACAGAAAGCTAAACCCGAAGAAAATAGTGAGAATTTTACCCCCACCTTTAAAGTCCTGAAGGAATTTATTGATAAAGAGCTTAACGTAAATGCCCATTCCAATGACCATTTTGAAATTGATTTGGCAATGGATTCTTTGAGCAAATTGTCGGTACTTTCTTTTATCGAAAATGCTTTTTCTATTCCACTCAAAGCGCAACAGATGGATGAACTATGCAGCTTGGAAAAACTAAGTGATTACATAGAGAAAGAGACAACGACCTATAACGAGAACCAAATTTCGTGGAAAGAGATTTTACAAACAGAAAAATCCTCTTTAAAACTGCCCCATTCAGGTTTTATTCACTGGTTTACGGCAAATATTGTTAAACTCGTTTTTCATTGTTATTTTCTTTTAAAAGGAAAGGGGAGAGAGCATATTCCGAATGAGCCTGTAATATTTGTGGCAAACCACAGAAGTGGACTGGACGGCGCTTTTATTACTTCCAAATTACCGTGGAAGAGAGTGAAAGAGAGTTTCTTTTTTGCCAAAGACAAACATTTTAAATCACTTTTTTCGCGTTTTATGGCACCAAGAAACAATATTATTCTGATGAATATCAACGACAGCCTTCGAGAATCTATTTTGCAAATGAGTGAAGTGTTGCGGAAAGGGAAAAACGTGATTATTTTTCCGGAAGGAACACGTTCTAAAGATAGTGTGATGAAAGAATTTAAGGATATGTTTGCCATATTAAGCTCGGAATTGAATATTCCTATGGTTCCTATTGCTATTTCGGGTGCGGAGCGTGCAGCCTTTAAATTTAAACGTATTCCCCGACCCTTTACACGAATTCTTGTTGAATTTTTGCCCACAGTTTATCCCAATCAAAAGGAAAATGTGCAGGAGTTAAAAGAAAAAGTCCAGAAAATGATAGAAAAAGTGTTGTGAAAATAGTTTTTTTGTAAAAAAAAAGACTATTTTTGCAGTAGTTAATAAATAAAACTTAAATAGTTATGAAATTAAAAATCTTTTACAGCATTCTGCTTTCTGCCTTCTGCTTTTTTTCAAGTTTTGCCCAACACGGCTCTTTACTTGTCTCATCATCCAACAATCAGCGTTTTTGGCTCTTTATTGATGATGTTTTGCAAAACGAGTACTCGGTTCATTCTATTAAAGTTCAAGGTATGAATTTTAAAGAGTATAAATTGCGCATTGAAATGGATAATGCAAATGCCAATTGCATTGGACAACTCGTTTCAATTACCAATCACGTCAGTGGCGACAGTTATGTGGTTTCTTTCCGAAATAATGGATATGTGATTACCCGACAGCAGGCAAACATTCGACCTGCCCTGATACAGAATATTATTCAACCAAATTACCACTATTACAATGATTATTACCAATATTTGTATCCCGGATTTGGTAATCCGGGCAATTATTGGCAAGGAAGCAGCGGAAATCAGGGAAGATCTTATCAGAGTTATTACCAGTCCAATACAGGCGGGCACCACGGAGGAAATAATTCGCCTCAGGTATCACCTTCTAATCCTCCGCCAAGACCCGGAAAACAACGTCCACCGGCACCGAGCAGCGTAACAGCGCACTCCATCTGTAGAAATGCCGCTGAATTTAATATCGCTATGAACTCGTTGCGTAAAGAATCTTTTGAATCTGGTAAATTGCAGTTTGCTAAGAATATGACCGTGAGTGGTCCTATTTGTGTTGAACAAATTATACAGGTGTGCAACACCTTTTCGTTCGAGTCAACCAAATTAGATTACGCTAAATATGCTTATCATTATTGTAGCGATAAAAATCTTTACTATTTGGTAAACAATGTTTTTCTGTACCAGTCATCGAAAGATGAACTAACGAAGTTTATCAGATAAAAAAATATCTCTATTTAGAAAAGACTGTTGAATAGAATATAATTTTTTCCTCAGATTCATTTTATTTTGTCTTGTTTCTTCGCTTTTTCATCTGCAACTTTACCCCGTAAGTGTGTCTCGGCAGTTATTCCCTCTTTAATTTCCACAAAAAAACCGTCGGAAAGTCCAATTTTAACTTGTGTTTTGATATATTTTTCCTTTTCTTCTTTAGCAGGGTTTTCAATATAAACAAATGCTGAGTCGGTAGCAAACTCCAACACAAATTCGGGAACAGCCAACACTTCTTCTGCTTTTTCTGTAACAATCTCACCATTAGCACTATACCCCGATCGGATAAAACTACCCTCCTTGTTTTTCGTTACAGCTGCTTTCACCTGAAACAACGTAGCGCCGCTCTCCATCGTTCCCTTGGGGGAGATATATTCCAATTTCGCTTCAAAATCTCCATCCTGAATAGCACCGATGATTAGTTTTACTTGATTGCCGACACTAATTCTACCCACTTCGGTTTCATCCACTTTTCCCACAAAAATCAGGTCGTTCATATTGGCAATGGTGGCGATAGTGGTGCCATCATTAAACGTATTTGCCTGAATTACAGAATTTCCTACTTTTACCGGAACATCCAAAATCATTCCCGAAACTGTAGATTTTACTAAGGTATTGCTATACTGTTCGGTGTTTTTTGAGATACCTTCCTTAATAATTTGTAGATTTTCCTGCGCACTGTTAAAACCTTCTTTAGCAGTTTTTAACTGAGTTTGTGCCTGTTCAAAGCTCTCTTTGGAAGCAACCCCCGACTGAAACAACCTTTCCACCCTGTCGAAATTGTTATGTGCCTGTTCTAAATTAATTTCCGAGGTTTTTAAATGTGATTCCGCGCTGTTTAGCTGGGCAATATCCGGTATTACTTTCACTTTTGCAATAATATCTCCACTTTTTATCAGTTGCCCGGCTTCTTTATAAACTTCTACAATGATTCCTGAAATTTGTGGTTTGATGGCAACTTCATTTCTGGGCTCTACCACTCCCGTAATGATAGTTTTTTTCTCAATGGTTTTGATTTCAGGCATAACGGTTTCATATTTAATCTCTTTGGTTCGTGATTTATTCCACAAAAAAACAAAGGTTCCTATCAAAACAATACCGAAAACGATAAACATAAAGATTTTAAGAATTTTTTTCATTTGATTATATTTTTTTATTTGGTTTATTATTTATTGATACTCAGTGTGCTTTTGAAAATAAGAGTTTACTGTATTTATTTTTTGAACTATTGGTACTAAGGAGAATTTCGAAAATAAGGGTGTAGTGTATTCTCATAATTTCTAATTATTAATTCGTAACTGCACAAAACAGTGTCTGCATATTGGTTCGTAGGCATCTTTTTCTCCCAGAAGCACTTGTTTGTCGCCGGCAACTATTCTATGCGAATAGTGGGCAAGGTCTCCGCAACGGGTGCAAATGGCGTGAACCTTGGAAGAATATTCGGCGATTGCCATTAGTTTGGGCATCGGACCGAAAGGATTGCCTAAATAATCCATATCCAAACCAGCCACGATGACTCTTATTCCAGCATTTGCCAATTTATTGCACACTTCCACAATTCCCTGGTCGAAAAACTGAATTTCGTCAATTCCCACTACTTCAACGGTTTCCATTGAAACATAGAGTAGTATTTCTGAGGCGTTGTGAACGGGAGTAGAGGGCATTGCAGAGGCATCGTGCGACACCATCTCATTTTCCGCATAGCGCGTATCCATCGCGGGTTTAAAAAGTTCTATCTTTTGTTTGGCAAACTGTGCGCGCTTGATCCTTCGCAGTAACTCCTCCGTTTTTCCGGAAAACATTGATCCGCAGATTACTTCTATCCATCCTCTTTTATTCGACCGGTTGGCTTTGGTTTCTAAAAACATCGATATAAATATTAAATGTTAAATATATAATGTTAAATTTCAATGATTTGGCTCACCTCTTTTATTGAAGATAATCGGTGAGTAATGATGATAACTGTTTTATCTTTCATGAGTTCAGTAACAGCAGCCAATACTTTTTTGCCTGATTCCAGGTCTAATGCGCTGGTAGCTTCATCTAAAATCAATATAGGGGCGTTTCGCAAGATGGCACGTGCTATACTTAGCCGCTGCCGTTGCCCACCCGAAAGCGACAATCCTCTGTCACTCAAAACCGTATCAAACTGTTGGGGAAGTGCCTCTATAAATTCCAAGGCTTGTGCCGCCTTTACTGCCTCTCTCATTTTTTCAGCAGGCACATTTTGCAACCCATATACAATATTATTATGAATAGTATCATTAAACAACACAATATCCTGAGTAACCAATGCAAAAAGTCCTCTTAAATCATCAATCACATAATTTTTTACATTTATTCCATCAATTAATATTTCGCCGGAAGATACCTCGTAAAATCTGGGCAGCAGGTCTATCAACGTGCTTTTTCCTGAGCCCGATGCACCAACAATAGCACATATTTCCCCTTTTGTTATGGTAAAAGACATATTATCAATCACTTTTACCCCATCTAGGTAAGAAAAGGAAACATTTTTATACTCAATTTGATGTTTGAAATCGTTAACAGGTATTGCATTTTCAACTTGTACAATTTTTTCATCTGCGTGAAAAATCTCTTCCACTCGTTCCAGTACCGCCATACCTCTTTTGTAGTTGGCAAAAGCGGTAGCTATATTTTTTGCAGGGTTAATAATTTGAGAAACAAGCGCGAGATAGACTATAAAAAGTGACGCTGACAAAGAACTTGTTCCATTAAACACTTGCAAACCGCCAAACACTAATATTGTCATCACCACGGCAACTCCTAACACTTCACTCAACGGGGAAGCCATGTCAATATGCCACAATATGTGTTTGTATAACTTTGAGTATTTTTTATTTTCCTTATCAAAAATATTTGCAGCATGTTGTTGTGCGTTTAAACCTTTTATGATTCTTAGTCCTGATAATGACTCCTCAACATGTGCAAACATATCTCCCAAACCCTCTTTCGATGCCACTGCCTTTTTCTTTAGTTTTCGCGAAACTAACGAAATAAAAAATCCAGCCACGGGAAGCAAAAACAAAGTGAAAATGGTTAACTGATAATCAATAAAGAATAATGTAACAAGATAAATTATCACTGCAATTGGCTCTGTAAGAAATTGCTGCAAAGATCTCAGTAGTGTATTTTCCAATTCCTGCACGTCATTCACAGCTCTGGAAATAATATCTCCACGCTTGCGTTGCGAAAAATAAGAAAGTGGCAAGATTGTAATTCTTTCATACACTTCATTTCGAAGCGTTTGAATAAATCTCCCTTTAATTGTTGCCATGAGCCAAGATGAGAGCACAGTAAACAAATTCTTCAAAACAAGAAACATTATTACAATAACGACCATAACCGACAATGAGATAGCTAATATTTGAATGTCAACTATTTTTGAGAGATTTGTAATAAAAAATTTATTTAAGAGAGATAATTCTGATAAATCTTTTCCAAAAAGTAATATGAACAGGGGTTCTAATAAAAAAAGCAGAAGAATAGAAAAAATAACCGCTGCAAGATTGCTCAAAAATATTGCACAAAATCTTGATTTATAATTTTTTACTCTTGAAAACAGACTATGATATGCTGGCAATGGGAATTAATTTTTATCAGAGCAAAAATACAAGAATATTTATTTTTTTCTACTTTTGCCCTCTTTTGAAAATAAAAACATCAATTATTAAAAATTTATCTTATGAAAAAATTAATTCTTTCCGCGGTATTTATGTTGTTATTCGCAGCTTTTTTGCCAACTTTTGCATGTACGAATTTTATTGTAACCAAGGGTGCCAGTAAGGATGGCTCCGTAATGGTTTCCTATTCAGCAGATTCTCATACTCTGTATGGCGAGCTGTATCATTGGTCTGCAGCTACTTATCCCGCCGGCACCATGATGGATGTAATTGAGTGGGATTCCGGGAAAAAAATGGGACAAATACCCCAAGTTACCCAAACCTATAATGTAGTAGGAAATATGAACGAGTTTCAAGTTTGTATTGCAGAAACTACCTTCGGAGGACTTGATACTTTGAAAAATCCCAATGGAATTATGGATTATGGTTCTTTGATTTACATCACTTTACAACGAGTAAAAAGTGCCCGCGAAGCTATTAAATGCATAAGCGAATTATTAGATGCCCACGGGTATTGCAGTTCGGGCGAATCTTTTTCAATTATTGATAAACATGAAGCATGGATTTTTGAGATGATAGGAAAAGGAGAGCAAATGCTGGATGCCAAAGGAAAACCTGTAAAAGGCTGGACAAAAGGTGCTGTGTGGGTAGCAAGACTTATTCCCGACGGTTATGTGAGCGGACACGCAAATCAGGCGCGCGTACAAACTTTCCCCTTAGCAGACGGAAAAATATCGATTACCAACAGGCAGTTCGATAAATTGTACAACCCGGAGGTAACCACCATCTATTCCTGGGATATTATCTCTTTTGCAAGGCTAAAAGGATTATATCCAAAGGATGTCTCTGATGCGCAGTTTAGTTTCAGCGATATTTATGCGCCGATGGATTTTGGCGCTGCACGCTACTGCGAAGCACGCGTTTGGGCAGGATTCCTAAGATTAAACAAAGAGGAGATGCTTCCCTACGAAAGTTATGCTCGCGGCGAAGATCTGACAAACCGTATGCCGTTGTGGATATTACCAAAAGAAAAAGTTGACCTTCGCAATGTGATGCAACTAATGCGCGACCACTACGAAGGCACTTCTATGGATATGACCAAAGATTTGGGCGCAGGTCCGTATGAATGGCCTTACAGATGGCGCCCGATGAGTTGGAGCGTTGATGACGAAAAATACATTCACGAACGCGCCACGGCGACCCAACAAACAGGATTCTCGTTCATCGGACAAGCCCGCAGTCAATACCCTGACGGTTTTGGTGGCATCTTATGGTTTGGCGTGGATGACGCAGCAAGTTGTTGTTACGTGCCGATGTTCTGCTGTATTACGTCAATTCCGGAACCCTTTAAAGAAGGAAATGGCTCAATGATAGAATACTCCACAACAGCAGCCTTTTGGACTTTTACAAAGGTAAGTAACTATGTGTATACAAGGTATAACGCTATGATTAAACATGTTATCGAAAAACAATATCTTTGGGAAAACAAAAGTATTGATGAAATCAACAAAATGACCCCCTATATTGTTAATCTATTCAATACAGACCCTCGAAAAGCGGTTGACCAACTTAACAATTTTTCATATCAACGCTCACATGATGTTGTAAATGAATGGAATAAACTCTTTGAATATCTTTTAGTAAAATACCACGACGGAAATATAAAAAAAGAGGAAAACGGCAAATTTATTACCAACGGAAATGAAAAGCCACAAGTAGTATTTCCTGAACAACCAAAATATCCAGATTATTGGTATCGTATGATTGTGAATGACTGCGGTCCGAATATTAAAGCGAAATAGTGAATAAGTATTGCGAATAGTGATTAGTGAATAGCAATTCATAATTTGCAGTTAAAAACGTTAAAACTTATTAACCTATAAACTAATAATGTTTTCCCTCTGTCTCAAACAACAACTCCTCTCTTTAGATACTCCGATAATTATGGGAATCCTCAACATTACTGAGGATTCCTTTTTTGACGGTGGAAAATATTTGTCAGAAACTGCTGCTTTGAAGCGTGTGGAGCAAATTTTAGAAGAGGGGGCCACGATTGTAGATTTGGGTGCAGTTTCTACTAAACCAAATGCAATTGGAATTAGTGAAAATCAAGAGTTTGAAACTGTATATAAATATCTAAAACTTATAGTTTCGCATTTCCCGGAGGTGCATATTTCTGTAGATACCTTTAGGTCGAAGGTAGCAGATATGGCAATCAAGGAAGGGGCTGCAATGATAAACGATGTTACTGGCGGAGCAGATGAGAGTATGTTTCACGTGATTGGAAAAAATAATATTCCATACGTTTTAACCCATAATAACCATAACAATCCGCTGCAAACAAAAGAATTGATTCCTAATATTCTTTCCTTTTTTGGAGATAATATTGAAAAACTGATTTCAAGCGGTGTTAAAGATATTATCATTGACCCTGGTTTTGGATTTGGAAAAACTTTAGAACAAAATTACTATCTATTACGTCAGCTTAAAACTTTCTCAATGATTAACTATCCGGTGTTAGTCGGAATTTCAAGAAAATCGATGATACAAAAAGTATTAGGTGTAACCTCTTCAGAAACTTTATGCGGAACGGTTGCACTGAATTTGTTTTCTCTTTTTCAGGGTGCCAATATTTTACGGGTACACGATGTGAAACAGTGTGCCGAATGCATCAAGTTATTTAACTTAATATATTCACAATAAGCAATTTAAAAAATTAATACTACGATTTTTTTGTTAAAATAACTAATAATAAACATTTGTATATAATATTTTATATTTTCGCGGTGCTAATTTGAACAATTTTTTAATTCATATTATTCACATAAAAAAAATTATTATTATGAAAAAATTTATGATTTTATTGGCAGTTGTATGCCTAATCTTTGTTTCTTGCGGAAACAAAAAACAACAAATTGAACAAGTTGAAGAAACTTGCTGCACTGAAATTTTAGCGAAATGGGATACTTTTGCTGATTTAGACGAAGAGGGTCAAATTGCACTTGTAGCCGAAATGAAAGCTTACCTAGATGAGTGTAAAGCCAAATGCGAATCAAAATGCACCAAAACAGAGGGGGAAGAAGTTGCTGAAGACGCATGCCCCGGAAAAGCTGCTAAATGTGCCGAAAAAGCTGCAAAATGTGCTGAAATTAAAACTAAATGGGAAGAGTTTGATAACCTTCCTTTAGAAGAACAAAAAGCTTTATTAGATCAAATTTTGGAACACAAAGCAAAATGCAACAAAAAAGAAGCTGCCACTGAAGAAGAAGTAACTGATTAGTTTTTTCAAAACACTTACAAAAAGGGCTTCCGGATTTGGAAGCCTTTTTTGTATTGTACAAGACCTCATCACTTCACCACTTTCCTAATACAACTTCCCCTCCACAAAATCCACACAAACAAAATATGTGCAAGGTAATGGTTTTAGTGGTATAAATAATAACATTTTTAAGCATTTTTTTTTTTTTAAAAAGATAATTTCCTTATATTCAAATGGAAAAATTATCAACCTTATTTTGTTAATCTTTTTAACGAAATATAGAAAAGAAATCCATAGCGAAATATATTTTAGCCGAAGTTTGTGACTCCAATGCGATAATTTTAACTACTTGATTTTCAAGATTTTCAAACAAACTCCTAATCTGTTTTCCAAAAAAAGCATATAAAGTCATTTTTTTTAAAAAATTAGTTTGTTGATATTGAAAAAATTAGGATTATGAGTAACGAGATTTCATTTTTAGAGATTGAAGAGCAGTCAGTTTTAGTTAAAGAAAAACCGGAGACAACCACCTTTACACAGATTGACAATATTTTGGAAAGAAGGGGAGAGAATTTGGAAACACTTACCGCACATCTTATAGGTATTTCCAAATTAGACCAGTTGGAAAACGCTGGAATTGTTGATATTGAGATGAAAACTTACAACAAAAAAGAGATATTCGATGATGTTGTAGAATATTTTGATGGAGATGAACTTGCGGCAGGGGTGTGGATTGATAAATACTCGCTGAAAAACAGCAAAGGAGAACTATTAGAAAGAAACCCCGATGAAATGCACCGCCGGATTTCACGCGAATTCGCAAGAATTGAAAGAAAATACGCCAACCCGCTCCCCGAAGAAAAAATATATGAACTGCTAAGAAATTTTAAATATATCATCCCTCAGGGAAGCCCCATGGCTGGAATTGGAAATAACTTTCAAATCGCTTCTTTGTCAAATTGTTTTGTAATTGGAAACAACCACCGCTCCGATTCCTACGGGGGAATTATGAAGATGGACGAAGAACAAGTACAACTGATGAAAAGAAGAGGTGGCGTGGGGCACGACTTATCACATATACGCCCTTCCGGAAGTCACGTGAAAAACTGCGCCATCACTTCCACCGGCGTAGTGCCCTTTATGGAAAGATACTCAAATTCTACCCGCGAAGTTGCACAAGATGGCCGTCGCGGCGCCCTGATGCTCTCCATTTCAGTTAAACATCCAGATGCAGAGCACTTTATTGATGCCAAACTAACCGAAGGAAAAATTACCGGCGCAAATGTTTCCGTGAAAATCGACCACGAATTTATGGAAGCAGTAAAATCAGGGAAACCATATACTCAAAAATATCCCATTGATGCTGTAAACCCGAAAATAACGCAAACCGTTGATGCCAGAAAAATTTGGGACAAAATTATTCACAACGCTTGGAAATCGGCAGAACCCGGCGTATTGTTCTGGGATACTATCCGAAGAGAAGCCGTGCCGGATTGCTACGAAGATAAAGGATTTAAAACCGTGTCAACCAATCCCTGCGGCGAAATTCCACTCTGTCCCTACGACAGTTGCCGACTTATCGCACTAAATTTGTATAGCTATGTAAATCATCCGTTTACAGAAAACGCCACCTTCGATATGACACTCTTTAAAGAACATGTTCAATATGCACAACGTCTCATGGACGACATCGTTGATTTAGAAATTGAAAAAATTGAGCAAATCATGAGAAAAATTGCCAGCGACCCCGAATCAGACGATGTAAAACGTGTTGAAATGGAACTTTGGACTAAAATTAAAAGCCAAACCCTTAAAGGACGCCGCACAGGATTAGGTATCACCGCCGAAGGAGATATGCTTGCAGCGCTAAATATCCGCTATGGATCCGACCACGGAATTGCTTTTTCAACCGAAGTGCACAAACAATTAGCATTAGCCGCCTATCGCTCATCGGTTACCATGGCTAGAGAAAGAGGGGCGTTCCCCGTGTACAGCAGCATCAAGGAAGCAGTTAACCCGTTCATTTTAAGACTTAAAGATGCCGACGAAAAACTCTATGAAGATATGATTCGCTTTGGAAGAAGAAATATTGCCTTGCTTACTATTGCTCCGACAGGAAGCGTAAGTATTTGCACACAAACTACTTCCGGCATTGAACCCGCCTTTAAAGTAGTCTATAACAGAAAAAGAAAGGTTAACCCCAACGACCTAAATAATCGGGAAACTATCCGCGACCAAAACGGCGACTTCTGGGAAGAATATCACGTTTTTCACCCAAAATTCTTTGTGTATGCCGAGATCTTAGGAATTTCAAAAGAGGAACTCTTTAAAATGAGCAATGAAGAGGTAAAAGCCATTTTTGAAAAATCACCTTATTATAAGTCCACAGCAGCCGACACCGACTATCTGAAAAAAGTTGAACTGCAAGGTAACGTGCAAAAATGGGTGGACCACTCCATCTCCGTAACTATCAATCTTCCGGAAGATACTACGCAGGATACTGTAGCCGCCCTCTATGTGAAAGCTTGGGAATCGGGTTGTAAAGGATTGACTGTTTACAGAGAAGGCTCACGAAGCGGCGTGTTGACCGGCGAGAATGAAAAAGACAAGAAAAAACCGGCGCAACAAAATATTGAAACGCAAAACCTTAAACGTCCAAAGGAATTAAAAGCGGAAATTGTGCGATTTAAAAACGACAACGAAGATTGGGTGGCGTTCATCGGGGAAAAAGACGGAAGACCTTATGAAATATTTACCGGAAAAGCAGAAAACGATCGCTTCCCGCTACCCAAAACCATAAACACCGGATTTATTATCAAAAACAGATTGGAGGATGGAAAAAAACAGTACGACTTTATGTATTATGATGCGGATGGTTATGAAGTAATTCTCCGCGGACTGTCGCGCTGCTTTAACCCCGAATTTTGGAACTACGCCAAAATGATTTCCGCACTGCTTCGACATGAAATTCCTGTTGAAAATGTGGTGAACATAATTGAAAGTCTTAATTTTAGAGAAGAAACCATTAACTCTTGGAAAAACGGCGTAATTCGAGCACTGAAAAAATTTATTTCAGACGGAACTAAAGCAAAAGGGCAAAAGTGTCCCAAGTGTGAGGAAATAGATACAATGGAATTTAAAGAAGGATGCCTGACATGTGTGGCGTGTTCCTACTCAAAATGTGGCTAATTAACCACTAACAATATTTTTAATATGGGTGTAATTGGAGTTTTTGGATGTAAGAATGCAGCAGAATTAATATACTACGGTCTACATGCACTGCAACATCGAGGGCAAGAGGGGTGCGGAATTTGCACTACCGATAGCACTGATTTTCACCGCGAACGCGGCGAAGGATTGGTTATCGAAATTTTTAATAAAAAAAAACTATCCAAATTGAAAGGAGATTGTGCCATTGGACACGTACGCTACTCTTCCGGAAATATGGGCGGATTGGATAATGTGCAACCTTTTCTTTTTAAACATCATACCGGCGATTTCTCGATGGCGCACAACGGAAACCTTGTTAATTCCCGTCAACTGAGAATGGCATTAGAGGCGCAGGGCAGTATTTTTCATACCTCCTCCGATACGGAAATTTTGGCGCATTTGATGAAAATGAACCGCCGAAAAGATAGAATAGATGCTATTGAAGAAGCCCTGACAATGATTGAAGGCGCGTATGCTTTCCTTATTCTTACCAAAGATAAACTATATGTGTGCCGAGATAAAAACGGACTACGTCCTGTCTCCATCGGAAAAATAAACGGCGGATATATTGTTTCGAGCGAAACCTGCGCCTTTGAAGCAGTAGGTGCCACTTTTCTAAGAGATGTAGAACCTGGGGAAATGGTTATCTTTGAAAAAGATAAAGATCCAAAGACCATTTTATTCGCTGGTGAGTATTCCTATAAAATGTGCGCTATGGAATTAGTTTATTTTGCCCGCCCCGACAGCGAAATTGAAGGCATTAATGTACACACATTTCGTAAAAACAGCGGTAAATATTTAGCCCGTTTAGCGCCCGTTGAAGCCGATTTGGTAATTGGTGTCCCCGATTCCTCCATATCAGGTGCCATCGGCTATGCCGAAGAGAGCGGAATACCCTACGAGATAGGATTGATTAAAAATAAATATATAGGACGAACTTTTATTCAACCCTCCCAGGAACTTAGAGAAAAAGGCGTGCGGCTGAAATTAAGCCCTGTACGGTCGCTCATTACCGGAAAAAGAGTAGTTTTGTTGGACGATTCCATTGTGCGCGGAACAACAAGCAAACACATTGTGAGAATGTTGAAAGAAGCCGGTGCTAAGGAAGTGCACGTGCGTATTTGCTGCCCCCCTATGCACCACCCCTGTTTCTACGGTGTTGACACCTCCACCTACGATGAATTAATCAGTGCACAATTTGATGTGGAAGGAGTGAGAAAAATGATAGAAGCCGACTCGCTTTTCTACCTCCCCGAAGAGTATCTGCTTAAAGCCGCAAACAGACCCGATCTGTGCCTTGCCTGTTACAGTGGCAAATATCCCACCCACCTCTACCAAAGCAAAGGAGAGTTCAATATTGAACACAAATTTTAATTAGAATCTCGTTAATTATTTCTAAATTAATGATTTAAAGCAACCCCTATCACCTCATCCATCGTGTTAATCACAGGATAAAAACCGGCATCCTGATACAAATTCCTTCCGATAAGCGCCTTTAACCAAGTGCTAAGTTCTTCCTTTTCTCCCGAGTTAAGAGTTGGAATTTCACGAGAGCTCTTTTGGGCATAGAATTTTAAATAGCTGTATAAAATTGTTTCCGATACTTTCATCTTCTTAATAAAACTCGCTGCAGATGGGTAGTTGTGAGTAAGTGTTGCCTTGTTTTGGTTCGCATAATTAAAGGCAAATTGAATGAACGCAGAATTATTAAGTGCCTTATAATAGGCATTCGAATGGATTAGTTTTTCGTAAGGTACAATAATATCGGGGGTAATGCCTCCGCCGCCATAGACGGTTCTTCCCAATTTTGTTTTATATTCAACAACGGAAATTGGGTTTTTCTTAACGGATAGAGTGTCTTGGTCACCAATAAGTCGTTTAATTAGGTCATCGTAATAGGCGGAGGTTCCGTTATGGTAATCCCTTTGAATGCAACGTCCGCTTGGAGTATAATATCTGGAAACGGTTAAACGCACTTGCGAGCCGTCCGGAAAATCGAATGGACGTTGCACCAACCCTTTCCCGAACGAGCGTCTTCCTATAATTTTACCGCGGTCGTTGTCCTGAATGGCACCCGCAACAATCTCACTGGAAGATGCGCTAAACTCGTCAATAAGCACTATCAGTTCTCCATTTTGGAAAATTCCTTTTCCTGTGGCTTGAAATTTTTCTGATTTAGAATGTAACCCTTTAACAGAAAGTATTATATCGTTTTTTTGTAGGAACTGGTCGGTTATTTTCAGTGCTGCATCTAAGTACCCACCGGAGTTCCCGCGTAAATCCAAAACCAACTTGTGCATTCCATTGTTTAAAAGACTAATAAGCGCTTCAGAAAATTCATCTGCTGTTTGTCCGCCAAACTGGTCAATCTTAATATATCCGGTATGTTTGTTTATCATATAGGCTGAAGGCACTGAGTTAGTAGGGATAATATCTCTAACAATTTCAAATTCGAAAATCTCATTGTGTTCCGGTCTTAAGATTCCGATTGTTACGAGCGTACCTTTCTTTCCTCTTAACTTTTTTAATACCTGCTCGGTAGTAACACCGGTAGCGGCTACTTTTTCCTTATCTACAAAAATAATACGATCTCCTGCTTTTATACCGGTTCTTTCGGAGGGACCTCCTGCCAATGCTGCCACTACCATAATGGTATCGTTCATAATATTGAATTGAATACCAATTCCTTCAAATGTACCTTCCAACTGTTCGGTTTGTGTTTTATTATCCTCTGCATTGGAATAGGTAGAATGGGGGTCTAATTTTTCCAATATCCCAAGGATGACGTCCTCCGAAAGCTGTTGGTGGTTAACCGAATCTACATAATAGAGGTCAATATAATAGATTAAATCTCTTAATTTATCGTAAGAATTAGAGGTAGTGCGTTGTTTTTTAACAAAATAAAAAGCAACAGACATTCCCAAAAGGAATACCAATATAGTAAATAATACCTTTTTCACAATTACATTACGGCAATGAGCAAACACACCACTATGGCGAGCAAGGCAACTCCCTCTACGAAAGCGGCGGTTAGAATCATAAAAGTTCTGATATCACCAGAGGCTTCCGGTTGACGTGCTACCGACTCGGCGGCACTTTTACCAATTTGTCCGATTCCGATACCTGCTCCAATGGCAGCGATACCTGCACCGATACCGGCACCCATTTTTCCAATTGCAGCACCTGCAACAGCGGCAACTTGTAATAACGTTAATGTTGTCATAATATTGAGATTTAAGATTTATGATTTAAGGCTTTAGATTTGAGAAATGTGAATTGAGAATTGGGATGTGAGATAAATAGTTTAATTTAATAATTAATAGCTGTCTAAACGTGTTCTTCTTCAATGGCCATTCCAATGTAGAGTGCGGTGAGAAGTGTAAATATAAATGCCTGAATAAAGGCTACTAAGAGTTCCAGCAAGCCCATAAACAGATAGAAAAAAATCGAAACCGGCGATGCAATAAATCCCAACGCGGGTTTCATACTTCCAAAGATAAAAATTAGCCCGAGAAAACCAAGAATAATAATATGCCCTGCTGTTATGTTTGCAAAAAGCCGGATCATTAACACGAAAGGTTTTGTTAACACGCCTACTAATTCAATTAATGGCATTAGCGGAACGGGAACTTTAAGCCACCAGGGCACCCCGGGTGTGTTAAAAATATGTACCCAGTAACTTTTATTGGAAGAAAAAGTTACTATCAAAAAGGTGAGTAGTGCCAAAATCATTGTTACTGTGATATTTCCCGTAACGTTGGCACCCCCCGGGAAAATCGGAAGTAATCCTAATAAATTATTCACTAAAATAAAGAAAAACAAAGTGAGCAAATAGGGCAAATATTTCTGATACTTGTGAGTGCCAATTAAGGGGATGGCTATTTCATCTCTCACAAAAAGAATAACAACTTCAAGCATATTTTGAAACCCTTTTGGTGCACGGTGCGGATTGTGCCTGTAAACTTTGGCAATGAAAAGAAACATCCAACATAAGATAATGATACTTATGAAAATAGAACATACATTTTTCGAAAAAGAAAGGTCAAGAAAACTTTTCGCCCAAAGATACTCCTTATTATTCTCTAATAGTCCAGTATAGTTCACATCTTCACCCTGCAATTTCACAATTTTACCTTTCGAATTTGCGGTAAAACCAAGTGCATACCCTTTGTAGGCTTCCGTTCCGTGATGAAACTTTGAAGACAGAAAGCATGTCAGTTTCCCTCCATCAAATAAAATAATGGGGAGAGGAATGGAGATTTCTTTGTGATTAATTGAGATTATATGCCAGCCATAACTATCTAAAATATGGTCAATAATGTATTCATCTGCCTTAAATTCATCAGTTTTACCACCTGCAAAGGACTGAAAAGGTAGAAGAGTAGAAATGCAGAAAAGCAATAATAATAACGAGTAACGATTAACGAGTAACATATTACTTGAAACTTGTAACTTGTAACTTGTAACTTGTAATTTGCAACTCATAACTCTTAACTTTTGAACTATTATACTTAAAACTCTTAATTCAGAATTATTAATTCTTAAAAAAACGTTTCGTTTTTTTTGGTCGGCAAAGATAAATTTTTTATAAAATCATTCTTTTTCGTTTACTATGAAAAAAAATATATTTTCGCGGCACAATTTTACCTAAAATAAGGTTATATTTTAGGTACTTACAAAAAATTTCATACTCTATTTGTTCCACAATAATTTATTTTTATGGAAAATCCTGAAGAAGGTAAACCTAAACGCAAACGTATTTCTTTCGTAGAAAAAACTCCCTTAGCCACTTCCAACGAAACTAAAATTACAAACGGCGCCGTTCCAAATGCTCAAAAGAAAAGAGGAAGAAAAAAGAAAGCAAAAGACCCGGTAAAAATCCCCTTAGTTACTTTCTCTATTCCGGATGAATCTGTTACCGATTTGATAATGAATGATGATGCATTCTTAGACGATGAGTCTGTTGTGGAGGAAGTGGAAGAAGAGTTGACAGTAACAATTGGGGAAAATATTCCGATAAATGAAGAAAATGACGCTACCCCTGCTTTAGAATTTCAATTGGAAGATACCTCAGAAGTTGTTGCAGAAGAACTGCCACTTACGCTTCATAAGAAAAAAGAGGAGGGACAAAATCAACAGGATGAATGGTGGAATTTAATAGTTAACTCCGAATTTGAGGGAAATGTTCAAACTGAAGGCGTATTGGAAATTACTAACGAACAGTGCGGATTCTTGCGTTCTTCCGACTACAACTATCTCCCTTCCCCCGATGATGTGTATGTCTCTATGTCGCAAATCAAGTTTTTTGGATTGAAAAACGGGGACACGGTGCAAGGTTTGATTCGCCCGCCCAAAAGTGGCGAGAAATTCTTCCCGCTTACAAAAGTGGAGCGTATTAACGGTAAATTTCCCGAAGATATTCGCGACAGGGTACCTTTCGACTACCTTACCCCGATGTTTCCCGATCAAAAAATTAACCTCACGGGGCACCATGGATCCAACATTTGCACAAGAGTAATCGACCTTTTCTCCCCCATCGGAAAAGGACAACGCGGATTGATAGTTGCCCAGCCAAAAACAGGTAAAACCGTATTACTTAAAGAAATAGCAAATGCCATCTCTGCCAATCACCCCGAAATTTATTTGATTATTTTGCTGATAGATGAACGTCCCGAGGAAGTTACCGATATGCAACGCAGTGTAAGAGCCGAAGTAATATCTTCCACTTTTGACGAACCCGCAGAACGACACGTGAAAATAGCCAATATTATTTTGGAAAAAGCAAAACGTTTGGTAGAATGTGGGCACGATGTGTGTATTTTGCTGGATTCCATCACTCGTTTGGCACGCGCATTCAACACAATGGCTCCTGCTTCAGGTAAAGTACTCTCAGGGGGGGTGGAAGCCAATGCCCTGCAAAAACCAAAACGTTTCTTTGGTGCCGCCAGAAATATCGAAAACGGTGGCTCGCTCACTATCATCTCTACTGCCCTTACCGAAACAGGGTCAAGAATGGATGAAGTTATATTTGAAGAGTTTAAAGGTACCGGAAATATGGAATTGCAGTTAGATAGAAGACTTTCCAACAAAAGAATCTATCCTGCGGTGGATATTGTTGCCTCCAGCACACGAAGAGACGACCTGCTTCAACCCCAGGAAACCCTGCAACGCGTGTGGATTCTTAGAAACCACCTCGCTGATATGAATACCATTGAAGCGATGGAGTTTATTAAAGATAAAATGGAAAAAACTAAAAACAACGAGGAGTTTCTGCTCTTTATGAACGGATAATCTTGTGAATAAAGGTCAGCGATTTATTTATTAATTATTAATTTATGAAAAACTCCGTTCTGCGTTCTACGTTCTGTGTTCTGCTTTTCTCCTTTCTCCTTTTTCCCTTTCTTCGCAAAATAGCGTAGATTCTATACCGAAGCAAGAAGTAAAACAATCTTTTTTTCAAGAAACAATTGATGTTTATTTGCAGAATTTAAACCATTTTACTGTGACGTTGTATATGATGATTGAGAGCACGTTTATTCCGCTTCCTTCCGAAATTGTTGTACCCCCGGCAGCCTATCAGGCTTGTAGCCCTGCACACAAAAAATTATATGTTACTGAACACGAGTGGTTTAATATTTTTTTGGTAATTTTATTTGCCACTTTGGGTGCCATACTTGGCGCCTGCATAAACTACTATCTAGCTTTGCTCTTAGGCCGTCCTTTTGTATATTGGTTTGTGGAAACCAAAGTGGGAAAACTGCTTCTGTTAGACGCTAATAAAATTCAAAAAGCAGAGAATTATTTTGTAAAAAACGGAAGTATTTCTACCTTTATAGGCAGACTTATCCCAGGTATCAGGCATTTGATATCGATACCTGCCGGTTTAGCAAAAATGAAATTGAGACCTTTTATCGGCTACACTGCCTTAGGCGCTTTTATCTGGCATACAATTCTCGCGCTGATGGGGTATTTTGCGCACGGACAACAAGAAGTAATTAAGCGCTACAGCAGCGAAATATCTTACGGTATTCTTGTCTTGTGCATTTTGTTTGCTGGATATGTGGTTTTTCGGGCAATGCGCAAGAAGAGCGACGGAGTAAAGTAGTTAGTTAGTTTGGGAATAATTTGAGTTTTCCTTCCAAAGAGATTTTTGATTTTAACATTTTGAATTTTTCTCTTTTTTTGGTTAAAAATTAGTTTGAGGCGTTATTTTTTATTTTGGTGTTTTACAAAAATGTTTATTTGTCGCAAAATTAATTGAAGATGACTAAAGGAGGTTATGCTTACATTCTCACAAACAAAAATAAAACAACTCTTTATATTGGAGTAACTAACGAATTATGTAGAAGGATTTATCAACATAAAAATCATTTAATAAAGAATTCGTTTACATTTCGATATAATCTTGAATACTGTATTTATTATGAGTATTTTGAACATTTTGACTTGGCAATACATCGTGAGAAAG
>JAIRVY010000097.1 GCA_031253655.1 Bacteroidales bacterium
AAAACGAAAAATAAAATTAATTCCATTAATAAAATTATCCTGAATTTTTACTTTGTCTTTTGCCGCAAGGGCACACCCTGATTGCCGCTAACGGGGTGGCGGTTTCACGCAGGCGGGGGGGGCACAAATGTTCGGGCGGGCATACACCCCATAGTCGTCAGGCTAATTTTTAACTGTTTGATTTTCAGCGTTATGAAAATTCATTTTTTTTACGTAATATAACGGGCTTGTTCTATCCGAGCTGGATATCCAGTTACAAGTCGAATCGTTACAAAAAATATCAGGCAGCCGGGAACTTCAATATCCGGCAGTCGAAACAGGCTTTAGCCAACGGTCGTCCAAATTGACGGCTGATGTGTTCTTTGATTTGCTGTTTTATGCCGTATCGTTGTCTCATAACTGCAGTTTGGAGTCTTTGGTTTCCTGTTTGGAAAGCAAATATGGTATAGAAATGCGCAAGCAGTCGTTGGATGAGCGTTTTTCCGAAAGAGCAGTAAATTTTATCAAGCGAGTGTTAGTCCGTTTGATAAGTGAGCAATTTTTGACAGTGCTTTATCGCGAGGATTTTCTCTCGGACTTCAAGCATGTTCGTATAAAAGATTCCACTAAATTTAATGTTCCGAGCAATTTGAAGGAACATTATCAAGGCAGCGGTGGCAGCGGTTCTGTCTCAGAAGCGGGCATTAGTATTCAATATGAATTTGATTTGAAAACGGGCAAATTCCTTGATTTAACTATAACCGAAGCCGTGCGCAATGACCGGCAAGACGCCAAAGAAACAGTTGAAAATATTTGCAAAAATGATTTGATACTACGCGATTCAGGCTATTTTTCAACTCCTGTATTGCAGAAAATCGATGAAAAAGAAGTCTTTTTTCTGTCAAGGCTTCCTTCCAATGTGCCGGTTTACGATGAAAATGGGGTTGAGATTGATTTTAAAGATATCTACTCTTTTATGTCCAAAAACGGAATTGGAATATTTGAAAAGCAAGTCTTTATCGGCAGCAAGGGGAAAGTACCGGTACGACTTGTCATTGGTCCTGTTCCACCTCAAATTTATCAGGAACGGCTGCGTCGCAGGGAGAAAGAAGAAAAAAGAAGAGGACGTAAAACCCGAGACAAAACAAAGTTTTTACTGTATTTTAATCTCTTTGTTACCAATATTGTGAATCTGCAAACCATAAATCAAGTACAAAGCACATTGTCTAAACAGGGGATAAACGATAGCATTTTGAGTTACCAAAAAACATTGCAGACCACGAAAAACAGTTTTTCTGAAATTTTGAACATTTTACGTTGCGAAAAAGAAATAGCGATAACAATTTTGGAAAAAATTTATTTAGTTTTGAGCAAAAATCACTGGCGGGAAAAACGAAAAGAACGAGAAAATCACGTTGAAAATATTGATTTATTTACTTGCGTATTACAAAAATAAATTGTATCTTTGCATTTTAGTAACTGTCTGAAAATAAATTAGATAAAACTAAACCACATTTCATTTTTGCACAAAGTCCAATTAACGCCAATCTGTATGGAAAGAATGTAAAAACATAGACAGCCCCCCTTTCCAGACATAAAAAACGGTTCTACAGGTATTTGTGTGGAGCAGTTAAAAAAAAGTATTAATTTTGCGTTATGGAAACATTAACAGAAACAAAGATTTTAGAGAAAGTACTTTTGCCACTCAACAGTGCGTGAGAGGTATTCGGAGTTACGACCGGTGCGCGTAGCGAAGAGATATTTGTAAAATTGCGCTATAAGTTTGATTATGTTTTAGATAACGGCAGTCGTTATCCGGTTTACGACCATCGCAAAGAACGCAAATGGCATCATTTGGATTTGTGGCAGTACAAGACCTTTTTAGTTGCAGAACTTCCTCGTTACAGGGATAGCAGTGGTTTTTTCAAGACCGTTTCTGTTCCCCGGGCAGAGGAATATGAACGTATAAGTATTTTACTCGAAAAAAAACGATAGAAACATTGCAGGCGACAAAAAGCCAGACTAAAACTGCTGATTTACTGCGAATCAGTTTTGACCAGGTTCATCGAATAATGCAGCGTGCGGTCTCAATCGGACTTAGTCGTCGCGACCCTGACGAGCGTTATTATTATTTGAGTTTTGACGAAAAAGCGGTTAAAAAAGGACAGGAATATATAACAGTTTTATCGGATGAAAGCAGTGGAACAGTGCCAGATGTGATTGCCGGACGAACCGGCGACAGCGTAGAAGAACTTTGTCAGACAGCATTGAGCGAAGCACAGCGCGATGCTGTAAAAACAGTTTGCACCGATATGTGGAAGCCGTATGTAAAAGGCGCAAAGGACCGGCTCACAAATGCCTTACATTGCCACGACCCGTTTCATTGCGCTGGTTATCTGAACAAAGCGGCAGATAAGGTTCGTAAGCGGGAAGTAAAACAACACGAAGACTTGCGCAAAACTAAATGACTGTTTCTCAAAGACAAAACTAATTTTACCAGCGAACAGTACCTGAAATTTGAGTCAATAAGAACTGCAAATTATGAAGTATCAAGGGCTTGGACAGTTAAAGAAAACTTCAGAGACATATTCAAGCGAAACACTCCCGATAACGCTCTGACGCTGTTTTACATGTGGAAACAGGATGTTAAACACTCAAAAATCAAGGAGATAGATGAAATAACAGAAATGTTTGAGCGGCACGAAAAAGGAATAATTAACGCTATAATAACCGGTGCAAACAACGCAAGAGCCGAGCGTTTAAACGGCGCAATACAAGAAATAAAAACAATCGGAAGAGGTTACAGAAATACCGAAAATCTCAGAACTGCAATACTGTTTTTTCACGGTAACCTGGATTTACTTCCACACAAATACCTGTAGAACCCAAAAAAGAAAAGACAGAATATTGATTTAAAATGCCGGCGTGTAACGAGCCTTTGCAACAGACAGGGTGAAACCCCAAAATGAATTGGTGAAATATGGTAGATAAAAGTGTAAAAAGTATTTACTTTGCAAAAGAAAATAATTCACGATGAAAATGAATAACAACAAAACCAAAATATCCATTCGTTTTTTTGACGACAAAGAAGTGCGAGCCATTTGGGACGAGGAAAATGCCAAATGGTGGTTTAATGTTGTG
>JAIRVY010000055.1 GCA_031253655.1 Bacteroidales bacterium
GTTAGTTACTCCAATATAAAGAGTTGTTTTATTTTTGTTTGTGAGAATGTAAACATAACCTCATTTAGTCATCTTCAATTAATTTTGCGACAAATAAACATTTTTGTAAAACACCAAAAAAAAAAATAACGCCTCAAACTAATTTTTAACCTATTTTTATCCGTCTGAGTGTAATTCAGAGAATTTTATGTTTATTTGCGCGTTGATATTTAACTATGAAAACCCCTATCTCATCCGACCACGCAGGCTTTGAATTAAAACAGTTAATCATTTCAAATTTTACAAATATGGATTGGAATGATATGGGGTGTTTTAGCTTCTGTAGTGTAGATTATCCCGATTTGGCTCATCCTGTAGCCGCTTACATATCTGAACATTCTAACGAAAAAGGAGTGCTGATATGCGGTTCCGGAAACGGAATGCAGATGTCGGCAAACAAACACCCCAACGTTAGAGCCGCCCTGTGCTGGAACAAAGAGATTGCAGCTTTGGCACGTTCTCATAACGATGCCAATATTTTGGTACTTCCTGCAAGATTTATCTCACATACAGAGGCAATTGAAATTATTACTGCTTTTTTTGAAATCGGCTTTGAAGGTGGGAGGCATTTAGCACGTGTACAAAAAATTAATATGTAGGGTGAATTTTTTTTCGAAAATACTTACAGAAAAAACTAATGCGCTTTTTTTGGCGCCAATGGAAGACATTACCAACAGCGCTTTCCGAAGAATTTGCAAAAGTATGGGTGCCGATGTTTTGGTTTCGGAGTTTGTCTCTTCCGAAGCCCTGATTCGCAATGTGCA
This sequence comes from Bacteroidales bacterium, assembly GCA_031253655.1. Classification (GTDB taxonomy): domain Bacteria; phylum Bacteroidota; class Bacteroidia; order Bacteroidales; family WCHB1-69; genus WRNX01. Next base: position 804 of record JAIRVY010000055.1, read on the forward strand.
AAAGAGTTTCGATAAGATGGATTTCGATGAAAGCGAACGACCATTTGGGATTCAAATTTTTGGACATGATGAAAACTCATTAGTAAAAGCGGCCTTAGTAGCAGAAGAACAACACCCTGATTTTATTGATATTAACTGGGGGTGTCCGGTAAAAAAAGTGGTAAACAAAGGGGCCGGCGCAGCTATCCTGAAAGATATTCCCAAAATGATTGCCTGCACCAAATCCGTTGTGAATGCCGTGAAACTGCCGATATCGGTAAAAACCCGTTTAGGATGGGATATGAGCGACCTACCTATCGTTACCATAGCAGAAAAACTGCAAGATGTAGGCATTCAAGCCATTACTATTCACGGGAGAACACGATCACAACTCTATTCCGGAGTGGCAAATTGGACCTTAATAGAGGAAGTAAAGAACAACCCCCGGATACAAATCCCCATTATTGGCAACGGTGGTATCAATTCCGGAGAAAAAGCAGTGTTGTATCAAAAAAGATATGGTGTTGATGCACTGATGATTGGTCGCGCCGCAATAGGAAACCCATGGATTTTTACGGAAATAAAGTGTGCATTTGAAAACAAAGCTTTTACTGCACCAAACTTAGATGAACGTATTAGTGTAATGTTACAACACCTAAAAAACCACGTTGCCTCAGTAAATGAAAGAAAAGCCTGCCTCGAATTTCGCAAACATTATGCAGGATATTTCAAAGGAGTAAACCATTTTAAAAAAGTACGTTTGGAATTGATGAAAGCACTTTCGTTTGATGAAATTGAAAAAATTTTATTAAATAATAATATTAATATTTAAAATTCCATTGCCTTTATTATTTTTCAATTGTCAATTGAATTAATTGTCGTGTATATTTTTAGGTACCTCTAACCAATGCGCGTACTCCTTACCTAAGCTTTTCACGGCTTTTTCCCATACTTTCTGGGTAGGTGTTTTGAGAATAATCTCTTCATTACCTTCGGCAACTACCCACATTTTTTTTTTAATTTCATTTTCAAGTTGTCCGGGTTCCCAGCCTGAGTAGCCAATAAAAAACTTAAAATCCATTTTAGGAATCTTTGAATGTTCAAAAATGGCTAACAAAAGTTCGTCATATCCGGTATAAACGTGAGGTAAAATCTCTTCAGAGAGTTTACACTTTTCGAAATTATGCAAAGCAAAAGCACTGTGATGCATAACGGGACCTCCCACAAAGACCGGCATATCAATTTTTATACCCGTAAGCGCTTGGCGTACTGTGCAATTTAATTCCTGATTTATAATTAATCCCATACAGTTATCATAATCTTTCTCTATGAGTAACACCACACTTCGATTAAAAAAGGGATCGTTATAAAAGGGAACAGAAATTAACAATCTCCCCGCGATAGGCTTTAAAAGTGTGTGTTTAACATTTAGTAACGACCTCATCAATATACTTAACTACTAATCTCAGTACAATAACGTCTAAACTATGATTTTAGTGTTACTTACGTGATTTTGATGATTTCTCTTATCGCATTTATCAATATTTCATAAAAAATACTACATAGTTTACCATGTAAATAATGGACGCTGCGCCATCATAGTTTTCACTTTTTCGGCAACTTTTGCAATTACTTCCTCATTGTTAATATTGGAAATAACTTCATCTATCAGTTTCACAATGGTTTCCATATCGTTTTCTTTCAAACCGCGGGTAGTAATAGCCGGAGTACCCACACGAATTCCTGAAGTAGTAAACGGGGTGCGGCTATCAAAAGGCACCATATTTTTGTTGATGGTAATATCTGCTAAAACCAACGTGTTTTCTGCTTGTTTGCCTGTAATATCCGGAAATTTTGAACGTAAGTCTATAAGCATTAAGTGGTTATCTGTTCCTCCACTAATTACTTTATAGCCTCTTTCGGTAAATGCTTTCGACATTGCGTGCGCATTTTTCACTACTTGTTTGATATAATCTAAGTATGTATTCGACAATGCTTCGGCAAATGCTACTGCTTTTGCAGCAATCACGTGTTCGAGCGGTCCACCCTGAATTCCCGGGAAAACAGCAGAATCTAATAATTGAGACATCATTTTTATTTCCCCTTTTGGGGTAGTTTGTCTCCACGGATTTGGAAAATCTTTGCCCATTAGTATCAGCCCGCCACGCGGACCTCTCAATGTTTTATGCGTAGTGGTAGTACAGATATGACAGTAGGGTATTGGATTGTTTAACAGACCTTTGGCAATCAATCCGGCGGGATGTGAAATATCGCCCATCAGAATAGCGTCGATTTTATCGGCAATTTCTCGCATTCGTTTCCAATCCCAATCACGAGAGTATGCAGAAGCACCTCCAATAATCAGTTTTGGACGTTCACTAAGCGCCACTTCCTCCATTTTGTCGTAATTGATAACCCCGGTTTCTTCTTCCACACAATACGCCACTGCATTATACAAAATTCCGGATGAATTAACCGGAGAGCCGTGCGAGAGGTGTCCACCGTGCGACAAATTCAATCCCATAAAAGTGTCACCGGGTTTCAGGCAAGTCATCAACACTGCCATATTTGCCTGTGCGCCGGAATGGGGCTGCACGTTTGCCCATTCTGCCCCAAACAGTTCTTTCGCCCTGTTAATGGCTAACTGTTCGATTTTATCAACTATTTGACAACCACCATAATATCTTTTCCCAGGGTACCCTTCGGCATACTTGTTGGTTAATACCGAACCCTGAGCTTCCATTACCTGATCGCTTACAAAATTTTCAGATGCAATTAACTCAATCCCATGCGTTTGTCGCTCACGCTCATGTTGAATCAATTCTAATACTTGTGAATCTTTTTTCATAATTACTAATATTTTTTTAACTAATTAATTTTCTTGCATTTAACATTTTTCATTAAAACATGCAAAAGTATGCTATTTTTGTTAAAAAATTAAGTTTCATAAAATAAAAAACTTGAAAGTGTGTTACTAATATGTTATTATTATTAACAAACCTTTCAATGATAATATCGAAAAGAAGATGAATCGATTAATTATTCTTTGGTTGATGTTTTTTGCTTTTATTCATTTTACATCAAAATCGCAAACAAAAGATAGTAAAGACCTAAAATTGATTAATGTGTCTGTTGATACTATATATTCGCAATATATAACTTTAACTTATGAATTTAATGAATCCGCTGAAAATGAATATGTAATGATTTATCAATGCTGCAATTACTGTAACAAGCAAACCAACTATGATTGCAGAATTGATTCAACCATTATGAGTGCAACTAATTTACAATGGATTGACTCTGCTGGGGGTGCAATCCCTATTTATTACAGCATCGGATGGAAACTTAGTGGCGGTTCTGCTCCTCAATGCTGTATGATTTTAAATACTACTTCTTCAAGCAGCGGTTGTAAAAATTCATGTGTTCTTGAATGGAACCCTTATGTATATTATCTTTATTTTGAATGGGGTAGTGATAATATTTCAGGAAAGTTGGATTCTATTGATTACTATATTTTCTGTAAAAATGTTGACAAAAATGGTTCTTTTAAACTTTTTGATTCCATAGTAGGAGGAGACCCCTCTCTCAATATTGGTTCCATTAATAAAAAACAGTATGAGGCAAGATTTTTAGAGAATAATACTAATTATGAGTTTTTTGTAAAAGCAGTTAGAAAATCTGATGCCATTTTTTCTTTTTCTACTATTTCAAGATTTAGAACCGGCTATGAAGAAACTGATCCTGTTGATATAACTACTAATGGAGTTTCTGTAATAGACAATAAATTAATTAGTATTGATGTTTCTACCGGCTATTTTTCAACACCTTTCAATAAATTACATCTGTATCGAAATGAATTCTCCGGCAACTTTCCCGCTTTCACTCAGATAAAATCGCTAGATTATAATTCAATCAGCAATAATTATCAATTTACAGACTCCACTGCTGATCCACAAAAGAGGCTCTATCAGTATATGGTTCTTTCTGATAATAAGTGTAAAGCAAACGACTCATCGAATATCATGACGAACATTTACTTAGATGGTGGTAGAGTGCAGAACGAAAAATATAAAGACAGTATTTTTTTTGTCCAACAGGGGTGGTCTCTATTAGATACTTTCGAATTATTGCGTGTGGTGGGTAATAATAAATTTGTTATTAAAGACTTTCTATCGATTGAAAACAGTCGGTGTTTAGTGGACATTGAAGCATACCTGGGTGAGGGTTCAGTGGTAAATTATCAAATCAAATCAAAAAAAAACTATTTTTCGAATATTATTTCTATTGACCACGAGCCCACGATTGAGTTTCCGAATGCTTTTTATCCGTTCAGCAAATATAGAGAAAACCAAACTTTTTATCCGATATTAATATTTGCCTCCGAAGAAAATTATTTATTTATAATCTACAACCGTTGGGGGCAGGAGATGTTTAGAGCCACAAAACCTCCTCATTATTGTTTTTTAAACCCAAAATGGGCTGATTTGGAGTGTCTTGAACAAAATAAACAGGAGCATCGTAGTTGGGATGGCACTTTTCAAGGAAAAGATGCGCCGGCTGGATTTTATACTTATAATATCTCCTACAGTTTCAACGAAAAGTCCGGGCGATTTTTTACTTCCGGGTCTTTTATGTTAGTACGGTAATTATGTTATTCACAAATCAACTTATTCAAAAAGAAAACATAACGTTTTCCCTTTCCACGCTGATTGTTTTTAATGTATTGATAACCTGAGACCAAAAAGTTGTTGTCGTACCAATGAAGCATAGAGATATTTGAACTATATTCCAAAGCATCCATTTTACTTGACAACTCTATGGGAGTTGCAGATAGCGCACTCAGAACTTTTTTCCCATTCATAAATTGCGATACAACATCGTTGTTATTGATATAAAAAAACAAAGTATTTTCTTCACAATCCTGATGCAGACCCACTAAATTATACACCGACTGCGTTAAAACATTTCTCAATGGTAAAAACCACTCGCTGTTCAGAACTCCCTGCGAGTTTAACTCTAAAATAAAGGTGTTCAAGTATCTATATCCTGAAAACATTCTCATTGGTGGAACATTATAACCGTAATATCCATACCCTCGATTAGATATTGAAGATGTAGTATATTGATATTCGGTGTAATAAAGTTCAGTAATAGCAAAAATTCTTCCGTTCGCCTGTTTAATATGCCCATGCATAGCGGTATTTGGTTCTAAAAGCAGTTTATTAGATGTCTTAATGTCTCTTGACAGCAGTGCGCCGAAAGGATAAGTGTTTATTTCACTAAATCTATTTATAGTGAACAACATCGTATAGATTCCTGAATAACTTCCCTGAGCTTTTTTTTCTTTAATATTGGAATAACCCCCTGTAATCAATAGTGAATCGCGCCCCACAATAGCTATTTTGGCAGAATTATAAACGATTTCAGGATACACCGGAAAACTGCTTTGGTAATTTATTTTTCCCGAATAATCAGTGATAAAGAGTTCTGCCCTCGAGCCTTTCTTGTTTTTTAGAAACAAACAAAAAGAGGTTTCTTGAGTAGTAGTATCAATAACAAAAGATTCTATTGAAAATATCTCGTCTTCAACTAATTGAAGAGATTGTTTGGCATCTGTTTTATAATTATAGAAAACTATGGTTTTTATCTTTTGGTCACTGACAATCGCAAACAAATGGTCATCTCTTACTTTGAGGTATGAAACATATTGGTATTTAATGTTTTGCAAATCAAAAAGTTGAAATATTTCAGTTTGTAAATCCCACTCTAACAGGTAGTTTTTCAAAGTATCATTTCTAAATGGCTGTTTAACAAAGAAGAAGTAGAGTTTATTATTGGAAAAATCGGAAGTTTGATATTGACATAAATTGGGAAGTTTTATTTTGTAAATATTTTTTCTCACGAGATTGTTATCATAATGAAGAAAAATCCATTGCACAGTATCCAGACTCAACACTGCGCTTTGGTAAAAAACTACTACCCCCTGGTTGGCGATAGGAACGAAAAAATAATCTTGCTGGTCTTTTGCGCTTTCAAATTCCGCACGAATCGGCGGGTCAATTTGCGCAAATGCGGGGAAACAGAGGGCAAAAAGCAGAATTGCATAGACGTGACGTGTCTTATCTCTAAAGCAGAAAATCAGAAAGGCAGATAAGCAGAAAGGCAGAAAAGATTTCATAATTAAATTGTATTATCTTTCAGTTTTACTAATCACAAATCACTATTCACTACTAAATCCATAATCACTTCCGCTGCCATAAAACAGCCAAACACAGCGGGCATATAGGAGACGGTTCCCACCACCGAAAGTTTATTTATTTCTGGGTTTGGCTCGATTTTCAGCGCATTTTCAGGAACCATTTCTGGGGAGAAAACGGTTTTAAAGCCGGTTTTCACGCCCAAACGGTGTAGGCGCTTACGAATGGCATGGGCTAAACCACATTGGTAAGTATTTTTTATGTCGGCAACTTTTACCAACGAGGGTACCATTTTTCCACCTGCACCCATGGCCGAGATAACATGGAAATTTCTCTGTAGCGCAAAGTATAGCAGATACACTTTTGGGGAAAGAGAGTCGATAGCATCAACCACATAATCGTAATTTGCCATTGCCAGCAGTTTTTCGGTACCTTCATCACGCACAAATTCCTGAATTACATTGAGTTTTATTTCGGAATTAATCAGGCGCAACCTTTCTGCCATTACTTCTGCTTTAGGGCGTTTTAGGGTATTTTCGAGGGCTAACAGTTGGCGGTTAAAGTTCGAGTATTCTATTACATCGGCGTCCACGATAGTCATCTCACCTATACCGGCACGTGCAAGTTGTTCGGCACAATAGGCACCAACGCCGCCCAATCCAACTAAAAGAATATGAGAATTTCGCAGTTTTTGCAGAGATTCATTTCCTAGCAATAATTCGGTACGAATCCATTTTTGAGTATTAATATTGTTAATTTCTTGGGACATTACTTTACTTGCATGGTAATTTGCCCGCAAAAATACATTCTTATATAGATAAACGCCGAATTAAGCATACTCTCCATTTTTGTAAGTAGTTAGCATAAAGTGCGCTATTTCGATAGAAAAAAGTATAGAGTTATCCGTTAAACACCTTATCCAACCCGATGCCACGTACCTGCGCCACGCTGTAGGCATCGCGCATTTGTGCCAAAGCATTGATAGTGGCTTTCACCACACTATGTGGATTCGATGAGCCTTTCGATTTCGCCAAAACGTTTTTTACGCCAACAGTTTCAAAAACAGCTCGCATAGCACCACCGGCAATAACTCCGGTACCGGGTGCAGCGGGTTTCATAAATACCAAAGAGCCGCAATATTTGCCTTCAGCAGAATGAGGTATGGTTCCTTTATAAACAGGCACCTGAATAATATTTTTCTTGGCATCGTCAATCCCTTTTTGAATAGCAGCGGACACCTCCTTTGCTTTTCCCAAACCGAATCCAATGATTCCGTTTTCATTACCTACTACTACGATGGCAGAGAAACTGAATGTACGTCCCCCTTTGGTAACCTTGGTTACTCTGTTCACTGCAACTAAACGATCCTTTAATTCGATATCGGTTGCTTTTATTCTTTTTATTTTTAAACTTGACATAACTGTTTCTCCTTACATTAGAAAATTAAACCACCTTCTCTCGCGGCCTCCGCTAAAGATTTTACTCTACCATGATATAAATAGCCATTTCTATCGAAAACAACTGTAGTAATACCGGCTTCTTTTGCCTTCTCTGCTACTAATTTGCCCACCAATGCCGATTTTTCGATTTTGGTTCCTAAGTGTTCACGAATGTCAGCAACGGCAGAAGAGGCAGATACTAAAGTAACGCCTACGTTGTCGTCAATTAACTGCACATAGATATCACGGTTGCTTCTATACACCGACAATCTGGGTCGGGCTGAGGTTCCGTGAACCACTTTACGGACTCTCATTTTTATTCTGTTGCGTCTGAATGTTTTTCTATTAAATGCCATAATGTTCTGAACTTTATGAGGATGATTAAAATGTTTTTATTTTTCGGCAGATTTGCCTGCTTTTTTACGTACAACTTCGCCCACAAAACGAATACCTTTACCTTTATAGGGTTCGGGCTTACGGTAAGAGCGAATTTTATTGGCTACCTGTCCCAATAACTGTTTGTCGATACCGCGCAATATAATGAGCGGGTTTTTACCTTTTTCGCTAATAGTTTCAATGGTTACTTCGGGGCAGAGGGCAAAGAGGAGATTGTGAGAGTATCCCAAAGTCATTTCAAGCATATTGCCCGGTTTTGCTTCGGCTTTGTATCCCACACCCACCAATTCCTGTTTAATCTCAAATCCTTCCGATACGCCTTTTATCATATTTGCTAACAACGCTCTGTAAAGACCGTGCATCGCTTTATGGCGTTTTTGTTCGGTAGGACGCCGGAGGGTTAACTTTCCATCTTCGATAGTGTATGTGATGTCGTTATCTACATATTGTTTCAATTCGCCTTTCGGACCTTTTGCAGTAACGATTTGGCTTTTTTCATCTCTTGTAATTTCTACGCCTTTGGGGAGCGTAATGGGTAATTTTCCTATTCTTGACATAACATTTTCCTCCTATTAACTAACATAACAAATTACTTCGCCGCCTACATTTTGTACTTTGGCTTCTTTATCGGTCATCATACCGCTTGAGGTTGAAACAATGGCGATTCCCAATCCGTTCAATACGGAGGGCATCTCATCAACTCCTATGTACTTGCGAAGTCCGGGGCGACTAACACGTTTCAATGTATTTATTGCCGACTGTTTGGTAGTGGGATGATATTTCAATGCGATTTTTATCATACCGGGGCGAACATCATCCTCAAATTTATAATTTAATATGTACCCTTTGTCGAACAATATTTTGGTTATTTCTTTTTTCGTTTTCGAGGTAGGAATCTCCACTACCTTGTGATTTGCCATAATCGCATTGCGCACTCTGGTCAAATAATCTGAAATTGGATCTGTATTCATTTCTAATTTTTTTAATTTTTAATTCGTAATTCGTAATTCGTATTTGATTACCAACTAGCTTTCCTTACTCCCGGAATGAGTCCCTGGTTTGCCATTTCTCTAAAATTAATACGGGATATTCCGAATTGGCGGATATATCCTTTCGGCCGGCCAGTGAGTTTGCAGCGGTTGTGCAAACGAATAGGGTTAGAGTTGGGAGGTAATTTTTGCAGCGCGATGATTGCGGCTTCCTTAGCTTCATAATCATTGCCATTGATAATTTTCTTCAACTCCGTACGTTTTGCAGCGTACTTGGCAATTAATTTTGCTCTCTTTACTTCTTTTGCTTTTAACGATTCTTTTGCCATAACTTTTATTTCTGATTTTTAAATGGTAATCCAAACTCTTTTAATAATGCCAAACATTCTTTGTCATTTCTGGCGGTAGTAACAAAGGTAATATCCATACCATTAATTTTTGCTACTTTATCAATATCAATTTCGGGGAAAATAATCTGTTCTGGCACGCCGAGTGTATAGTTTCCTCTACCATCGAAACCTTTGTCGCTGATTCCTCTGAAGTCGCGGATACGAGGGATAGAAACAGAGATTAATCTGTCTAAAAACTCATACATTCTTTCACCGCGAAGAGTAACACGCACACCAATGGGCATTCCTCTACGTAATTTGAAGTTAGAAACGTCTTTTTTTGATTTTGTAGAGACGGCTTTTTGACCTGCAATCAAAGTCATTTCGTTTGCCCCCACTTCTATCAATTTTTTGTCTGCGATGCCAAATTTACCAAGCCCTTGATTTAAGCAAATTTTTGTTAATTTGGGGACTCTCATTACAGATTTGAATCCAAATTGTTCTTTTATAGCAGGAACAACTTCACTGCGGTATTTTTCTTTAAATCTTGGTGTGTACATTACCTTATCTCCTCTCCTGTTTTTTTAGAATAACGAACTAATTTTGCTTTTGCACCTGCTTTTTTGGGTTCACCTAATCTACGACCGATGCGTGTAGCGTTTCCTTTGTTGTCAATCACCATAAGGTTTGAGATGTGGATAGGAGCTTCTTTCTTTACAATTCCTCCTTTGGGGTTTTTGGCATTGGCTTTGGTGTGCTTCATCACCATGTTAACGCCTTCGACTAATGCGCGGTATTTTTCTGTGACTACTTTAATCACTTTTCCGTGCTTGCCTTTCGAATCGCCGGAAACTACCTTCACATTGTCGCCTTTCTTGATGTGAATTTTCATTTTTTCTTTTTGTTTTTTGTTAATAATCAATTGGTCTTTGTCAATTGCACAATAAAATACCCTCATTTTTTTTGAGGGGGGCAAAAATATAAAAAAATTCTTATAAATATAATTTAGCCAATAAATAGGTTAAAAATTAGTTTGAGGCGTTATGAATGGGATTCCTCGCTGCGCTCGGTATGACAGCACAATTTTGCTATATGGGAGGGGCGGAAAATGCGGCGGCGGCATTTCGACAAGCTCAATGACCAGCCGCCGCGTTGTCATTCCGAGCGTAGCGAGGAATCCCTTCCCTACCGGTGGCGTCGTTGTCATTCCGAGCGTAGCGAGGAATCTCGAACAAAACCAAACTCATTAACTAACTCCTTCCATTTCGGATTCATGGAGTTAATTAACAATTCTTTCTTGCTTCTGTTCCACTTCTTTAACTCTTTCTCACGATGTATTGCCAAGTCAAAATGTTCAAAATACTCATAATAAATACAGTATTCAAGATTATATCGAGATGTAAACGAATTCTTTATTAAAGGATTTTTATGTTGATAAATCATTCTACATAATTCGTTAGTTACTCCAATATAAAGAGTTGTTTTATTTTTGTTTGTGAAAATGTAAACATAACCTCCATTGGCATTAATGATAATAATACCGTGTATATGATTGGGCATAATCACAAATTCACCCAATTCAACATGATAATAATGTTGTGGTAATTCATTCCAAACCATTTGAACAATTTGTCCATTTTCATTCAACATCATTTCATTATTTTCTATTTTTCCAAAACAACATACTCTATCCTGACAACATATTGTAACATAATACAATCCTTCCTGCGAATAATCGTATCCTTTCAGGCGGATGCTACGGCGGTGGTGAGTATTGGGGTTATATTTCATTTTGTTTCAATTATTTCTATCTCCTCCTCAGTTAACCCATACAATTCATAAACAATTTCATTTATTTTGTCTTCACTGTATTCGATTCGCTGTTTCAACTGTTCTTTTTTTTCGAGTAATGTAGTGTTTTGTAATTCCTTGATTAAAATTAGAATTTGAGAAGTCAGTTTTACAACTTCATTGTATTGTTTTTCTTGCTTTTCACTAATTTCAGGTATTGGTAATTTTTCTAAATAACCTCCTTTGATTTTTGGAAATGTTTGGCGTAAATCAGAAAAGTTTCCACTCCAATAATCAGCAATGAATTTTGAGTTCAAAACTGCTAAAATGAATTTGATGTCAATATTATTTTCTGTTTTAGGAATAACCATAAAAACAGTATTTAAGCAACAATATCCATCCTCATCTAAAGCACAAGTTGGATAACTACCAATTTGAGGAATAATAATTTTTGGATTTGCATTGTGCATCTTTTCATCCCAACATCCACCACGTTTCGCTTCCCGACTGAAATATGCAAGCAAGTTGCTGTATTCCATTTTCCATTTTTTTACGTTTTTTCCAGTAAAGCAAGGTTTGTGAAAATCCGTAATTAAATCAATTTGACTTTTGTTTATTACATCAGCAACAAATATTTTTCGGTCTCTAAGTTGCATCCCAAATTTCACAAAATATTTATCGCCAAGTTCAAATGTTTCTACATTTAGTTTGTCATTTGCTTTTGTTGAAATAAATATCTTGCCTTCATTTTTGCTGAAATTATCTTGGTCAAATTCTTCGGCAGATATTTCTTGTAAATTACTTTTATTCCATTGTGAATGAATGAACTTTGATTTCTTTATATTGTTTGATTTTGATAAAATTGAAATAGTCGTATCAACAGAAGCACCTGCAAAAACTTTTCCATTTATCACATTAAGAATTTCAATGTAGGAATTAGATAAAATAGTACCTCTTAATCCGAAAAGATTGTTGTTTGAAAGAAAATTGCTTGGAGTGATAAATCCCAATTGCCCATTTATTTTCAAAAGGTTCAACCCTTTTTCAATAAATAAATGGTACAAATCAATTTTATATGAAGCACTTTTGTATTTGTTTTTGTAGTAATTAAGTAAATCATCATTTCTAAATTCGCCTTCAATTACGACATACGGTGGATTTCCAATCACACAATCAAATCCGCCCCGTTCAAATACTTCCGGAAAATTCTTTTTCCAAGAAAAAGGTTTTATTTTTCGTTCTTCACCAAAATCTAATACACTATTATAATAGTCAAGGTCTATCAAACTGTTCCCGCTTTTAATATTGTTGTCCAAAGTGGGTAGAATGCGGTCGTGAAAGATTTTTGTTTGCGCTTCAATGGTTTCTTTTGTTTCGCCCTCCATACATTTGAGCAGCAAAGAAAGTTTGGTTACTTCCACAGCGTTACTATCCAAATCCACACCGTAAATGTTGTTGAGCAAAATGCGTTTCTTTTCGGCTGTAGTCAATTCGCCTTGCGGGGTTAGACGGCTGTCTTTTCCGCGGAGACTGAGCGTAGCCGAAGTCCCGTTTTTCAAATAATAATCTTTGTGCCAACGTAGTAAAAAATCATACGCTCCAATTAGGAAACTGCCGCTGCCACACGCAGGGTCAACAATTTTAATATTTGAAACGCGATCAATTATTGTAGAGGCGGGTTGAATTGAATTTTGGGCGGATATGAAACCCGCCCCTACGGTGTTGGTAATGTTTTTAATTAATTTTCCAACGGTGTTTTTAACAATGTAATCCACAATGTATTGCGGTGTGTAATAAACGCCACCCGCTTTTCTCACTTCCGGCTTCTCTTCTATTGTGGCGCGTCCGCTTTTTGAAAGCAAAATCTGTTTGCCCAAAAACTGTTCGTAGGCACTACCCAAAATCTCCACACTCAAAACCGAAAACTCATACGGAGAAGTCGGATAGTAGAGTTCGGAGATAATGCTTTTAATAACTTTGTTGTCAATGGCAATGTGTGTGCTGAAAATATCTTTCCGGAAATCGAAAAGCCCGGAATTATATTTTTGGTCGGCAATATAAAAACGTTCTAAAAGATTTTGATAAAAGGCATTATCGTTAATTCGGGCCTGATCTTTAATTGCAGGAGTTGCTGCACTACGTTCGGAATGACGTTGTACAATGCTCAGTAATTCCCCATAGTGTTCCGCGCCTCTATCTTCAGCAATCCGTAGAAAAATAATGCGGTCGAGGGTACTTTGAACGACAAAATTGAGAATATCTTCATCCAAAATTTTGTTGCGAAGTGCAATATTTTTGGCAAGTTCAATACGCCATTTGTCAAGCGAAGCCAAAAAATCGAGGTCAACGGTAGTAGTTCCTTTTTTGTTTTTGTCGCTTAAAATGTACTTATCAAAACTGCCTTTCAACACACGCTCTTTACTGAACGTATCCCAAATAAACTCAAAATCCTTGAGATACTCTTTGTAGGTCAAATATTTAATTCTCGCCACCGATGCTTTGTCGGTAGGGTTTGGTTTTTTAGTGCAGTCGTAAATGGCAAGTTCTTCAAAATCTGTAATTACGCTGATGGGCATTTTCGCACTCCAGCCGTAACGTCTTATCTGATAGGCAGGTTGAATATCCTCTTTAATTTCTACGCTTGGTTTCTTTGCCTCAAGAAAAAACAATCGTTTTCCGCCCACTAAACGAAAAGAATAATCGGGGGCTTTTGTTGCTTTGCCCACTTTCACACGGTCTTCGTGAATCACTTCGCGATAACTTTCGGCATACCCGTTTTCGTTGTCAATATCCCAACCCAATGCTTTCCAAAACGGATTAATGAAATCCTGCCGCGTTTGCGTTTCGTTGTAGTCTTTGTTTTTATAAAACTCTTTCTGGTCGTCAAACCTCTCAACAAGTGCTGTAATTTTCCTTAATGATTCTTCTTTTGTCAACATAACCGCTTTTCTTATTTAGTTTACAAAGATATTATTATTTTTCGTTTTTCAACCTAAAAAAACACGATTTTTTTCAATTAAGGTTTTTGAACTGACTTTTCCCATTTTTCAATTTTGCACCGTACTGTCCAAAAAAGAATAACGCACATCGGACTGCTTGGCGAAGGCGATTTTTATGCTTATAAAGACACCGGCGCAAGTATGGATGATATTTGCGCCATCGCAAAAGTGCAGAAAGTAAAGGAAAATTTGTTTGAATAACGTTAATTCTTAAATTCTTGCACTGATTTCAAATAAAAGTTCGGACTAACACCGGTAATTTCCTTAAAAGCATCCCGAAAAGTGGTGGCTGACTTGTAGCCCACTTGAGAGGCTATAGATTCAATCGTATATTTAGAAATATCAAAATCTGAGAACAATCGTTGGGCCTCACGTATTCGATAACTATTTAAAAACGAGCGGAAGTTTTTCTTTAAAGCGGTGTTAATCACTTGTGAAACGTAAGTATGGTTCGACTGGAGCAATTCTGCTAATTTATCTAAAGAAAACTCCATATCACAAATTATAGACGAATCTTCCATAAACGGTAAAATCTTATTTAGGAGTTCTTGTTGCTGAATATCGCTTAATGCACTTTTCTTATATTTCTCTAAGTCTTTTTCAGGTGACTTTTCTTGCAGTTTAATAATTTCGATATTTTTTTCAAACAGCGCTTTATAGGCGGTATTCAATCTCTTTTTTTGTAAAAAAACAAATAATAGGAGACCGCTCACTAACAGTAGAATTGTTGAAGAGCTTACCCAAACAATTCTTTGTAACAATATTTTTCGCTCCTTATTTTGCTGTTCAATAATCAATTCCTCAATTTGTTGGTTTGTTATTGAAATTTCATACAAACGTTGTAATTGATTTATTTCGTTAAATTTATCTGTATTCAGAACCGAATCTCGTAGAAGAACAAACTTTTTATAATGTATAAAAGCGTTTTTAGTTTGCCCTTTCGATTCCTCAATTTTTGATAACGTAAGATAATTATCTGCCAAAATCCCTATAAATTTACTTTTTTCCGCAATATCGCTCGACAAATCAATATAATACAATGCCGAATCAATTCTATTCAATTTATAAAAAAGTTTGCCAAAATCGGATAGATTTTGAGCTTCCATCTCTATACTGTTGTTTTTTCGTGTTTCACTTAAAGATAAGCGATAATAATAAAGTGCCGAGTCATAGATCTCTCTTTTTTCATAAAGTGAAGCCATGCTATTCAGTGGGCTATATAAGTTAACGTTGTTGTGTTGTTTGCTAACTTCCAACGACTTATTGAGCCAAAAGAACGCACTGTCTAAGTGGTTGCTTTCTACTTCGCTTGCCCCCATATTGTTTAATATTACTACCTTATTAGTGTTATTTCTACACAGATTCAACGCTTTGGCGTAGTAGAGTTTTGCGATGTCATATTTTTCAAAACGAAAAAAAATATTTCCGATATTACTATAAATCAAAGAGGTAAGTGGCTCGTAGTGTGTTTTTTCACATATACACAACGCTTTAATTAGCAACTCGTAAGCGCTTCGGTAATCGCACATATAATAATAGATTGCTGCTGTGTTACTCAAAGTGCCAATAAGCCTTTTTTGTTGCTCGAAATCCGTACTTTTGGATATGGTGTTAATTAACAAATAATAATAAACCAAAGCGGTATCGTTACTGTTTTTTTCAAAATAGTAGTTGCCTGTATCAAAGAGTTGCTGCACCGAAAGATCTGTAATATTAAAAACGAGATTGTTACTTTCAGATAAATGTAGCGATGAATTTTGGGAATAGCCATACTCAAACACAAGTAAAGCAATGTAAAAAGAGATAATTTTTTTCATAATCTGTTTTTTTAGATAAGGAGGCAAAAATATTAATTCGTTTCGATAATTTCCCGGTCTCGTTTTAAAAATGATTTTTGGCATCAGCATGTTTTTCTGTAAACTATTATGCAATTCTTTTCGTTAATGTTCAAAAAACTTAATAAGTATGAAAAAATCATTATCAATTCTAATTCTTTTATTTTCAATTATTTTCTGTTACGCCGATGCCGGAATGTGGTTGCCGCTTTTGTTAAAACAAAAAGAAGCAGAGATGCAAAAATTAGGGTTTAAACTTACTGCTGAAGATGTTTACAGCGTGAATCACAGCAGTATGAAAGATGCGGTGGTGTTCTTCGGAAAAGGATGTACCGGAGAGGTCATCTCAAAAAAAGGGCTCATTCTTACCAATCACCATTGCGGTTATTATGAAATTCTAAAACTTAGCACACTCGAAAACAATATTCTACAAAATGGCTTTTGGGCAGCCTCTCACAATGATGAAATTTCCATAGCCGGACTTACAGTAACATTCTTAATGTATATGGCAGAGGTTACGGAAGATGTTCTAAAAGGTGTTGACGAGAAGCAGAGTCTTCTGGAAAGAGATGAACTAATTAGAAAAAATATACAAACAAAGATTAAAAAAACTATCGAAAATACCGATTTCTCAGCAGAAATAAAGCCGTTTTTTTATGGAAATCAATATTATATTTTTGTAAGTAGAGAATTTAAGGATATACGTTTGGTGGGTACGCCGCCAGAAAGTATTGGAAAATTCGGGGGGGATACGGACAACTGGATGTGGCCCCGCCATACGGGAGATTTCGCGCTATACAGAGTGTATGCCAACAAAAACGGAGACCCTGTACCCTATAGTCCTGATAATGTTCCCTTAAAAACAGAATCCTTTTTTCCCATTTCAATAAAAGGGATTGAGGAAGGCGATTTTACTATGGTTCTCGGCTACCCTGGAACTACACAGCAATACCTGATTTCAGACGGTATAGATATGGTGGTGAATTACAGGAATCCGCCACTCATCCAACAGCGCGGCACAAGATTGGATATTATGAAAAAATATATGGATATGCAACCGGAAGTGCGCCTGATGTACTCCGGAAAAGCAAATACAATTGCCAACGGCTGGAAAAAAGCGATTGGCGAAAACAAAGGTATTAAAGAAACCAAAGCCCTCAACGCAAGAGATAAGGAAGAGAAGGTTTTGGAACTTCTCTCTACGCAAACCGTTGATGCATACAATCGTTTTACTTTGTTATTAGAAATAAAGGCACTCTACGAAACTTATAAAGAGATGGAAACCAAAGTAGTAACATTAAGAGAAACCTTTCAAGCCGTAGAGTTGGGAAGATTTATTGAATCGGTGAGAGAAGAACTAACTAAGGATTATCCCTACTCTCTTGAAAACAAAACTAAACTGTTGGAACGGGCAGAAAGTTTTTATTCAAATTATTATAAACCTATTGATAAAGAAGTTTTTGTAGAGTTGTTGTATTACTATTTTAATAATTCTAAAAAGGAATGTATTCCCGAATTGCTGCAAAAATATGCAGATATAGAGCGAGAATCTTTACAAGGTATGGCAAAACAAATCTACGACCATTCAATTTTCTCAACCAGAGAAAATTTTGTAAGATTTGTGGAAACTGCATCTAAAAAAGAGATTGCGGCGGTTCATAAATGGCTTTCGGGGAACAGAATGTTTTTAATTGCTAACCAGGCACTTACTGAAATAAACAATAATTCATATACAGAGAGGACGTTGCCAAACATTCGTAGGCAGGTGGATGCCAAATATAGAGATTGGGTGGCTTTTGCAGCAAAAGATACTACCGGCAGGTATTTTCCCGATGCGAATTTAACTATGCGTGTTGCCTTCGGCAAGATGGAGGGTTTTTCTCCCTACAATGGAATGGTTTACCTTCCTTATTCTACTACGGATGGTATTTTACAAAAAGAGAACCCAAATATTTATGATTATCAAGTAGATAACAAACTTAAGGACGTGATTCTTTACAAAGATTTTGGGCAATATGCGGATGCAAACGGCGAAATGCGCGTAGCATTTATTGCCAGCAACCATACAGCCGGCGGTAATTCTGGTAGCCCCGTATTAAACGGCAATGGAGAATTGGTAGGAATTAACTTCGACCGCGCCTGGGAAGGCGTAATGAGCGACCTCTATTACGATATCAGCCGTTGCAGAAATATCTCATTAGATATTCGCTATATCCTTTTTATCGTGGATAAATTTGCCGAAGCCGGGCATTTGATTGAAGAGATGGAGATACGGAATTAAAACTGGAAATAGATAAACGGCTGTAAATCTGCCGTAATAAATTGATAGACCACAAAAACTACTACCACTACAGAAATACCTATTACCCATAGGGGAAGCAGCGCAAAATTAAGCCGGTACCACCGCTTCCACCTTTCCGGAAACCAATGAATGAACATCCCTAAAGCAAAAAGCAGAAATACCGCCCAATAGGTAACGATTATCTCCGGTATTTGTGCCCAGTTCCATGTACCACCTATCTGATTTACTATAACTTTGGCGGTCTTCCACGCGTGTGACGCCTGCTCCGACGGATCCAAGTTAGAACCTGAACGGAAGAACAGGCGCGTAAAAGTGATAAATAAAAAGGTTAAAAATATAGACCAACCCCGATTTAGTTTTGTGAGCGGTTTCCTTTGGTAAAAATCAACATAAAAATAAGATAACAGGCCACCCAGACAAATAATTCCCGTCCAAACTGTGGCAATCTTCAAGGCAGGATAAGGAAATAACACATAGAACAGGAAAGAAAGATTGAAGAAAAAGAGAGTTATCCCCATTCGTTTGGCATTATCAAATTTGCGCCACCTTTTGAAGATAAGAATTCCTAGACCGTTTAGCCCACCCCAGATTACGAAATTCCAGCTTGCCCCGTGCCATAATCCGCCAAGTAACATCGTGAGCATCGTATTTACGTTAGTGCGAAATTTCCCTTTTCGATTTCCCCCAAGCGGTATGTATAGATAGTCTTTTAACCACGTTGACAGCGAAATATGCCAACGTTTCCAGAAGTCGCCGGCATTAGTAGCTTTATAAGGAGAATTGAAGTTTTTGGGCATATAAAACCCCATCAGCATTGCTACTCCGATGGCAATATCGGTGTAGCCGGAAAAATCGGCGTAAACCTGCAGAGAATAGACAAAAATAGCGGCAAGATTTTCAAAAGAGGTAAAGAAATGGGGATTTTCTATCACCCTATCCACAAAATTAACCGCCAAATAATCACTGAGTATCAATTTTTTTATCAATCCGTTTAAAATCCAAAACACTGCTTTACCAAACTGCCGCCGACTTAAGAAAAACTTTTTGTAAAGTTGTGGCATAAACTGATTGGCGCGGATAATTGGACCCGCCACCAACCCCGGAAAGAAACTTACAAAAAATCCGAAATCAAAGAAATTGGACGTATGCGAAATTCTTCTTCTATATACATCAATAATATAACTGATACTTTGAAACGTATAAAAAGATATTCCCACCGGCAAAATAATATTATCCACCCTGAAATAAGTGCTTCTCGTAAAGTTGTTTGCCCACAATGCCAAATAATTCACTATCTCAACATCACTATTAAACATTGAGTTATAGATAGATGTGAAAAAATAAGCATATTTAAAATAAGCGAGTAACAAAAGATTAATAAAGATTCCTGCAAAAACAAACCACTTTCTTTTTTTAAGATTTACAGTTACATCAATCCTTTTTCCTACCCAGAAACAATTTAAAGTTGTAAATAACAATAAAATAACGAAGAGTCCGGAAGTTTTGAAATAGAAAAACAGGCTGACGAACATCAAAAAAGTATTGCGCTGCAGAATTTTTTTCTTCAATAAAGTCAATCCTGCGAATACCAATGCAAAAAATGCCCAAAAATAAAACTGCGTAAAAAGCAACGGAAACTGTGCATCAAATGACAATAGGTTAGTTAAGAAGCAGATAATATTTTCTAACATTTTTTGAAAATATCTGCAAAAATAGCAGATTTGTAGAAAAAACTATTTTTGCGCACTATTTAGAAAGAGATTTGTGTGATTAACATGATTATTATGATTAAGGTATGAGGAATCTATTGATTTTTGTGTGTTTTCTGGGATGTGTTACTACTATTTTAGCGCAGGAGATTGAGGTTGGGGAAGCTGAAATGGAGGTAATTACCATAAAAGAACAGAATTTTTTCATCGGATTAAATAGTTCTGGGTTTTGTGTTGGATTTCAACAGGGGAAAACACCAAATGCTAAAGACAAATATCTTTGGGAAATTGAATTTTTGTATTCCATTCATCACAAAGCCGTTTTGGGAAGATTATATGTAGAAGGGAGAAGTTATTGCTTTGGTAAGCTGTACGACCTTTTTTTTCTTCGCAGTGGATATGGATATCAGCGTATTATTACGCACAAACCCTATTATGGTGGTGTGCAAATCAGATATTTTGTGTCCGGCGGGGCTTCCATCTGTTTTGGTTTGCCCACATTTTTAGAAATTATTAAAGAAGATTCAATTCAAGGAATATATACAGAAATAGAGCGGTATAATCCTGAACTTCACAACAGTGTTTACGATATTTTAGGAGCTTCTCCTTTTATTAACAGATTTCATAAAATTGCAGTACGACCGGGTTTTTATGCAAAGGCGGGATTAAATTTCGATTTTAGCAAAAATCCATTGAAACTGCAAATGCTTGAAGTTGGGGTATCCATAGATATGATTTTTCCGTTTATTCAACAAATGGCGTTCAACAGAACTAAGCCTTTCTATTTTTGTGGCTATGTCGCGTACTCGTTCGGCAAGAAAAAACCACGCTACGAGTTCGAGTAGTCTCCTAATTCCCTAACTCCTCTAACTCCTATTTTTTCTTCCCCCCGCACCAATTCCATCAAATTTTATGTTTATTTGCGCTTCGTTTTCTAAAACAGTAACTTTATGAATTGCAACGAAATACGTTCTTCCTTTTTGGAATTTTTTAAATCAAAACAACATACTATTGTGCCTTCCGCTCCAATGGTAATCAAAAACGACCCAACTCTGATGTTTACCAATGCTGGAATGAATCAATTTAAAGATATTTTTCTGGGAAATCAGTCTGTTGAACATTCGCGTATCGCTGATACCCAGAAATGTTTACGCGTTTCCGGTAAACACAACGACCTTGAAGAAGTGGGAAAAGACACCTACCATCACACTATGTTTGAAATGCTGGGAAATTGGTCGTTTGGAGACTATTTTAAAAAAGAAGCAATTGAATGGGCATGGGAGTTTTTGACCGAAGTAATGAAACTGGATAAAAGCCGCTTATATGCTACCGTTTGTGAAGGAGATGAAAAAGATTGTACAGATTGTGACTTAGAATCTTTGGAACTTTGGAAACAATATCTGCCTGAATCAAGAATTTTGTATGGCTGTAAAAAAGATAACTTTTGGGAGATGGGAGACGCCGGACCTTGCGGTCCTTGCTCCGAAATACATATTGATTTGCGTGACGACGAGGAACGTACCAAAATAGATGGCAGGTTACTCATCAATACCGGAGACCCGTTGGTAATAGAGATATGGAATCTTGTATTTATTCAATATAACAGGTTGTCAACAGGAAAATTACAGAAACTAACCACTAACCATGTGGATACCGGTATGGGATTTGAGCGTTTGTGTATGGCGGTACAAGGTAAAAAATCGAATTACGATACCGATGTTTTTCAGCCTGTGATTCAAAAGATTGCGCAGAGGTCTAAGAAGCAATACGGTACGGACGAGAAAACTGATATCGCGCAGCGAGTAATAGCAGACCACTTGCGTGCAGTAAGTTTTGCCATCGCAGATGGACAACTGCCGTCGAATACCGGCGCAGGATATGTGATTCGCAGAATTTTAAGGCGCGCCATCCGATATGGCTATACCTTCCTTGATATTAACAAACCATTTATTTGTCAATTGGTTGCTACTTTGGTAGAGAATATGGGACACGCTTTCCCCGAACTTAAAGTCCAACAAATATTGATTGAAAAAGTGATTCGCGAAGAGGAAAATTCGTTCCTGAAAACACTGGCGAGCGGGATACAACGGTTTGAAAGTTATTGCAATAATTATAGTGACGCGGAAGGCCACGTCACCGCAATTGAAGGATATTTTGCGTTTGAATTGTTTGATACTTATGGCTTTCCAATTGACTTAACGCAATTGTTGGCTTCGGAAAAAGGGATGACGGTAAACATGGAGGATTTTCAAAAAGGATTGGAAGAGCAAAAGCAACGTTCACGGGCAGCAGCGGCGGTGGAAACAGAGGATTGGGTGGAACTGTTTGAAAACGAAAAACCAACCGAGTTTGTGGGGTTCGATACATTTATTTGCGAATCGAAAATTGTGAAATACAGAAATATTAAATTAAAAGGGAAAAGTTATTTCCAAATTGTACTTGAAAAAACACCGTTTTATGCCGAATCGGGAGGACAGGTAGGAGATACCGGTTGTTTGGAAAATATTAACGATAATATCGAAATTATTAACACCCTTAAAGAGAATAATCTTATTGTTCATATTGTCAATTCTTTGCCCGATAACTTAACTTCTGTTTTTACAGCCAAGGTAAATGAAGAAAAGAGAATTTCTACACAAAATAATCACACTGCTACTCACTTATTGCATTTTGCGCTTCGGAAAGTGTTGGGAAAACATGTAGAACAAAAGGGCTCGATGGTATCTTTCGACAGGTTGCGTTTCGATTTTTCGCATTTTGCTAAGGTGGAGGAAACACAACTGAGTGAAATTGAGCGTATTGTAAATGAATTGGTAAGAGCCAACATTCCGCTTTACGTTTTTAATGAAATGCCGATGGCTGAGGCGAAAAAAATGGATGCACTGGCATTGTTTGGAGAAAAGTACGGCAACAAAGTGCGCGTAGTACAGTTTGATGAATCTGTGGAATTGTGCGGCGGTACGCACACAGCAGCCACCGGAACTATCGGTTATGTGCGTATCATTTCTGAAAGTGCTATTGCAGCCGGAATGAGACGAATTGAGGCGGTTTCCGGAAAGTATTTTGAAGATTATCTGCATCAAATTTCGCATTTGGTTGATGACCTCAAACTGTTTTTTAAGTCTTCAGACATCATGCAAGCCATAAAAAAATTTGCACAAGAAAATGAAAAAATCCGAAAAGATGCGGAAGATTTTGCTAAAGAGCGCATTAAACATTTTTCAAAAGATATTGTAAAACACATTAGACAAATCGACGGATACCAAGTTTTGTCCTTTAAATCGCAAATGCTACCGGAGGTGATGAAACAGGCAGCCTTCAATTTAAGAAATCATTCGGAAAATATGCTCATTGTTTTTGGAACATATCAAGGAGAAAAGCCAAATATTATTGTTGCAATATCGGATGATTTGGTGGCAAAGGGCTTAAGTGCATCCACGCTTATTAGGGAAGTTTCTCCGTTGATTCAGGGCGGCGGCGGGGGACAGCCCACGCTTGCCACAGCCGGCGGAAAAGACTGCGGCGGTTTGGACGAGGCAATGAAAAAAGTGGTAGAACAGGTATTGAAGCATTTTTGCCAGAACTAAAAAGTATAGTACTAATGAACAAAATCTCGGATTTTCTGCGTAATGGGTTGAGCATAAATGAAATCATTGAGACCTTCGTTCTCTGTACGAAGCACTTCATCTTTTGTTCCATACCATCCCAAAACCCCATCCTTAATGAAGGAAATGGTTTCTCCAATGGTAATTACAGAATTTAGGTCGTGGGTATTTACCACTGTGGTCATACTAAATTCGTGCGTAATGCCGGTAATCAACTCATCAATAATGAGTGAGGTCTTGGGGTCTAATCCCGAATTGGGCTCATCGCAAAAAAGATACTGGGGATTTATTGCAATGGCGCGGGCTATCGCGGCACGCTTCTTCATCCCGCCACTTAATTCCGAGGGGTAAAGTTTGTTTGTATTATATAAATCCACACGGTGTAAACAATAATTTACTCTGTCCAATTTTTCTTTAAACGATTGTTTAGTAAGCATATTCAGCGGAAACATTAGGTTTTCTTCAATGGTTAACGAATCAAACAGCGCAGAACCTTGAAAAACAACGCCCATTTCGTTTCTAAGCGCTTTTTGGTCGGAAAAAGTCAGATGATGAAAATCCCTATTTCCGTAATAAATTGAACCCTCCGAGGGCGTTAGTAAGCCAATTAAACACTTCATTAACACTGTTTTCCCTGAACCCGACCTGCCAATTACCAAATTCACCTTTCCTTTCTCAAAAGTAATGTTGATATTGTGTAATACCTGTTTGTCTGCAAAAGATTTATTAACTTTATTTACTACAATCATCTCAGTTCAACATTACATTTGTTATTACTAAGTTAAGAATCAGAATAATAAAACTTGCAACCACCACTCCTTTTGTACTTGCTTTTCCCAATTCCAATGCACCGCCTTCAATTTTATAGCCGTAAAATGCTGCCACCGATGCTATTACAAAACCAAACACTACAGTTTTAGTAAGAGCGTACCAAACGTCATACATTATAAAATAATAGGTAATTCCATCAATATAATCGTATCCGGTTATGAAACCTGAAGCCAGCACTGTAATATACCCTCCCATCAAAGCAAAGAAAATACTGATAATAATCAAGGCAGGGTTCACAAAAAGAGAAGAAACAATTTTTGGAAGCACTAAATAGGAAGCCGAGTTAATACCCATAACCTCTAAAGCATCAACTTGTTCTGTAACTTTCATACTTCCTATTTCGGCGGTAATTCGCGAACCAAGGTTACCCACCAGCAGCAAACTAATTATTGTGGGGCACAATTCTAATATTACAGAAGTACGCACGGTGTATCCTATAGTCCAGGCGGGTATCCAGCTACTTTCAGCCTGCTGTAACGCGGTTTGCAGAGTAATTACACTTCCCATACAGACGGACACAATCATTACAATAATCAACGATCCAATACCCATAGAGTACATTTCGTCAATTACTTTTTTAAAAAATTCTTTCCATTTTTCCGGCTTAGAAAAAACTCGCCACAAAAAAAGAAAGTAGTTGCCAAGAAGTTCTAAGAAATTGTAAATCAAAATTTAAGAGTTAAGAGTTAAAAGTAAAAAGTTTAAGGAGGGATTTGGGGGCAAAAATATAAATTAAGAATTAAAAATTAATAATTAAGTGAAAAAATCATCTTTTCAAGTTCTGTTTCGCTGAGTATAGGGATGCTTAATTTTTCTGCTTTTTTTCGTTTTTCAGGTCCCATATTTTCGCCTGCTATCACAAAATCGATGTTTCTTGAAATAGCAGATACATTTTTTCCGCCATGCTGCTCAATTTTCTGTTTCATCACATCACGTGGAATAGAAAAAACGCCGCTTACCACCACTGATTTTCCCTCTAACACATTGGAAATAAGCGTTTGATTTTCAGCATCAAGTTCCATTTTTACCCCAACTTTATAAAGTTTTACAATATTTTCCAGGTTTTCTACAGTATTAAAAAACTGCACAATACTTTCTGCCACCATTTCTCCCACATCGTCCACTTCTTTCAGTTCATTCTTTGTGGCATTTGCAAGAGTATCAATATTTTTGAAATACCTGGCTAATTTCTTAGCTGTAGTTTCTCCGACATATCTAATACCCATGGCAAACAAAACCCTTTCAAACGGTACATTTTTCGATTGCTTGATGCCTGCCAGCATATTTTCCGTAGTTTTTTCTCTAAAACTGACAATGCGCTCATTTTGTGCCTCATCCGCGGTTCGTTTTTCCAATCCTAATATGTTTTCCGGTTTCAACGAATAGAAATCCGCGCTGGTTTTCACTAATCCTTTATCATACAGCAGTTCAATTTTTCCTTCTCCCAAAGAATCAATATTCATTGCTTTTCTTGAGATGAAGTGTTCTAATTTTCCTTTCACTTGCGGCGGACAATTCCACTCGTTTGGGCAATAGTAACCGACTTCCTCCTCTTTTTTAATAAGTAATGTTTGACAATAAGGGCATTGCGAAACGAAAGCTACTTTTTTTGCATTAGGCAGTCGGTTAGAAAGTTCAACGCCCACTATTTTGGGAATAATTTCACCTCCTTTTTCCACATAAAGATAATCATTTTCGTGAATATCAAATTGTTGAATAATATCGTTATTGTGAAGCGAGGCGCGTTTTACCATAGTGCCTGCCAACAACACAGGTCGCAGATTCGCTACCGGAGTTACTACACCGGTACGTCCTACTTGAAAATCAATACTTAACAGCGGAGTCAGTACCTGTTTTGCTTTAAACTTGTATGCAATTGCCCATCTTGGACTTTTCGCCGTAGTTCCCAATTGCTGTTGCTGCGCGAAATCGTTCACCTTAATCACCACACCATCAATATCAAAGGGAAGTTTTTCTCTTTCCATATCCCAATGATTGATAAATGCACGAATCTCTTCAATGGAGTTGCATTTCTGTACAGTTTCAGGGGTTTTAAAGCCCCATTCTTTAAGTTTTGTAAAACTTTCCAGGTGCGTTATAAAAGGGAGTTTATTTCCCAGTGCCATATACAACCTGCAATCTAAACTTCGGTTGGCAACCTCAGTAGAATTTTGCAGTTTCAGGCTTCCGGAGGCGGCGTTTCTTGGGTTTGCAAAAGGCTGTTCACCAATATCTTCTCTCTCTGCATTCAGTTTTTCGAAGGCTTTGTGCGGAAGAAGAATCTCGCCACGCACTTCAAAAAAGTGTGGATAGTCTCTAAAAAGTTTCAGCGGAATAGTTCTAATAGTTTTTACATTTTGTGTAACATCGTCTCCCTGAATGCCATCGCCCCGGGTAACGGCGCGTAGCAGTTTTCCGTTTTCATAAATTAAACTAATGGCAACGCCATCATATTTCAGTTCGCATACATATTCCGGTTTTTGAAGCATTGCATTCTGCACCCGCCTGTCAAACTCTTCAATCTCTTCAAAAGAATACGTATTCCCCAGCGACAACATAGGAAAAATATGTTGCACGGTAGCAAAGTTCTTGGTAACCTCCCCTCCTACCCTTTGCGTTGGGCTACCCTGTTGAATATATTGGGGATACTCTTTTTCTAAATAGGCTAATTCCTCTAAAAGTTTATCAAATTCAGAGTCGCTAATGATATGGTTATCCAATACATAGTAGTTGTAATTATGTTGGTGTAACAGTTCGGTAAGTTCTTTAATACGGGTTAACATAGAATTATTATGAAAGGCAAAAGTAATAAAAAACAAATAAAAAAAGGGGATCCATTCTTTTTCAGAGCAAAAAAAGATTATATAATTATTATTAAATGCTTTCATAATAAAATATGAATTGTTAATAAATGTTAAATTTAATAAAATGATAGTAAAAATATTTTATGTTTTGTTAATAGGTTTACTTTTGCCGGCTATTACTAAACAACAATTTTATGTTTAAACTGAATTTTCTCAAAGAATTTAAAGAGTTTGCCATGAAAGGCAATCTCATAGATATGGCAGTGGCTTTTGTGATGGGGGCTGCTTTTGGTACTTTTGTAAACAAATTTATTGCAGGATTGGTGATGCCTTGTGTTGGTAAACTTACTGCCGGAGTGGATTTTAACTCTTTGAAAATAGTGCTGAGCGAAGCAAAATTGGATGCTGTAGGCAAGGTAGTGGCTGCGGAGGCTGCTATTATGTACGGGGAGTTTATTACCGCCTGCATCAATTTTATTATCATTGCCTTCTGTATGTTTGTGGTGGTAAAAGCAATGAATAAACTGAAAAGAAAAAACGAAGAGATTTTCGTTGAACCCACCATCACAGAAGAGCAAAAAATATTAACGGAGATAAGAGACTTGTTAAAAGAGAGGAAGAGATAAAGGATGCTTAAAATTTTCATCTTTCTTCAAATCATTTTTTCCGGTGTTATCACTTCTGCGGAAAAACCGTCCCTGCCGTTATCACACCTCTCTATAAATGAAATAAATAAACTGTTCAAAGAGGCAAATAAAGAGTTTAAAAATCAAGCACTTGTTTCAGAACTTAATCTGCTGTGTGATAACTTGAACGGCAGTGTTTTGCTGGCTTTCGGAAAAGAGGTTTTTTATAAAAAAGAAGTGGGATACAAGCGTTTGGCTAATAAAACGGAACAAAATAGTATTTATTCGGAAACCCTTTTCGAATTAGCATCCATTTCCAAGCAGTTTACGGCAGCTGCCATTCTAAAATTAATGGAAGAAAAAAAACTTAATCTTACTGATGATGTTACAAAGTTTCTTCCGCAATTTCCCTATAAAAACATTACTATTAAACACCTCTTAACGCACACCTCCGGGTTGCCGGAATATATGGACTTTCCCGAAAAGGATTTTAACCAAAATGAAGCATTAAGTAACAGTAAATTAGAAAATTATATAGAACGTATAAAACCTAAGATTCTGTTTCAGCCGGGAATGCGATTCAAATATATTAACACAAACTATGCACTGTTGGCATTAATTGTTGAAAAAAATACCCAAAACTCTTTTGAACAATATGTTAGAAAAGAGCTTTTTGCACCGGCAGGTTTACAGTTCTCTTGTTTTGCTACGGAATTACACACCAAAACCAATTACTGTAAAGGGCATTTGGACGACAAAAGTGAACGCCCGTTTCATTTCCAAAACGGCGTGCTGGGCGATAAGGGAATCTATTCTAATATTGATGATTTATATCGCTGGATAAAATCCTATCTGATAGATTATAAGGTAGTTTCGCAAGAAATTGTGTTACAGGCCACCCAACCGCAGAATAAACTGTACCGAGGCGAGCCGGCAGAACTCTACGGTTATGGTTTGCGCTTGGAAGACGATGTGAATGGATATCTGATTTATCACGGAGGCCTGTGGCGCGGATTTCAGAATAATATGGTGTATCGCCCCAAAGACCAATATATTTTTATTGTGTTAAGTAATTTTAGGAACAAGGCAATGATTGGCGTAAACTCAAAACTATTGTGTATCATTGATGGAGTTTAAGACTTTTTTCGGCTAAATCGGTTAAAAATTAGTTTGAGGCGTTATTTTTTATTTTGGTGTTTTACAAAAATGTTTATTTGTCGCAAAATTAATTGAAGATGACTAAAGGAGGTTATGTTTACATTCTCACAAACAA
>JAIRVY010000062.1 GCA_031253655.1 Bacteroidales bacterium
GCGAACAATATTTTGTGCGGGTTGTATGGGATTTGCAGAGAAAATTACGAATTACGAATTACGAATTACGAATTGGAAGAAAGTAAAAATTCCTCACCATTTATGGAAGGGTGGCAGCCTAAGGCTGACGGGGTGGTAAATCAGAGTTCATCTGCTCAATCAGAGTTACCCGAGTTCAAAAAAGCTCTTGCAAACATAAAAATATTTCCAAATCCAGGTAAAGACCAAATAACAGTTATCTCAGAGATTGGAAACTGTAATTTTGAGTTGATAGATATGTTAGGTATTATTCAAAAAACAGTGATTCTTCAAAAAGGATACAATACATTGAACATTTCTTCGTTGGTGCGAGGCATTTACTTCTACAAAGTTTTTTATAACAATATAATTGAAACCGGCAAATGGATAAAAGAATAAATAGATAGATCTTAATAATAAAAATATTAAAAACATACATTAACCCTTAAAAATTAATCCCTTGGCAACACAAAACAATCAAAGAATCAGTTTTGCTACAACGAAACAAGTGGAATATCCAGATTTTCTGGATATACAAATTAAATCATTTCAAGAATTCTTTCAATTAGATACCGATGCAGAAAAACGAAGCCAGGAAGGCCTTTACCGCGTTTTTCAGGAAAATTTTCCCATCGTGGATGCGCGTAATAATTTCCTGTTGGAATTTTTAGACTACTACTTAGACGCACCAAGATACACCACTGATGAATGCTTAGAAAGAGGTTTAACCTACAGTGTTCCCCTAAAAGTAAAACTTAAACTTTCGTGCAACGACATTGAACACGAGGAATTTGAAACCGTGATTCAGGATGTATATTTAGGAATGGTCCCCTATATGACCCCCAGAGGAACTTTTATAATAAACGGCGCCGAACGTGTTGTGGTTTCCCAATTACATCGCTCACCGGGTGTGTTCTTCGGTACTTCTTACCACAATAACGGTTCACAGTTATATTCCGCCAGAATTATCCCGTTCAAAGGTTCCTGGATGGAATTTACCACAGATATTAACAATGTAATGTATGCTTACATTGATAGAAAAAAGAAATTACCCGTAACAACACTCCTCAGGGCCATTGGTTATGAAACTGATAAAGATATTTTGGATATTTTTAATATAGCAGAAGAAGTTAAAGTTACGAAGGTTAATCTGAAAAAATATATTGGAAGAAGATTAGCCGCCAGAGTAATGAAAGTGCGGACAGAAGATTTCGTGGACGGAGAAACCGGGGAAGTTGTTAATATTGAACGTACAGAACTTATTATCGACCGTGAAACAGTTCTTGAAGAAAAACATATTCAACTAATTGTAGATTCAAACATCAAAACAGTGTTGTTCCACAATGAAGATGAAACGAAAACCGATTATTCAATCATATTCAATACTTTGCAGAAAGATACTGCAAACTCGGAAAAACAAGCGTTGGAATATATTTATTTACAACTGCGAAACACTGCCCCACCCGACGAAGAGGCAGCAAGAAGTGCGCTGGAAAAACTATTTTTCTCCGATAAACGCTACGATTTGGGAGAGGTGGGAAGATACCGAATCAATAAAAAATTGGAATCCAATATCTCGATAGATGTCAGAATCTTAACCAAAGAAGATATTATTTCCATCATTCGTCATTTGGTTCAACTTATTAACTCAAAAACTGAAGTTGATGATATTGACCACTTAAGTAACCGCCGTGTTAGAACTGTGGGAGAACAGCTATATAATCAGTTTGGAATGGGATTGGCGCGTATGGCAAGAACTATCCGTGAAAAAATGAATGTTCGCGATAACGAAGTATTTACCCCCGGTGATTTAATTAACTCAAAAACATTATCTTCTGTAATTAACTCTTTCTTTGGTACCAATCAGTTATCGCAATTTATGGACCAAACAAATCCGCTTTCGGAGATTACCCATAAAAGAAGAATTTCAGCGTTGGGTCCCGGCGGATTATCTCGCGAAAGAGCGGGATTTGAGGTGCGTGACGTTCACTATACCCACTATGGAAGATTGTGTACGATTGAAACTCCCGAAGGTCCGAATATCGGATTAATATCTTCGCTATGCGTTTTCGCCAGAATCAACAGTTTGGGATTTATTGAAACTCCGTATAAAAAAGTAATTGAAGGAGTAGTGCAAACTGCTGAGCCTCCCGTTTACCTCAGCGCCGAAGAAGAAGAAAATAAAATTATTGCCCAGGCAAAAACAAAAATATCGGATAAAAATGTGCTGGAATATAGAATTAAAGCGCGTCAATTGGCTGATTATCCTATTGTTAACAAAGAACAAGTGGATCTAATAGATATTGCGCCCAACCAAATAGCTTCCATTGCAGCATCCTTAATCCCTTTTTTGGAAAATGATGATGCTAACCGCGCCCTGATGGGTTCTAATATGATGCGTCAGGCTGTGCCACTCTTGGCTCCTGAAGTTCCCATTGTGGGTACGGGCCTTGAAAAACAAGTAGCATTAGACTCCCGCTCGCAAATTACCGCAGAAGGCGCCGGAGTTGTGGAATATGTTGATGGCGAGAGAATTAGAATTAACTACGACTTTTCAGAGAATGACAAACTTTCAAATTTCGACTCCAATATTAAGGAATATTTTTTGCCCAAATTTAAAAGAACCAACCAAAACTCCTGCATCAATATTAAACCTTTGGTTAAAAAAGGTCAGAAAGTATCAAAAGGTCAGATTATTACGGAAGGATATGCTACGAGGGGAGGGGAGTTGGCATTGGGTAGAAATATGATGGTGGCATTTATGCCCTGGAAGGGTTATAACTTTGAGGATGCTATTGTTATTTCGGAAAGAGTGGTGAAGGAAGATATTTTTACTTCTATTCACATTGAGGAATTTACTCTTGAAGTTCGCGATACCAAACGTGGTATTGAAGAATTAACTAACGATATTCCTAATGTATCTTCTGAGGCAACTAAGGATTTAGCCGAAGACGGTTTGATTCGTATTGGTGCCGAAGTGAAAGAAGGTGATATCTTGATTGGTAAGATTACTCCTAAAGGCGAATCTTATCCTACGCCGGAAGAGAAACTATTGCGCGCTATTTTTGGCGATAAAGCCGGTGATGTGAAAGACGCTTCTCTCAAAGCGCCACCCTCTATGAAAGGTGTGGTAATAGGTGCTAAATCAATGTCAAGGTTGGTAAAAGACCGAAAAACAAGGTCCCGCGATAAAGACCTTGTTTCGGAAATCGAAGCAAGATACACCAAAATAAAAGGAGATTTGAAAGAGGAATTGGTGGCTAAGCTTTACAAACTATTGGATGGTAAGATTGCGCACAATGTGTATGACAATATGAAAAATATCATCATACAAAAAGGCTCAAAATTCTCTCAGAAAGTGTTGAATAGTGTTGATTATATGACTATTAGTGTTTCAAAATGGACCAGTGATACAAAAGTTAATGCTTTGATAGCCGATACCATTAGAAACTATTTGGCTAAAGATCGCTATTATTATTCGTTAGAGACCCGCGAAAAGTTTGATGCCACTATTGGAAATGAGCTCCCCAGCGGTATTGTTCAGATGGCGAAAGTGTATATTGCCGAAAAACGTAAGCTTAAAGTTGGTGATAAAATGGCAGGACGTCACGGAAATAAAGGTATTGTTGCCAAGATAGTTCGTGAGGAGGATATGCCTTTTATGGAAGATGGAACACCAGTAGATATTGTATTGAACCCGCTGGGTGTACCTTCCCGTATGAACCTCGGACAGATTTATGAAACCGTGTTGGGTTGGGCTGGTAAGAAGCTGGGAATGAAGTTTGCGACCCCTATTTTTGATGGCGCTTCCGTGCAGCAAATCAATAACTTGATGGAACAAGCGAAACTGCAACAAAATGGTAATATTCAGTTGTATGACGGAGAAACCGGCGAAAAATTCCATCAGAAAGTTACTGCCGGCTATATTTATATGATAAAACTGCACCACATGGTGGACGATAAGATGCATGCCCGTTCTATTGGGCCATACTCGCTGATTACGCAGCAACCGTTGGGCGGTAAAGCACAATTCGGCGGACAACGTTTCGGAGAGATGGAGGTTTGGGCAATTGAAGCCTTTGGTGCGGCAAACGTCCTTCAGGAAATCCTTACCATTAAATCTGACGACGTAGTAGGAAGAGCCAAAGCGTATGAAGCCATTGTTAAAGGCGATAATATGCCCACTGCAGGCCTCCCCGAATCGTTTAACGTATTAGTAAACGAATTACGCGGCTTAGCGCTGGATATTAAATTTGATTAGCGGAGAGATTTTTTGAGTGTATGAATGACTTTTTTTCTCAATGGGTATGATGTTATATAAAAAGTGGATTTCTTTCGATTTGCCGCATATTGGGGGCAAAATAAATATGGAAGTGCTTGAGCAAGTTGTCTTAAAATAGTTTTTTTTTGCAAAACAAAATTATTAACCAAAATATCAATAATTATGAAAAAAATTACTCTTGTCTTATTTATCTCATTGCTTTGGATCTTCAGTTTTGCACAGCCCTACCAATCTATCTTTGGTAATGAAAGTTCTCAATGGATTGTAACTAATAGATTCGTAATTTTGGAGGAATCTGAATGGATGGATACAATCTCTGTTATTGACAATGATAGTGGATACAGAGTATTGGGGTACCAATGCAAATGGAACGGATATAATCAAATTATTGGAAAAATAAAAACTAATGAAACCAATTCCAAACTCTATTTTATTGAACCAAGTTCTACAACAGAATTATTAATTATGGATTTAGATTTAGAAATAGGAGATGCTTTTAGTATGAAAACATTTGATAATAAGTATGATACAATATACGTGGACAGTATTTATCTGTTTGATGGTAAAAAACATATTCAGTTTAAACATTGGATAGGACTTAGTACTCCACCAGGGAATTCTAAAAGGGTCTTTATTGAAGGGGTTGGACCCAATTGGGGTTTTGAATCAGAATTCAACTATCTCATCGCCTGTAAATATGACGATTATGTTCAAACTTATACTTTCGAAAATGAATATATTAAGAATTGCAGTTTTAAGAATGTAAGCATTAGCTCTTCTGAGTGGAAAAATGATATTACGATTTATCTCATTTACAAAGCGGTATGTATCTTTTCAAGTTTCAAACACCAAAAGAAATTACTATAAAAAAAGTATTAATACTTTAAAAATGAAAAAAAATATAAAACTTGAGATACTTTTATTAATATGCTTTATTATACAAAGCATATTAGGTTATTCTCAAAATCAGGAGATTTGGTTCTTAATGAAAAACCATAATGAAACTTTCAATGACTGCAATACTATCTTTGGTTATGAATGCTGATATATTAACTTCCAGTGCTGGCGGTTGGAATTGTAATTACAATTTTAATGACTTTGAACGTATTGCAGTTAATGAAATATTAAATAATGGTACTGTTATTGTAATGCCTGCTGGCAAAGGATGGAACGGGACACGGAACACGGATAACGGAGATGATTGTGAGATAATTTTGGATAAAGTATCCCATTTTAGTGCATTGAAAGACAATTACTTTAATTCCATCATTTGTGCGCGTCTCGGCGCTTAGCTTGATAAAAAGGAAGAAATTAATAAAAAAAGTAGTAAAAAATTAGAAATTAATAATTAACTCATATCTATATGTCAATAAAAAAAGAAACAAACACAAGAAAAGAATTTTCGAGAATTACCATCAGTTTGGCTTCTCCGGAAACCATTTTAGAGCAATCTTACGGTGAGGTTCTGAAACCCGAAACCATTAACTACAGAACCTACAAACCAGAACGGGAAGGTCTTTTCTGCGAAAAAATATTTGGACCTGTGAAAGACTGGGAATGTCACTGTGGAAAATATAAACGAATCCGCTACAAAGGAATTGTTTGCGACCGATGCGGCGTGGAAGTTACAGAACGCAAAGTTCGTCGGGAAAGATTGGGACACATCCAGTTGGTAGTACCGGTGGCGCACATCTGGTTTTTCCGCTCGTTGCCCAACAAAATTGCCGCTCTGCTTGGAATCCCCGCCAAACAGGTTGATTCTGTGATATACTACGAAAGATATATCGTGGTGCAGACCGGTATTGCAGAAAGCGATAAAGTTTACAAAAACGCCCTATTGACAGAAGACGAGTATTTTAGTATAACAGAAAATTTGCCTCCGGATAATAAAATGTTAGATGACACCGACCCGAACAAATTTATTGCCAAAATGGGAGCTGAAGGGATTTTTGACCTGTTAATTAAAATAGATTTGGATGCCGAGTCGTTTTATTTAAGAGATAAAGCAAATAACGAAACCTCGCAACAAAGAAAACAGGAGATTCTGAAAAGGTTGCATGTTTTTGAAGCATTTAGAGACAGTAGAAGACGGGCTATCAATAAACCGGAGTGGATGATTTTGAAAACCATACCGGTTATTCCGCCTGAACTTCGCCCGTTGGTGCCCCTCGATGGGGGGCGTTTTGCAACATCTGATTTGAACGATTTGTATCGCCGCGTAATTATTCGTAACAACCGTTTGAAAAGATTGATAGAGATAAAAGCCCCGGACGTAATTATGCGTAATGAAAAACGTATGTTGCAGGAGGCTGTCGATTCATTATTTGATAACTCAAAGAAAACCAATGCTGTAAAAACAGAGTCAAATCGTGCATTGAAATCATTATCCGACAGTTTAAAGGGTAAACAGGGACGTTTCCGTCAAAATTTGTTGGGTAAACGTGTGGATTATTCAGGTCGTTCCGTTATTGTAGTGGGACCTGAACTCCAACTAAACGAATGCGGTATTCCGAAAGATATGGCTGCAGAATTGTACAAACCATTCGCCATTCGAAAATTGCTGGAGAGAGGAATCGTGAAAACGGTAAAATCTGCCAAGAAAATTGTGGACAGGAAAGAACCCATCGTTTGGGAAATTCTGGAAAATATTATGAAAGGACATCCCGTTCTGTTGAACCGTGCTCCAACATTGCACCGTCTTGGTATTCAAGCATTTCAACCTCGATTAGTGGAAGGAAAAGCTATCAGATTACATCCATTGACCTGTACGGCTTTTAATGCCGACTTTGACGGTGACCAGATGGCAGTTCACGTTCCGCTTGGAAATGCAGCTATTTTGGAAGCCCAAATGCTGATGCTCGCCTCGCACAATATTCTTAACCCCGCAAACGGTGCTCCCGTAGCCGTGCCTTCGCAAGATATGGTGTTAGGTCTCTATTATATTACCAAAGAATTAAAATCTACTCCAAATGCTCCAGTATTAGGAGAAGGAAAAATTTTCTATTCTCCTGAAGAAGTGATTATTGCATATAATGAAAAGAAAATCCATTTGAATGCAATTATCGAATGTAGAGTAAATTTAAAGGGAGACGGAAAAATGGTACGCATTAAAACAACGGTGGGAAGAATTATTTTTAATCAAGTAGTTCCTCAAGAGTATGGATATGTAAATGAATTACTTACAAAAAAATCGTTACGCGATATCATCGGTGAGGTGCTAATTAAATCGGGAAATGCAAAAACGGCTAAATTCTTGGACGATATTATGGATTTAGGATTCCGTATCGCTTTTGAAGGCGGTCTCTCCTTTAACCTGGGAGATGTGATTATACCGAAAGAAAAAAACACATTAATTGAAGAATCGAATGCAAAAATTGAAGAGATTCTGATGCATTACAATATGGGATGGATTACCAACAATGAGCGTTATAATCAGGTAATTGACATTTGGTCGAATACTACTCGCCGTTTGAACGATTTGTTATTGAAACAGATAGAGGAAGACCGTCAAGGGTTTAATCCGGTGCACATGATGCGTCACTCCGGCGCTCGTGGCTCCTCGGAACAAGTACGTCAGTTGTCGGGTATGCGTGGATTGATGGCGAAACCTACAAAAGCCGGATCAAGTGGCGGTGAGATTATTGAAAACCCCATCTTGTCCAACTTTAAAGAAGGACTTTCAGTATTGGAGTATTTTATTTCTACACACGGTGCTCGTAAAGGTTTGGCAGATACTGCTTTAAAAACTGCCGATGCCGGATATTTAACCCGGCGTTTGGTGGATGTTTCACACGATGTGATTATTACAGAAGAAGACTGTGGTACGCTACGCGGTATGGTAATTAGTGCTTTAAAGAAAAATGAAGAGATTGTAGAAACGCTGGCAGACAGACTGTTAGGTCGTGTTACTCTCCACGATGTATATAATCCTCTTACCGGAGAAATTATTGTGAAAGCAGGCGAAGAATTGAACGAAGAGTATTGCCATAAAATTGCTGAATCTCCAATTGAAGAAGTGGAAATTCGTTCGGTGCCTATCTGCGAAGCAAAAGTGGGCGTTTGTCAGAAATGTTATGGTAGAAATTTAGCCACAGGAAAAATGGTGCAAATGGGTGAAGCAGTGGGAATTATTGCAGCACAATCGATTGGAGAGCCGGGAACTCAATTAACCCTTCGTACTTTCCATGTAGGTGGGGTAGCAGGAAATATTGCCGCAAATAGCAAAATTGAAGCTAAATACGACGGTGTGCTCAGTATCGACGAACTTCGCTGCCTTGGCAAAACTGATGATAACAAGAAGAAGTACTACAAAGTCATTGGCCGTTCTGCGGAAATGAAAATTATAGACCTGAAAACCGGTGTTGCCTTATCATCTTCAAATATTCCTTATGCCTCAAACCTCTATTTCAAACACGGTGACCACGTGAAAAAAGGTGATGTCATTGCAGAATGGGATCCGTTTAATGCCCTCATTCTCTCTGACGTTCCCGGGACAGTTGAATTTCAGGATATTATTGAAGGTATCACATACAGAGTGGAAATTGACGAACAGACCAATATCCGCGATAAAGTAATCGTGGACAGTCGTTTGAAGGTAAGAAACCCCGTTATGCTGATTATGGATGACAACGGTGAGTTAATCAAAACTTTTGACATTCCTGTAGGTGCTCGCTTGGCAGTAGAACAGGGACAAAAAATTGAATCAGGCGAAATTTTGGTTAAGATTCCGCGCTCTTTTGGAAAATCGGGCGACATTACGGGAGGTCTTCCGCGTGTTACCGAGTTGTTCGAGGCACGTAATCCCTCCGATCCTGCTGTGGTTTCAGAAATTGACGGCATTGTTCAGTTTGACAAAAAATTGAAAAGAGGAAATCGTTCCGTGAAAGTAATCTCAAAAACTAATGAAGAAAGGTTGTATTTGATTCCTACCTCCAAACAGATTTTGGTACAGGAAAACGACTATGTAAAAGCAGGTACGCCTCTCTCGGAAGGTATTTTAACCCCCGCAGACATCTTGAATATTAAAGGCGCTATGAAAGTACAGGAGTATATTGTGAACGAAATCCAGGAAGTATATCGTTTGCAAGGGGTGAAAATCAACGACAAACACTTTGAAGTGATTGTGAGACAGATGATGCGAAAGATGGAAATTGATGACCCGGGAGATACGAAATTCTTACAGGGAGAGTTGGTTAATAAAATTGATTTCCAGGAGGAAAATGATATGATTTGGGAAAAAAAAGTGGTGGTTGACGCCGGAGATTCTATAGAATTTCATAAAGGACAAATTATCAACGCAAAACGCTTGCGTGATGAAAACTCTGCCTTGAAACGTAAGGACTTGAAATTGGTAGAAGTTCGTGATGCACATCCCGCCACGGGTCGTCCTATTTTACAAGGAATTACACGTGCTTCTTTGCAAACGCGCAGCTTTATCTCTGCAGCTTCGTTCCAAGAAACCACAAAAGTATTAACGGAAGCTGCCATAAACGCTAAAACAGATACTTTGGCGGGTATGAAAGAGAATGTAATAGTTGGACATCTTATTCCTGCAGGTACAGGTTTGAAAGAGTACCAAAATATTCAGGTAAGTTCCAAAGAAGAGTATGAAACATTAATGGCATCTAAAATGTAATGATTATGCAACCACAACAACAACAACAACAGATTGACATTCATTTAAGTGATGAAGTAGCGCAAGGCGTTTATTCAAACTTGGCAATAATAACCCATTCACACGCCGAATTTATTTTGGATTTTGTGGCATTAATGCCTGGAATACCGAAAGGAACCGTGCGTTCGCGAATCATATTAACCCCTCAAAATGCAAAAAGATTATTATTTGCATTACAGGATAATATGCAAAAATTTGAGGCGAAAAACGGCAAAATTGTTGATACCCAACAGGAAGTAATTCCCGTTTTGGGTAACGCCGGCGGGAAAGCGTAAGAAGTTATTACTGTACTTAAATTTTTCCGGAACGTACCGACTTGTCTTGCAGTACAACTATCTTCGTTTTCCTTCCTTTTTAACCCTATATCGGTTACTGAAAAAACATCTTTAGTTATATCAACAATGTTCATAACTTTAGATTAATAAACTCTCATGAATATAATAATTATTTCTATCTTCGCAACTCAATCTCTGCATAATCCGGAGCAAACCCACCCAAAACACAGTGTAAATTCTGTTTGATTTTATCTCAAAAATCGACTATAAAAACGGATATTCCGGAGCAAACCCACCCAAAACACATTAAAAGT
>JAIRVY010000065.1 GCA_031253655.1 Bacteroidales bacterium
GTCCGAGAATATTCACGCATGCCGTAGGTATGCGATGTAAATAATAACGTGTTGTATAATTAGGTTGTATAATTGATTTGCATACCTACGGCATGCAAATTGTATCGTGTTTCATTTCAGATCTACCAAGCTTGCATCCCTAACGGGATGTTCTGTTAGATTACCCGGTGTAGCACATTTTGGGTCAATTATTTTTTCGCCCACCCGATTTTCCGGCTGACCCTTCTTGTGAATATCCTTTATTTTTTGCACCAATAAGTTTTAATTTTACTACGAGGTATTTTTTTATACGCGGCAAAAGTATATAAATTATTCATTCACAAATTGAGACACTTTAAAAATATCTATTCTCTTTAGGTAATTATTTAAATATCTTTGCACCGACTTTTTATTACCAATATATAAACTGTAAGATAAAAAACTACAAAAAAGGTATTGATTATTTTTTGCATTAATTCACTATTCACTATTCACTAATTATGGCAAACCTTCTCCTCACCGAAAAATGCGTTCGCGCTTGCTCCTACTGCTTCGCCAAAGAGTATTTGAAAGAGAGCAAGGAAAATGTTTTGTCGTGGGAGAATTTGATTTATGTGGCAGATCTGTTTGAAGCCAGCAATGAAAGACATATCTCTTTACTGGGCGGAGAGCCAACACTGCACCCCGATTTTGTTGATTTTGTACTTTATCTTTTTGAAAGAAAATTAAAAGTGAATGTTTTCACCAGCGGAATTATGGCTAACAAAATATTAGAAACAGCAAGAAAGAACCTATTGAATATTCCTTTTGAAAATCTCTCTTTTACTTGTAATTATAACCACCCTGATACCTCAACCTCTAACGAAACTAAACAAATCAACAAGTTTCTGCAAAGTTTTTCAAAATCTATCACACTGGGTTTCAATCTGTACCAGCCGAATTTTGAGTTGAAATACCTTGTAGATGCCATATTAAAGTATGATTTAAGAAAACATATCCGCTTGG
Organism: Bacteroidales bacterium; assembly: GCA_031253655.1. Taxonomy (GTDB): domain Bacteria; phylum Bacteroidota; class Bacteroidia; order Bacteroidales; family WCHB1-69; genus WRNX01. The sequence goes on from JAIRVY010000065.1 coordinate 985, forward strand.
GTTTGGCACAGCCTATCCCCGGATAGAAAAACGAATGTTTATCTATAAATGAAGTTAGAGAAATTGCAAAAACTCTTAGAAATCAGTTATTTTTACTAGAGAAACACCGAATTACACTCGGTTTCGACTGTGGAATGCCGATGTGTATATTTACAAACGAAGATTTGGGTCGCCTTTTCAAATTGAATAGAGGAAGAGTGTTGTTTTCTTGCAGCCCCGCCATTGATATCGGTCCTGATTTGCAAGTTTGGGCGTGCTTCCCTTTGAGCAGTTACGAGCGAAAATCGCTGTATGATTTTAATAACGTGAACGATATAAGAAAATATTTTGCAGAAAGCAAAACTTCGGCTACGCTCAGTTTCCAAAGTCAATTAGGAGTCTTTGAGGAATGTAGTACATGTGTGCATTTTGAGAAGAAGTTGTGTAGTGGTGGATGCCTTGCACATCTAATTAAAAATTAAGAATTAAAAATTAAAAGAAATAATAATCTTTGAATTTCTGTGAATTTTGTGTCTCTGGGCTGAAAAAAATAATAATAAAATGGAAAAACTAACGATAAATAAAAACATTACAGAAATTGATTTTCAGGAGGAGTGGCGGGATATGAATCTCGTTATTTATGCTGAGGGTTTGGGAAAAGTAAGAGATTTAATTGCTTTACTTCCGGTAATTAAAAGATTGAATTTGAAGTTTTTCTTGGATGGGGCAAAGAAAGAGAATTACGACGCTGTTCAAATTTTATCCTCTTTAGGTGTTTATTCGGGCATTGTAATTAATGAAAAAGCGGACTGGGAGAAATTGACCGATTTAATGTACTATGCTTTGTGTGGCAGGATACCTCACGCCCCTATCGAACCCTTTCAATATGTTTATGACTCCTATGAAAAGAATGTGCTTGTTGATTACTCTACAGTATTTTTCAATAATTCTGATAGATTCTTCACAGTTAGGGATAACTTTAATGAAAAAGATGTAACGGAGTCCCAAAGGAAACAGCAAGTATTTAGACAAAAGTTTTTTTACCAAGCCACCCCATGCTCATCTTGTGCCGGATGGAGAATTTGTATGGGTAAATATGCCGTTTTAGAGGATAAAACTGGATGTCAAGCTTTTACAAATGAATTACTAACTGTAATTGAAAATCTGAAGTTTAAAAAATAAGGAATATTATGATTACATTGATTTTTAAAGCGGTAGAAAAGTGCAATTCAAACTGTATTTATTGTGGGGTAATCAAAAAACGCCAAGATGTAATAATGCAATTTGATTTATTACAGAATATTCTGATAAAAATCAATGATTTCCTTATTAATAATCATAGCGAAGAAATAACTTTCACATGGCATGGCGGAGAGGTATGTTTGCTTGGATCTGAATACTTCCAAAAAGCAATTGAACTTTTAGATTGTATGTATTCAAATAAAAGTTTACCGAAGTTAGTTTAGGGTTCATAGGTTTTTAGGGTGCAAAACTATAATAATTATACGATAAATTGTTTTTTAAAATTTTTTCTTCTTTCTTTTAGAGAATATGCTTTTAATTCCGCTCTTTTTTTCAGAATTTTATCTCCTTTTCCGAAATACACATCGTTAGGAGTTAGGTTTT
>JAIRVY010000076.1 GCA_031253655.1 Bacteroidales bacterium
TTTCATCGTTTATTGGTGAGTTTAAAGAAAAATGGATTGTGTATTTAGTAGGTTCGTTTACTGTTATCTTAACTTTAACATTTGGATTATTTTTTATTAAAGACAAGCCAACAATAAAAAAAACTTCTAAATAATATTATCATGGGTGCAATAATCATGTGTTCAACATTAATAGGAATAGCATTATTTTTTTATATTTTTGATAAAACAGAAGCAGGTAAGCGATTTTTTGGAGAAGATGAGGTAAAAGAGGTTTAAAAAAATGCTGTTTTGTTGCCCGTTTGTTGCCCGCACTTGCAAAAAGCAGGCTATTTTATTTGATATTCAAATGATTAAATATAACAGTTTGAATTAATGCAAGAAAATCTTAACTCAAGACCCAAAGTATTGTTAGCCATGAGCGGAGGCGTGGACAGTTCTGTCGCGGCATTTCTCTTGCAGAGAGCAGGTTACGAAGTGGTGGGCATTACTTTGCAGATGTGGAGTTATGAAAAAACATACTCCGGCAAGGAAAGCGCAAAACCGGATAACGATTTTATTGTATCTGCACAACATCTCGCATCAAAACTAAACATTGAACATCACTTAGTTGATATTCAAGATGAGTTTGAACAAACTATTATACAAAATTTTGTAGAGGAGTATTTTGCGGGGCGAACACCCAATCCGTGCGTGTTGTGCAATCCCACCATGAAATTCGGTGCGCTGTTCCGGTATGCCGAAAAATTGGGTTGCGAAAAAGTAGCTACCGGTCATTATTTGCGTTTAAAAAAAGAAAACGGCAGGTTTTTTGTCTCTCGAGGTAAGGATGTTGCGAAAGACCAATCGTATGTGTTGTGGAAAATGTCGCAGGCACAATTATCGCGTTGCCTTTTTCCGCTGGGCGAGTTTGCCAAAGAAGAAGTGAAAGCGCATGCCCGCGCCTTTGGCATTGTATCCATTGCCGAGCAAAGAGAAAGTTACGATGTTTGCTTCATCCCCACCGGCGATTATAGAAGTTTTCTGCAAATGAAATGCCCGGCGGAGTGCGAGGCTTTGCGTGGTGGCATTATCTGCGATAAAAACGGAACATGGTTGGGCAAACATCGCGGCTACCCGTTTTATACCATCGGACAACGAAAAGGTTTGGAAGTGGCTGTGGGACACCCCATTTATGTTACCCGGTTAGATGCCGAAAAGAATAAAGTAATTTTGGGCGAAAAAGAAGATTTATTATCTCAAACGTTGTTTGTAACAGATTATAACATTGCAAAATACGAAACCCTTCCGAAGAATTTCCGTGCTTTGGTACGCATTCGATACAAAGATGCCGGAACTATGGCGCTCATTACCCATGAAGAAAATAATAGTTTGCGATGTGATTTTGACACGCCTGTTTCGGCGGTAACGCCCGGGCAATCGGCAGTATTCTATGATGGAGAGGATGTAGTTGGAGGTGGTGTAATAGTAAGGTAATGTAGTTTACAACTTCACCACTATCTTTCGCGTCAACACTGTCCTATCTTTCATAATCATCTCTTTTTCAGCAAATTCTACCACCTTTGAATAGTGAAATTCTGCTATAGAAGCACCGCATGAACTTCTTAAAAGGATAAAATAAACAAAAACACACCCCGAAATTTTAAAAATCGCGATTTCTTATAATAATAACAGGGCAGAAGCGTTATTTGCTTTTAATAGGGCATTAAAAGTATTATTAAAACTATTTTACACAAAATTACACTATCGTGATTTTCGGGAAACAAACAAAATTTTATTTCATTCCTGCTATTATTGTATTCACTTTTTACTCTGTAGTTTTGGCAATTCCTACTCCGGAAAGTTCCCCCAGACGAGATATTTCAGAAACCCCTTTTTATTCAACTTATAGTGTTGATAAACACGAAGGCGCAGGAGAACTGTTTGAGTTGCCCGCTTTGCCGCCCGATACCGGTTTAAGAGCCCCTGTTCCAAATCCGGATAACAATCCTCTGCATCAAGAGTTTTACACTCCCTTCCATTTGAATACGCCCCCTTCGCTGAAACATGACATAGAATACAATCCCGAAACAAATACCTACACTTTTCAGAATAAAATTGGAAACACCCCTTTCGGACCTTCTTCTTCTATGGATGTGAAAGAGTATATCAGCTATGATTTGCAACAAGAGATAAAAAACTACTGGCGAGAGCGCGGGGCAGGCTATGTGTCGGGTCCGAACCGCAGAGGCGGCGGTGGTATTATCCCCCAACTCCGTGTAGGCGGCGATGTGTTTGAATCTATTTTCGGAAGTAATGTTATTGACATCAAACCCACCGGAAACGTTGAACTGTTGTTTGGTATAAAACACAGAAGCAATAAAAACCCAAATATTACCGACAGAATGCGCAAACAAACAATGTTGGATTTCAGTTCTAAAATTCAACTGAGTTTAACAGCGAGAATCGGAGATAAAATCAATTTCAATTTGAATTATAACACAGAATCAAATTTTGATTTTGATAACAAAATGAAACTTAAATATGAAGGAAAAGAGGATGATATTATTCAATTGCTTGAGTTTGGGGATGTTAACTTGCCCCTAAACAGTACACTTATCACGGGAAGCCAAACGCTACTTGGATTAAAAACAGGACTTAAATTTGGTAAATTACATCTTACCATTGTTGCCTCCGAATCCACTTCCGAAAAAAAAACCATCAATGTTACCGGTGGAGCGCAAACTCAGGAGTTCTACTTCCGCGCCGATGAATATGAGGATAACAGACACTTTTTTCTTGCACAATATTTCAGAGAGAATTATAACAAAGCGTTAGACAGTTTGCCGCTGATTATGTCAAATATTGTGATTAATAAAATTGAGGTTTGGCGCACAAATATTGGCGCAGCCGTAACGGATAACAGAAATATTGTGGCTTTCACCGATTTGGGCGAAACAAACCCTTCCAACAATAAGTTTACGTCCAATTACGGACGATATCCGAATAACAACAGCAATGATATTTTTTCCGTTGTCGACAGTTCGAAAATTAGAGATGAAAGCAATGTTACACAATATCTTAAAGGACAAAAAGGATTAATTTCAGGTACAGACTTTGAAAAAGTAGGAAGTGCGCGGTTACTACAGCCTAACGAATATACTTTTAACTCTAAATTGGGATTTATCTCATTAAATTCGCCGCTTTATTCCGATCATGTGTTAGCGGTAGCCTTTCAATATCAAGTAATTGGAGATCCTACGATATATCAGGTGGGAGAGTTTTCCAACGAAGTATCATCTCCGCTGTGTATTCGTGTGAAATTGTTGAGAAGTACTAACGTGGATCCGAGAGGACCACTTTGGAAATTGACGATGAGGAATGTGTACAATCTGAATGCCTACCAGATTTCTCCGGAAAAATTTAGATTGAATATACTTTTTAAAGGCGATGAAGCGGGGATTTCAAACGGATTTTTTACCAATTCTTCTAAAAAAAATATCCCGTTGATTCGTTTGATGAAGTTAGACCGGTTGAATACTCAATACGACCGTTATCCTGATGGGATTTTCGACTTTATTGACGGTGCTGATGTGAACGGTGGAACTGTGGTTTCGCGTTCGGGAAAAATATTTTTCCCAACCATTGAACCTTTTGGTAAAGATTTAAGGGAGGCAATTTTGGAAAACGCCCCCGAAGACGCAGCATGGGCAGAAAAATATGCCTTTGACTCGCTCTATACCATGACCAAAACGATGGCACAGCAGTTTACCGACAAAAACAAGTACTATTTAGAAGGACAGTACCGCTCAGCTTATGGTTCTGAGTTTGACCTGAACGCCTGGAATATTCCCAGAGGATCTGTAGTTGTAAACGCCAGCGGGATGAAATTGACTGAAAATGTGGACTATACCGTTAACTACAGTATGGGAAAAGTAACAATAACCAATGAAGGTATTTTAAGGTCGGGTACACCCATTCAAATCTCTGTAGAAAGTAACAGTATGATTGGTTTTAATAAAAAACGTTTTATAGGCACCAACGTAGAATACAAATTTAACGATAACTTTGTTGTTGGCGGTACCCTCCTTAATTTGGGCGAACGTCCTCAAACTAAAAAAGTTAACTACGGAAACGAACCCATAAATAATACTATTTGGGGAATGAACTTTACCTATAAAACGAAACTCCCGTGGGTTACTAAATTGGTAGACCTCCTGCCTTTTCACAGTACTATCGCAGAATCCACTTTCCAAATTGAGGGAGAGTTTGCGCATTTTATCCCCGGCCATAACCGACAGATTGGAAAAAAAGGAATTACCTATATTGATGATTTTGAAGGCGCCCGTTCTACTGTTGATTTACGTCAATTTAGCTACTGGCATTTGGCTTCTACACCGCAGGACCAGCCCGACAAGTTTTCGGAAACTAAGCCGGATACCACAGCAAATGAAAGATTTCAACTGGCATACGGATACAATAGAGCCCTCCTCTCCTGGTTTGTAATTCAGTCTCTATTTTACGAAAGGAATGCACCCGGTAACATTAATAGAGAAGAACAATCAAGACCCTACTCACGGGCAGTTTTTGAACCTGAAATTTTTCCGAAAAGAGAGTATCAGAGCTCTGCTCAACCTACCTATATTCCTGTGTTGAATATGGCCTTCTATCCTGAGGAGAGAGGTCCCTATAATTATGATGTTGACGGAAGTGAAGGTTTTTCAAAAGGATTAAATTCGGATGGAACCCTCAAAGACCCTGCATCTCGGTGGGGGGGAATGATGCGGAAATTTGATAATACCGACTTTGAGGCAAATAACTATGAATATATTGAGTTTTGGTTAATGGACCCGTTTTTAAACAGTGATTATTCCAAAAACACAAATCACAAAGGTGGAAAACTCTATTTCAATCTGGGAGATATCTCTGAAGACATTCTTAGAGACGGAAAAAAGTTTTTTGAGGATGGTTTGCCCACAGATGGCACTGATTCTAATTGCGTTTTTACAGTTTGGGGACGTGTACCAACTATACAACAAATAGTTAACGCATTTGATAACAATGCTAACCGAAGAGAGCAGGATGTTGGATTAGATGGATTGTCCACTGAAAGAGAACGGGAGTACTTTGATAAAAATTATTTGCAACTCATTCGCGATAATAGCACGCTCGGAACCGGTTCCACAGCCTATCAGATTGCTTATTCCGACCCTTCCGCAGACGATTTTAGATACTCCAGAGGAGATTACTGGGATAACAAAGGAGCAGGAATTATTGAACGCTACAAATATTATAACAATACCGAAGGAAACTCTACCGATAATTTTAACGGAGATATACCAAATGCCAATAACACTATTTCAACCTCCACAAGTTACCCCGACAGTGAGGATATCAACAATGACAATACGATGAGCGATGATGAAAAGTATTATCAGTGGAGTATTGATATCCACCCCGATATGATGAAAGTGGGATATAATTATATCAATGATATTATGGATGCCGTTCCTAGAACATTGCCCGATGGAAGTAGCCCCGTAACTCGCTGGTATCAATTCCGTATTCCCATTAAAAATCCCGAAGAAAAAATTGGTGCCATCAATGGATTTAACTCAATTAGATTTATGCGCGTTTTTATGCGTGGTTTTGAAGAACCGATTTACTTGAGATTTGCTACTTTTGAATTGGTGCGCAACACCTGGCGCTCTTGTACCCAAGACCTTCGGGAAGAAGGAGATTATTTGCCCGGCCAAAATGTTGAAAATACAGAGTTTTTAGTGGGTACGGTTAGTTTAGAAGAAAATGGAAACAGAATACCTATAAATTATAAAATACCCCCCGGAATTGAACGTGAACAAATTGTTGGTCAAAATACTGTCCAAAAAATAAACGAGCAATCGTTGAGTATGAAAGTGAAAAACCTAGGTGATGGTGATGCCCATGCAGTTTACAAAAATACAAACTTCGATATGAGACAGTTCCAGAAATTGGAGATGTTTGTGCACGCCGAAAAAATATTCCAAGAGGATGATGTCAGAGATGGTGATGTTACTGTATTTATTAGATTGGGTTCCGACTTTACCCAAAACTACTATGAATATGAAGTACCTGCGAAATTTTCTCCCTGGTTTAACAACGATACGGCATCTATTTGGCCTCGCGAAAATAGAATCGATTTCTTCCTAGATTCTTTAGTAAATATTAAACAACGTAGAAATGTAGCAGTTAGAAACGGACACCATCTAAATATTTCGCTGCCCTACTCCGAACCTCAGAACCGGAATAGAGATGAACATAGAATCACTGTAGTGGGAATGCCAAATTTGGGAAGTGTTACAACCATAATGATAGGAGTTAGAAATCCTAAAAAGCGAAGCATCCGAGATGATGACGATATGCTCCCCAAATCTGTAGAAGTGTGGGTAAACGAACTTCGACTAACCGGCTTTGACGACCGCTCCGGAGCAGCTGCTTTGGGAAGAATGAGACTTAATTTAGCCGACCTTGGAGATGTTGCCCTCTCAGGAACTATTACTACACCCGGATATGGAAACTTGGAACAGTCGGTTACTCAACGACAATTAGCCACCACTTATTCAATAGATTTTGCTACCAATATTGACGGGGGAAAAATCCTATTCCCAAAAGACTGGAATATTAAGATTCCTGTTCACTACGATCTCTCTATTCAGGGAGAAATACCTGAGTATAATCCACTTAACCCAGATATTAAACTTAAAGATGACCTAAAAACATACTACAACCAGGGAGAAAAAGATTCAATCAGAAGAATTACCAATATGCTGGTAAAACGAAACAACCTCAATCTTACCAACGTAAGAAAAGAGAGAAATTTTAATAAACCATTGAAAATGAGACCTTGGGATATTGAAAATTTAGACTTTACATACGCATATTCGGAGGTGGTGAAAAACGATGCCGATATGGAGTTTGATAACCAAAGACGCCATGAAGGTGAAATTGGATACACTTTTAACCATAATCCTAAAAATTATAAAGTAGGACAGAAAAAAGGATTGAAATCCCCGTGGCTGCAAATTATCAGAGACCTGAATATTACCCCAATGCCCAGAAGCTTTACGCTAAGAACATCGATTAAAAGAGATTTCAACGAGTTTAAGTTTCGCCCAAAAAGTCAGGGAAATATTATAATTGATACCAGTTTTGTAAAATCTTTCGATTGGATAAGAAACTATTCGTTACAATGGGATTTAACCAATTCGTTGAAATTTAATTACGGAGCCAACGCCGGGGCGCGTTTAATGGAACCGCAGGGATTGATTGATACTAAAGAAAAGCGCGACACCATTTGGCGCTCGTTTGGACAAGGAGGTTATATGAACTTCTTTGACCAGCGTTTTGACTTAACTTATCAAATCCCCATCAATAAAATCCCGATGTTTAGTTGGATTACTTCAAATTTCAGATATGCCGGGCAATATAAATTTATGGGTGCCCCTGTCTCTGTTGCACGATTGGGAAATACCATCGACAATTCAAACCAAATACAACTTAGCGGACAGATAAATATGCAAACTTTGTATAACTACATTCCCTATTTGAAGAAAGTTAACAATCCGGCTCAGCAACAGGTAAACAAGTCAGCTCCTTCAAAACCTACAACCGAACCCGCGAAGGGAAAAAAGAACAAGGCAGAAAAAGACAGTTTGAGAACAGGACCCAATTACGGTAGAATTATTGGAGACGGAACGCTGAAATTCCTGATGATGGTGCGTAATCTGAATCTAAGCTGGTCGCAGGGAAAAGGAACTGTGCTGCCGGGTTTTATGCCTATACCAGACCTGTTTGGCATTAACTTTAGTAAGAATGCCCCCGGTTTTTTGTTTGTTTTCGGCGCACAACCCGATATTGTAACAATGGCAAGTAAAGGAGATTGGGTTACAAAAGACACAATGCTGAATAATGCTTATCAGAAAAGATATAACCAATCAATCAATTTCAGAGCACAGGTAGAACCGTTTAAAGATTTTAGAATTGATGTGTTGGCTAAACGTGATTATACTGATAATGAAACTTCCTTTCTTCGCGCTGATGAAAAGGGAAACTTAAAACCTGTCTCTACTACTTCAAACGGAAATTTCGGCATCTCGTATGTAGCTTTAGGTACAATGTTCAAAAAAAGTGATAATCTTTTTGATAACTTCAAGGCTATTCGCTTGAATATAGCGAAACGTATTGCAGATGAAAATCCAAACTCTATCGGCGTTGATTCAACACGTTTTCCAACCGGATATGGTGCACTTTCGCAAGAGGTTTTACTTTACTCATTTATGGCTGCCTATATGGGAAAAAATCTCGACAAAATGAAAGTAAACAAGCCTTTTATTACCGTACCTCTACCCAATTGGCAACTCCGCTATAACGGACTAACAAAAATTAAAGTTATGGCAAAAGTATTCCAAAATTTCGCCATCAACCATAATTATTCCTGCACCTATTCCATCGGAAATTTCAAGGAAAATGTTTTATTTGAGGATAAAATAACAGGATATCCGGAAGCAATCGACCCATTGGGTAATTTTATCTCTAAAAATGAAATCGCACAAATATCTCTAAAAGAGGATTTTAGCCCTCTTATTGGGTTCGATATGACCTTAACCAACAGTTTATTGATCAATGTGCAGTACAAGATGGGTAGAACGGTATCTTTAAGTTTTGTTAACAATCAAATTACCGAAATGATTTCAAACGATCTTACCATTAGTGCAGGGTACCGTTTTAAAGATTTAAAATTAGGAATTACCATTGGCGGCTCAAAAAGGCAGATAGTTAGTGATTTGAATATTGCACTTGGCTTCTCCATGCGCGACAACACAACTACTTTGAGAAAGATTTCCGAAAATGTAACCCAAATTTCCGCAGGTATGCTCAACTTTTCTATCAATGCTACCGCCGATTACCAGGTAAGTGCCATGATAGGACTTCAACTCTACTACAGACATCTTCTGAACAAACCCTACATTTCTACGCAATATCAGAATGGAAATATTGAGACAGGAATAAGCGTACGCGTATCCTTAACTCAATAAACATTAAGTATTTAACTATAAGCTCTAAATTTATTAACCTTTAACTCAATATTATGAAAGACATTTTTCAACGTATCAAAGAAACACCTGGTCCCTTAGGGCAATATCAAGATTTAGCAGACGGTTATTTTATGTTTCCCAAATTGGAAGGTGAAATTCAACCTAAAATGATGTTTAACGGCAAAGAAGTGCTTAATTGGAGTTTGAACAACTATCTTGGGCTTGCAAACCACCCCGAAGTACGCGAGGCAGATGCTAAAGCCGCCAAAGATTATGGTATGGGATACCCTATGGGCGCACGAATGATGTCGGGCGACAGTGTTCATCATAAAAGATTGGAGCAGGAACTCGCCAACTTTGTGGGTAAAGAAGCCGGATATCTGCTTAATTTCGGCTATCAAGGAATGGTTTCCATTATTGATGTATTAACCACCCGCCGCGATGTGATAGTGTATGACAGCGAATCGCACGCCTGTATTTTGGACGGACTGCGGCTGAGTTTAGCAAAACGCTTTGTGTTTCAGCATAATGATATGGAGAGTTTTCGTAAACAGATGAATCACGCACTTCCGGCGGCAAAACAAAACGGCGGAGGAATTTTAGTCATTACCGAAGGCGTTTTTGGTATGGCAGGGGATATTGGACGTTTGGATAAAATTGTGGAAATGAAAAAAGAGTTCCCGTTCCGTTTGTTGGTGGATGATGCCCACGGATTTGGAACTATGGGAAAAACCGGAGCCGGCGTTGCGGAGCATTATAACTGCACCGATGGCGTGGATGTTTATTTTGGAACTTTTGCCAAAAGTATGGCGGGAATTGGCGGGTTTGTAGCGTCAGAAAGAGCAATTGTGGACCACCTCCGCTATAATATGCGCTCGCAAATCTTTGCTAAATCCCTCCCCATGCCAATGGTATTAGGAGGTTTAAAGCGTTTGGCACTCCTGAAATCGAAACCCGAACTGCGCGAAAAATTATGGATTATCGTAAATGCTCTCCAAAAAGGATTAAAAGAGAAGGGTTTTAACATAGGAAAAACAGAATCGCCTGTAACCCCGGTTTATTTTGAAGGTGGACCGGACGAAGGAACCAATGTTGTGGTTGACCTGAGAGAAAACTACGGAATATTCTGCTCAATTGTGGTATATCCTGTAGTTCCGAAAGGAGTGCTGATGCTTCGCTTAATCCCCACAGCAGTACATACTTTAGAGGATGTTGAACTTACTATTAACGTTTTCAGTGAAATAAAAGAAAAATTAGTGCAAGGCTATTATAATAAACCTATCCCTTACAAAAACCTTAATAAATAAATGATTACAAAATTATCACAAGTTATAGACTTAGTAAAATCGAAACCAAAAAAAAGATTGGTCGCTGCTTTTGCCAATGATGACCATACTATTGAAGCTGTGAATAATGCAGTGAATTTAGGAATTGTAGATGCCATTTTAGTGGGCGATGAATCCGCTATTCAGAAAGTTTGCAAACAGTTGAGTATTGAGATTGAGAAATTTAAAATTATTCACGAACCGGATGAAATGAAGGCGGCCACCCTGAGTTGCGACCTTATAAATCAAAAAGAGGCAGATATTTTGATGAAAGGGGCGCTCTCTACCGATAAGTATATGCGCGCCATTTTGAACAAAGAGAGAGGACTTTGTCCCCCCAATGCCGTGATTACCCATATTGCGGTGGTGGAAAATCCAGCCTATCATAAATTGCTTATTGTCAGCGATTGCGCTATTATCCCGACACCGGATTTAAAACAAAAACTGCTGATTTTACAACATATTATCAAAACAGCACACGCAATAGGTATTGAAAAACCGAAAGTGGCAATTATTACGCCTACCGAGCAGATGTCGGCAGGAATGACGGCTTGTGTGGATGCGGCAATACTTTCCAAGATGGCAGACAGAGGCCAAATTACCGGCGCCATCATTGATGGACCAATCTCGTTAGATGTGGCAGTAGATGAAGAAGCAGCGAAAATAAAAAAAATGATAGGCGGAGTAGCAGGAGATGCTGACGGGTTGTTGTTCCCAAATATTGAAAGCGGAAATGTATTCTACAAATGTTCTACCAAATTCAACAAAGCGGAAATAGGTGCTTTTCTTGCCGGCGCAAAGGTGCCCTGTGTACTTTCCTCACGCGGAGACAGTTCGCTCACAAAACTCTACTCTATTGCGATTGCCGCAACGCTGTAGGTAATGGAGATTTGAAGATTTTCTACGTCTGATTTGTTACTTCTTTAAGAAGAAACTTTCTGGCACAATTTTTGTAAAACCGTTTGTTATTAATCATTAATCGTTAAAAAAATGAAATCCGGAAAAATTAACGTAAAAACCGAAAACATCTTCCCCATTATTAAGAAATTTTTATACTCTGACCACGAAATTTTTCTTAGGGAACTGATATCAAACGCCGTAGATGCTACCCAAAAACTCAATACATTGGTAAAATCGGGCGTTGCGCAAGTGGAATTGGGAGACACTACCATTGAAGTGGTAGTGAATAAGAAAGAGAAAACCCTCCGCGTAATTGACAAGGGTATCGGAATGACTGAAGAAGAAGTGCTGAAATATATCAACCAGATAGCCTTCTCGAGCGCCGAAGAGTTTCTTGATAAATATAAAGGCGCCGATGCCTCCAGTATTATCGGACATTTCGGGCTGGGCTTCTATTCTGCGTTTATGGTGGCTAAAGAGGTGGAAATCATTACCAAATCGTATATTGAAGATGCACCCGCCGTACGCTGGAAATGCGACGGCTCTCCGCAATACAAAATGGAGCAGCATAACAAAACCGAGCGCGGTACAGAAATTATTCTGAATATTTCAGACGAAGATGGACAGTTTTTAGATGAATACAAAATTGTTGACCTACTTAATAAATATTGTCGCTTTTTGCCGGTGCCCATTCGTTGCGGAAACGAAAAATATTGGGATAAACCGGAAGGTGAAGAGAAATCGAAAGAATTGGAACGCCCTCGTATCATCAATAATATCAATCCGTTGTGGAAACAAGCCCCCAGTGGACTAACTCAGGAAGATTATCTGAAATTCTACAGAGAACTTTATCCGATGACCTTTGACGAGCCCCTGTTCCAAATCCATCTCAATGTGGATTATCCCTTTAACCTCACGGGAGTTTTATATTTCCCGAAAGTGAAAAACCAAATGGAATTTCAAAAAAATAAAGTGCAACTCTATTGCAATCAAGTGTTTATTACCGACCAACTTGAAGGAATTATCCCCGAATTTATGCAACTGCTGCACGGCGTAATAGATTCACCCGATATTCCGCTCAATGTTTCTCGTTCCTATCTGCAATCGGATGCCGCCGTGAAGAAAATATCAACCCACATTACCAAAAAAGTGGCTGATAAATTAGAAGAGATGTTTAAAACAAGTCGCGAAGATTTTGAAAAGAAGTGGGACGATATCAAAGTGTTTATTCAATACGGCTGCGTTACCGATGAGAAGTTTTACGACCGCGCTAAATCATTCTATCTGTTTAAAAACATTGAAAACAAGTATTTTACATTCGAAGAATATAAAACGTTTATCGAAACTTTACAAAGAGATAAAGAAGGTAATCTCATCTATATGTACGCTGCTGATGTGGATTCGCAGCACGTGTATATCAATGCCGCCAAAGAGCGCGGCTACGATATTTTGCTGTTTGACGGATTTTTAGATACCCACTTTATAAATATGTTGGAGCAAAAATTTGAAAAAACGCGCTTTACTCGCGTGGATGCCGATGTAATTGATAAATTGATACAAAAAGATGAAGTGCAGGTTTCAAAATTATCGGAAGAAGAAACAAAAAAACTGAAAGAACTTTATGATAATTCTATTGAAAAAGAGAAGTTTACAGTAACCGTTGAGTCTTTGAGCGAAGCCGACATGCCTGTAATACTTACCCGAAACGAGTTTATGCGGCGTTATCAGGATATGGAAAAACTATCGGGACAAAAGAGTTTCTACGGCGCTTTTGAGCATTACAACTTAGTGGTAAACAGTAATCACGAGTTGGCGAGCCAATTGCTGAACGAACCTAATGCCGAAAAGCAGGCTGCCCTTACCAAACAATTAATAGATTTGGCATTATTATCACAAAATTTACTAACCGGGGAAAAATTGAGCGAGTTTGTAAAGAGAGATTTATTATTTTTGCAACTTCAAAAATAATAAATACTAATTTATGAATAAAGAATTATTGAAAAAACTGCTACCCTACGGAGTAGCCGTGGTGATCTTCATTTTATTTGCCCTCATCTATTGTTCGCCGGCGCTGGAAGGAAAACTGGTTCAATCCTCAGATACTTTGGGCTGGAAAGGAATGTATCAGGAAGTAAAAAAATTTAACGAAAAAACAGGGGAGTCATCCTTTTGGACAGGCTCAATGTTTTCCGGAATGCCCACTTATCAAATCGGCGGCGGAAAAATTGCTTCTGCCTCTGCTTTATCTCCTTTAGAAAAAATAATGAGCCTGGGATTTAAAGAAACACTGAAATACATTATCCTGTACCTTTTATGCTTCTTCATTTTACTTAAATCTTTTAAAGTTAACACTTGGCTCAGTATAGTCGGGGCAATGGCAATTGCACTCTCTTCCTACTTCTTTATTATTATTGAAGCGGGGCACGTTACTAAGGCACAAACCATTGCCTTAATGGCACCTGTAATTGCCGGTTTTTTTCTCATATTTAACAAAAAATATATATGGGGTGCAATATTTGCTATGGCTTATTGCGCCATTGGGTATTCCAAACACCCTCAAATGGCTTATTACTTTTTTATGCTCATAGGCTGTTTGTTCGTAGCAGAACTGTTTACTCATATCAAAGAAAAGAGAATCAAAGATTTTATTATTGCATCACTGTTGTTTGCCGCTGCGATTGCAGTGGGGATTGGAGCGAAATATACCTCTACCCTGTTGAATAGAGAATATGTGAAAGAGACGATGCGGGGCGGGCATTCTGAATTGGAAAAAGAGAATGATAGCGAAAATAAAACGAAAGGATTAGACTTAGACTACGCCACCAGTTGGAGTTATGGAATTAACGAAACGTTCACTTTCTTAATACCCAATTTTATGGGCGCTTCCACGAACTACAATGCAGACACAAACTCTAAAGTGTATCAAGAACTTATAAATAAAGGAGTTTCAAAAAAAAACTCAGAAGATTTTTGTAAAACTGTGCCTACCTATTGGGGAACGCAGCCCTTTACTTCAGGTCCCGTTTATATGGGAGCAATCATCTGTTTTCTGTTTATTTTGGGACTTTGTATGGTAAAAGGACCCTATAAGTGGGCGTTGCTGGGGGCTACACTTTTCTCGATATTGCTTTCGTGGGGAAAAAACTTTATGCCCCTTACTGAACTCTTTTTTAACTATTTCCCTATGTACAACAAGTTTCGGGCGGTTTCTTCAATTTTAGTAGTTGCTGAAGTAACTATGCCGTTGTTGGGTTTCCTAGCCATTAAAACTATTATGGAAAAACAGGTAGCCAAAGAGCAAGTATTGAAAAGTATTTACATTTCTGCGGGAATTACAGCAGGTATTTGCCTATTTTTTGCGCTGTTTGGCGGCTTATTGTACAACTTTACCTCTCCCAATGATGAATCTATTTTTGGACAGCTCCCCGAATGGTTGGGCAGCGCCATAATTGCCGAAAGAGCTTCAATGCTTCGCACAGATGCTTGGCGTTCATTAGCTTTCATCATTTTGGGTGCAGTTGCACTCTGGTTGTTTGTGAAAGAAAAAATAAAACTCCCACATCTCATCATCGCGCTTGGAATACTTATTTTAGCGGATATGTGGACGGTAGCGAAACGTTTTTTAAACAACGACAGTTTTATTTCACCGAAATATGAAACCAATTACTTTAAAAAACAACCCTGGGAAGAATATCTTTTGCAGGATACTGACCCGTATTTCAGAGTGTTCAATCTCACTACTAATAGCTTTAATGAATCTAGAACTTCTTATCATTTTAAATCTATTGGAGGGTATCATGCGGCAAAACTGCGCAGGTATCAGGATTTGATTTCCGAACATATTTCAAAAATGAATATGGGAGTAATTAATATGCTCAATACAAAGTATTTCATTGTAAATGATGCCAATAACAACCCTTCGCCGCGTTTCAACCCTGATGCTATGGGTAATGCATGGTTTGTTGATTCTATTTTGATTGTAAATACACCCAATGAAGAGAGTGACGCTTTAAATGTAATTGATATAAGAACAACGGCGGTTTTAGATGCTAAATTTGAAGAATTTGTGAAAGGTTTTATGCCCGGGAGAGATTCCTCGACCACTGTTCAATTCCTCTCTTACAAGCCCAATGCGTTAGAATACCAAATCTCATCTGAAAAGGGGGGAATTATAGTATTTTCAGAAATCTATTATCCCTACGGGTGGCACGCATTTATTGATGATCAGCCGATTGAACATTTTCGGGTAAATTATGTGTTGCGAGCACTTAATGTACCTAAAGGAGAACATCATATCAGATTTGTTTTTGAACCCGATACCCTGAAAAAGGCTGAAATGGTTTCCTGGTTATGTATTCTTGTGATATTTGGAACCATTAGCGGAGGGATTGGGTATAGTATCATAAGATGCAGAAAAAAAGATAATTGCACAGGAAGGGTTAGTTCATAATAATCTAAGGGCGTGTATAAATCATAGAAATTATCATCACGGTAGTTTTTCTAAATGGGCGTTGTGAAAATTAAATTGTTAGCTATCCAGGTGTAATGATGGAGAGTTTGGAATATGGGTTGCTGAGGAATTGCAAAAGCTTCCAAATTTTAAGGTACTATTTCATTTTTTTATATTTTTGCGGAACACTATTGTTTCGTAAACTCAAATTCGTTCATGAAATTATTATCAACAATAAAAAGGATTAGAAAAAAGGGAGACATTGCACTCAACAATGCTTGTTCCTTAGAAGAAATAATTGCTAATATTGTCCGAAAAGAATATCTGCTAAATAGCTCTCTTCATTCCACAAAAATGGGAGTTGCTAACAATCTAGAATACGCCGATCGCGTTATTGTGTCAATAACCACCTATGGGAAAAGAATTCATGATGTACATTTAGTAATAGAAAGTCTTTTAAACCAAACTATGCCTCCCAACAAAATAATATTATGGCTGGCTGATGATGAGTTTAAAGAAACACACAAACCTCTTCTATTAAAAAAACAAGAAGCCAGAGGGTTGGAAATAGATTTTTGTGAAGATTTGAGATCATATAAGAAACTAATCCCAACATTAAAAAAATATCCCAATAGCGTTATTATAACAGTTGACGATGATATTTTGTATCCTTATAATATGGTTGAAAATTTATATTCAGAATATTTAAAAAACAAAAAATGTGTTTATTGCCTACGGGCGCATTTAATGACTTTTGATGAGAATGCGAATTTGCTCCCCTATGATAAATGGATAATGGATTATAAAGGGAGAGAAGAATCTATGTTGGTTTTCCCCACAAGTGGCGGAGGTGTATTATATCCATCAGATTGCTTTCATGAAGATATATTAAATGATGATTTATTTAATAAATTAGCCCCTTTTGCTGATGATATTTGGTTTAAAACAATGACACTTCTTAACATGATACCCTGCAAAACTGTGGGTAGCAGTCAGTCTTTTGATTTAACAGAAAATCAGGATATTGGTTTATTTCACAAAAATGTGGTACAACATTATAATGATGTTCAAATTAAACAAACCTTTGACCATTACAAATTATGGGATACGGTAAAATCAATATTATAAAAAATGTGGAAAAGATGAGACGCATTATCTCGAAATTATTGGCGATTATTAAAAAAAGGAAATTTACAACATCCGGCGATTATTGGGAAAATCGATATAAAAAAGGGGGTAATTCCGGAGCTGGTTCTTACAATAGATTAGCTGAATTTAAAGCAGAAATTATTAATAATTTCGCACTTGAACATAATATATCATCGGTTATTGAGTTTGGGTGTGGAGATGGTAACAATCTAAAACTTTTTACCTTCGCATCCTACATAGGATATGATGTAAGTAATACTGTATTAGATATTTGCAAGAATATTTATGAAGGTGATAAAACAAAAAAATTTATTCATGCTTCAAACTATCAAGGTGAAACTGCTGAAATCTCACTGAGTTTAGATGTAATATATCATTTAATTGAAGATGATGTTTTTGAACAATATATGAACCTCCTATTTTCTTCTTCCCATAAATTTGTGATCATTTATTCCTCAAATACCGAATCGCTAAGTCCTGCCTCACATATAAGACACCGAAAATTTTCAGATTGGATAGAAAAAGAGCGATCTGATTTTTTTCTTTTAGAATTCGTCCCAAATAAATATCCTTTTGTAGAGGGGGATTCTAATACCTCTTTTGCTGAATTTTATATTTATGAAAAGAAAAAAGTGTGCTAATAATATGCTTGTTTTTTTACATGAAAAAAATAAACTGAAATTTAGTAAAAGTAGTTATTATACATCAATATAACAATAATTTCGTCACGAGTTTATAAAATTGCTCAAAAAAAGTTACTGTTATTCAAAAAAGATAAATAATATGAATCGGCAAAATATTCAAACTCAAAAAATCTCTGTTGTTATGGCCGCCTATAATTCAGAGAAATTTATTAGTGAAGCTATTGAAAGCATTATTAATCAAACATATTATAATTGGGAATTAATAATTGTTGATGACTTTTCTACTGATGGAACGGGGACTATAATAAACTCTTTTGATGATAATCGTATTATTTATTTGAAAAATGAAACCAACAGAGGCGCACCTTTCTCAAGAAATAAAGCAATAGAATATGCTACCGGAGAATTTTTAGCTATTTTGGATGCTGATGATTATTCTTTTCCTGAAAGATTTCAACAACAAGTCAATTTCTTAAACAAATATCCCAATATTGATATTGTTGGAAGTTATGTAAAAGAAATTAATGAAAAAGGAGAAATAATCCGGTATTGTAAATACCCAAAACGTCCTATTCAAATTATTTGTTCAACTTTTTTTGTGTGTTCCATAGTACATTCAACTGCGATGATTAGAAGAAATTTTTTCATATCTAATAATTTGTTTTATGATGAGACCTTCTCTTCTTCACAAGATTATGAATTGTGGAGTAGAGCAGTTTGCTTAGGAAATATTTATAATATACCGAAATTTCTTTCCTGCTATAGATATTCAGAAAGTCAAATATCCTCAATAAAAAAAGAGGAACAAAAAATGAATGCACAAAGAATCACATCAACATTTATCAAAAAATTAGGGTTAGAAAAAGTTGAAAATCTGTTGAAAACACATAGTGTTTTTATAAATCAATGTACATTTGATAAAAGCATTCAATCTGTAGATGAAATTATTAAATGGGCGGTCTTGATTTATGAAGCCAATAAAAAAACCAAATTATTCCCTGTTCGTCCTTTTGCTAACGAGTTAATATTAAGATTTCTAAAATTCAATAGGGTTAATAAATTTAGCAATACAGCAACGCTAAAAAATGTTTTACTTCTAAATCTAAAACTCAAAAGTCTCTTTTTCCCATATTTGCAGCTTTTTTTCAGATTAACAAAAATGAGATAAACTAAAAGTTACGTCAAAAAAAATGCTCTTTAACACCCAAATAACCACAACTCTCTTAATCTAAAAAAATATTTCCTATGCTTAGTATCATCATTTGCACCTACAACAGAGAAAAATATATCTACAACCTCCTGCAAAGTTTGGCACTTAACAGTTTTCCTACCGAACTGTACGAAATTATTTTGATTAATAATAACTGTACCGACAAAACCGAAGAAGAATGCACACAGTTTAAACAAGATTATCCACAAGTAAATTTTAGATATTTCATTGAGCAAGAACAGGGACTTTCTCAAGCAAGAAATAGAGGAATTAAGGAAGCAGAAGGCGATATACTCATCTACGTGGATGACGATGCGCTGGTAAATAAAGAGTACCTTAGCACTTATTATGAACTGTTTAAAAGTGATAAACAAGTATTTGCCGCCGGTGGTCCCATTATTCCGCACTATGAAACTAAACCTCCAAAGTGGCTTTCGTATTTTACAAAAGAACTGCTTACGGGATATTTGTACCAGGGAAATAAAATAGAAAAATTTAAAAGAAGATACCCCGGTGGAGGGAATGCAGCCTATAAAAAAGAGGTTTTTGATAAAACCGGATTGTTTAATGTTGGCCTTGGTCGAAAAGGAAATAACCTAGTTGGCGCAGAAGAAAAAGATATTTTTGTTAGGATGACTGCCTTGGGGATGGCGTTTTATTATGTTCCAAATGCAATATTGTATCATATCATTCCCGAAACCAAGTTAACCGATGAGTATTTCAACCGCCTTACATTTTCTATTGGATGCAGTGAAAGAATCAGAACGTTACGTATCTCAAAAATCTCTTATTTCAAACGTCTTTTATCTGAATTGATAAAATGGATGGCTTCAATTGTGCTTTTTATCGGCTTTTGCTTAAAGTTTCAGCCCCAAAAAGGCGCCAAACTACTTCTCTTTAGATGGAATGTAACCAAGGGATTATTATCGCCCTGACGGTCATTCTGTCAATTATAGTCAAATAGTCGGGGAGTTAGAATAAATAATTATTACATTTTTATTAGTAGGAATGCACAAATAATTAATTTTCCTCCAATGCCTTTATTCCGGGGAGTTCAATACCTTCCAGGTATTCGAGCATTGCGCCGCCGCCGGTTGATATATAAGAAACTTCCTTTGAAAGTCCAAATTTTCCAAGTGCGGCAATAGAATCTCCTCCTCCAATTAAAGAATATGCGCCATTTTTGGTACTTTCAGCAATCGCTTCCGCCACGGCTTTGGTTCCTCCGGCAAATTTGTCCATCTCAAAAACCCCCACCGGTCCATTCCATAGAATAGTTTTAGACTCCAGAATTACCTTTTTAAAGAGTTCAATCGATTTTTCACCGATATCCATTCCCATCCAGCCATCTGGAATATTTTGGTCTTGCGTATAATGCGTGTTGGCATCTTCGGCAAATTTGTCGGCACACAAACTATCCACCGACAAATAGATGTTTATTTTCTTTGCTTTAGCCTGTTCTAAAATCTCTTTGGCTACCGGTATCATTTCTTCTTCAAACAAAGAATCTCCGTAAGTAAATCCCATCGTGTACAGCATAGTATATCTCATTCCTCCTCCTATGATAAGATTATCTACTTTGTTTAGCAAATTTTTCAGAATATTTATTTTTGTAGAAACTTTTGAGCCACCGATAATGGCGGTAAAGGGTGATTTTTTCTGTAAGAGTACTCTTTTCAAACTTTGTACTTCGCTGTAGAGGAGGTATCCTGCATAGGCATTACCGGGAAAGAGCCGGGCAATAGTGGCGGTAGAGGCGTGTTCGCGGTGTGCCGTTCCAAAGGCATCGTTTACATAAATATCTCCCAATTTGGCTATGGTTTTGGCAAACTCCACATCTCCTTTCTCCTCTTCTTTATGAAAACGCAGATTTTCCAGCAGCCCCACCTCTCCGACTTTCAGATTGGTTATTTTCTTCTGAATATTCGCATCCAACACATCGCCGAGAAAAGTTACCGGTTTTCCCAGTGTTTCCGAAACTGCCGGTAAAATGTGTTTTAAAGAGAAAGTATCGTTTACTTCTCCTTTGGGTCTTCCTAAGTGAGACATCAGAATCGCGATTCCTCCGTCGTTTGTAATTTTGTTCACTGTTTCCAGCGTGCGTTTTATACGCGTAGTACTGGTAACTTGCAAGTTTTCGTCTTGCGGCACGTTGTAATCTACACGTACCAAAACTCTTTTGTTTTTTAAAGTGGCTTGGGTTATGGATTTCATAATAATTATTAATGTTTAAAGTTTAATAGTTCAAATTTCTTTTAATTATTAATTTTTATTTCTTAATCTTCAGGTAGTTATCAATTTCTACGGCGGCGGCTCGGGCATCTGCCAATACATCAGGAATACTCATTGGACGTTTGCAGGAACCCGCCACAAAAACGCCTTTCCTGCTTGTTTTTTGATCCTCCACTATTGGATTTAATGTTTTAAAAAAGCCATATTCTTCTTCACAATTACATTTATTTGCGAGAAGTGTAGTGCCTTCAGAGGGTTCCATACCCACCATCAATACTAGGATGTCAGGGGTCATTTTCAGAGGTAGTCCCATTAGTGTATCTTCCGATTTTATCTGCACTTTTCCGTCAAAGGTTTCGGCGGCTTCCGAAATTCTTCCGCGAATGAAATAGACACCATACTTTTCCTGCGCCTCGCGATAGAGCTCTTCATAGCCTTGCCCCCACATTCTTAAATCCATATAGAAGATATAAACTTCCGTTTCCGGCGAGAGTTTTTTTAGTTCAATCGCTTGTTTTACAGCGGTAATGCAGCAAATTTTTGAGCAATAATTGTTTCCCGATTTTTCATCTCGCGAGCCCACGCATTGAAGAAAACAAATTTTTTTGGGATCCTCTCCAAAGGTGTTTTTAATACTGTTTTTCTTAAACATCTCTTCCAATTCTAACGAGGTAATAACGCCGTTATAAATGCCATAGCCGTATTCTTCTTTTCGGGTAGCATCAAATGCTCTGTAACCGGTAGCAACTAAAACGGCATCGGCGGTGTATCTTTTTTGGTTCGAATCTGTGGCTATCAAACAGGGCTCATTGAACTCTAAATGAACGATTTCTGTGTTAAATTGTGGAACAAATCCGTTGTCTAAAAGTTGAGAATCAATAGCATCAACCAATATTTCTGCTTCCGAGAAATCGGGGAACAGCAGTTTTTTATTGCGTAAATTAGTATTCGTTTCATTTTCTTTTTCAAGAAGTGTAATATTATAACCTGCTTTTTTTAAAGTAATAGCGGCTTCAATTCCGGCAGGTCCGGCACCAATAATTAAGACTGATTTCATAATTTATTATTTATTTTTTTTTGCACATAGATGACTCAGATTAAACAGATTTTCACAAATTAATCACTAATCATTACACATTATATCTATATTCCTCGCTCATAATTCTTTGTAACCATTTTTCGTTGTTCAGATACCAGTCCACAGTATTTTCAAATCCTTCGATAAATTTAACTGTGGGTTCCCAGTGGAGTTCGTTTTTCAGTTTGGATGCATCTATGGCGTAGCGCAAGTCGTGTCCGGCGCGGTCGGTTATAAAAGTAATTAGAGAGAGAGATGCTCCTTCTGCACGTCCAAGCTTTCTATCCATAATTTCGATTAATTTATTAATCAAATCGATATTTTTCCATTCGTTATTTCCACCAATATTGTAGGTTTCTCCGGTTTTTCCTTTATGAAAAATCAGATCAATAGCGGCGGCATGGTCTTCTACATAGAGCCAGTCTCGCACGTTAATCCCTTTTCCATAAACAGGTAGGGCAATATTATTTTTAATATTATGGATAAAAAGCGGAATTAATTTCTCCGGAAACTGGTTTGGTCCGTAATTATTTGAACAATTAGAGATTACGGTTGGAAGTTTGTAAGTATCGTAGTAAGCGCGTACAAAGTGGTCGGAAGAAGCTTTGGCGGCTGAATAAGGACTGTGCGGGTCGTAAGGGGTTGTTTCTGTAAAAGCGCCGGTTTCTCCCAGCGAGCCATACACTTCATCGGTAGAGATATGATAAAAACGCTTATTTTCAACATCTTTCCAGATTTCACGCGCTACGTTTAGCAGATTAACCGTTCCTATAACGTTAGTATAAATAAACTCCATCGGGCTTTCAATCGACCTATCCACGTGCGATTCGGCGGCTAAATGAATTACTCCGTCGAATTGTTTTTCTTTGAAAAGTGCCAACATTTTTTCTCCATCCACAATATCGTCTTTGATAAAATGGTAATTAGGTTTATTTTCAATATCTTGCAGATTATCTAAATTTCCGGCGTAAGTAAGTTTATCCAAATTATAGATCTCATAATGCGGGTATTTATTCACAAACAAACGAACAACGTGAGAGCCAATAAACCCGGCACCGCCGGTGATTAGAAGTTTTTTCATAGTTTAGGGGATTATGAGTTTATAGGTTTAAAGTTTAATGTTTAGATTCTATAGTTCAATAGTTTAAGAACTCTTACTCTCTTACTCTCTTTTTTCAGACTGCTACATTCGCTTTGATAGACGGGTCGGGGTTATAGTTGTCCAAGGTAAAATCTTCAAATTGAAAATCAAAAATAGAGCTTACTTTTCTGTTAATTTTCATAGTGGGTAATGTTTTTGGAGTTCGTGTAAGTTGTAGTTTTGTCTGCTCTATGTGATTCAGGTAAAGATGCACATCGCCGAAAGTATGAATAAAGTAGCGCGGTTTCAGTTTACAAACATGCGCAACCATCAGCATCAGCAGAGCGTAAGAAGCGATATTGAACGGTACGCCGAGGAATAGGTCGGCACTGCGTTGGTATAGTTGGCAGGAAATTTCGCCGTTATTCACATAGAATTGGAAAAGCACATGGCAGGGGGGAAGTTTCATTTTGTCCACATCGGCTACATTCCAGGTACTCACAATAAGCCGCCTCGAATCAGGATTTGTTTGTATGAGGTGAACTAAATCTGAAATTTGGTCAATGGTCCTGCCGTCTGAGGTTTGCCAACTGCGCCATTGTTTTCCATAAATGGGACCTAAATCCCCTTTTTCATCTGCCCACTCGTCCCAAATAGTTACTTTGTTGTCGTGCAAATATCTAATATTGGTTTCCCCTTTCAAAAACCATAGCAATTCGTGAATGATAGAGCGCAGATGAAGTTTTTTTGTTGTTAACACAGGAAAGCCCTCATTTAAGTCGAATCTCATTTGGTATCCGAACACACTGATGGTCCCGGTCCCGGTACGGTCTTCTTTCAGAGCACCAACATCGAGAATATGTTGAAGTAGGTCAAGATATTGTTTCATAACAATATTAATTGTTTTCGAGGGGCAAAAATACACGAATAATTAAAGAATTGACGATTGCGAAATAATTATTTATTAATAAAAACACACAATTTATTATTAACTCGCTCGTTAAAAATGCAGAATAATAAAAATGAAAAACCCTGCCGTAAGAAACCTCGCAAGCATAATATTACTGTTGCTCTACATCAACAGAGGTTTTTTTATCACGGGAACCAATGAAACAAAAAATCCTGATGGTGAAATAAATAGCGTTCTTGAGTACATAGTAGAATTGATAACCGGTGAAAGTAATGATATTGATGAAGACGGCGATTCACAAACCGACTGCAACTCGGTAAAAATTGTGCATCACGAACTCTCACAACAGTTGGCAAAAAGTATTGATTTATTGAATTTCTCTTTAGAAAAAAACATAAAATATGTAATTCCTGACAAGGAAAATATTCCCTCCCTTAGTTTTTTTGATAAGATTGATAAACCCCCGGAAGTATAATTAAGAATTAAAAATTTTTAATAAAGAGTTTGTTTTCAGAAAATTGAAACTTCTGATCATCACTCTCTTAACAATTAATTCAATCATTTTTCACTATTCTTTTAATTATTAATTCTTAATTTATGAGAATCATCAAAATAGCATTGCTATGCATATTGATATTATTATGCAAGCACAAAACATTAGCACAGAGCGCTTTAGAAATTACCGATGAGCAAGCTGAAAAACAGTTTTTAGAGAAAAATCTGCAAATTCTGGCGGAAAGATGTAATATTTCCATTGCCGATGCCGCTGTTGTTCAGGCAAAAGTATTGAACAATCCGACCATTAGTGTAGGCGACATAAATTTTTGGAACCCGAACGCCTCTACTGAGGTTGGTGTACCCGCATCCTTTGGTAATAACTTCATATTTAGTGTAGAACTTGAAAAAATTATTAAAACTGCCGGTAAAAGAAAGAGGCTTGTTAATTTAGAAAAAATGTCGAAAGAGATTGCCTTACAAGAGTTTGAAACATTTCTACTTAATTTGAAAACGGAACTTAGAATCATTCTGCATGAAACTGTTTACCTACAATCCTACTTGAATATTGTTAATAAACAACTTGAAATTATGGACAATTTGGTGCAGGTTTATAAAAATCAAACTGTTCTTGGCAACGTTGCAAAGCGTGAACTCATTCGGATTCAAGCTTCATTAATTGAATTAGAGTCAGAAGCAAACGAAATTCGGACAGAGTTAAACAAGCTGTATAAAACGATTAAGATTTTACTGAATTATGCGCCGGAAGAAAAAATATGGATACTGCCGGCTTCGGTTGTCTTAAAAAATCCGGACGAAATTTCGCTTCCCAATTTGTTAGATATGGCAAAAAATTCCCGTCCGGAGTATTTGTTGTCCGATTTGAATGTGAAATATCACGAAAAACTGTTGTTGTATGAAAAAACACTACGCTCTCCTGATATTGCACTCAGCGTAAATTACGACCGGTACGGTGGCGTGTGGAAGAATTTCGTGGGGCTTGGCATTAGTCTTGATATTCCTGTATTCAACAAAAATCAAGGAAATATTAAGATGGCAAAGCATTTCTTAGAGCAAAGTAACTATTATGCAGAAGAACAGAAAAACGCAATACAACAGGAAGTCGTTGAAATCTATAATGACTATAAAATGAACTATCTGTTTTACAACAAATTAATGGAAAATGATTTTTCTGAAGATTTGGATAATATGCTGGACGTGCATTCCAGAAATTTTATGAACAAAAACATCAATATGCTTGAATATATTGATTTTATGTATGCTTATAAAACCACAAAACAAGCGATGCTGTTGGCGAAAAAGAATTTAGACATACGTTTTACGGAACTTCAATTTAGTATTAATAATGAAATAAATTAAGAATTAATAATTAAGAATAAAAAGAAAAAATGAAAAAAACAATAATAATATTAGGAGTTTTAATTCTAATCTCTTGCAATAGCAAGAAATCGGAAAACGTAGATAAGCAGAATCTTAACAAAATCTTTCTCGAAAATATTGAAACGACGAAGGTTATTTTAACCAATCAAGTGCAGGAACTCATCTTAACCGGAAAAGTGGAGTGCGACCCCGATAAACTGATAAGTTATGTACCGTTGATTAGTGGTGTTGTAAACAAAACTTACTTTTCGTTGGGTGATAAAGTGCAGAAAGATCAACCCTTACTTGATGTACGGAGTACAGAATTCAGCGTGCTTCAGACGGAAAAAATATCGCTCGAAGCAGAAGAGAAAATTGCCGAAAGGGAGCTAAAAGCTACACAAGCGATGTTTGATGCTAATATGCTCACGGAAAAAGAGTTAATGGAGGTGAGAGGAAAACTGACGCAAATACGTGCTGCCATTTCCAGAATAAAAGCGGATATGAGTGTTTACGGGGACGATAAAGGAAATGGAATTTTCACGGTGAATGCCCAGATGAGCGGATTTGTTGTGCATAAAAAAGCATCGCAAGGAACAGCAATTTCAACAGATTACGATGCTGTTTTTACTATTGCCGACTTAAGTACCGTTTGGATTACTGTAAATGTGTATGCCGGCAATCTGCTTTTTGTGCGAGAAGGGATGGAAGTGGAAATGACCACCCTTTCGTATCCCGATGAGATTTTTTACGGCAAAATTAACGTCTTGTCACAGGTTTTCGACCCCGAGGAAAAAGTGTTAAAAGCCAGAATTATAATGAAAAACAACGAATTAAAGTTAAAACCCGAAATGTCTATGTTAATCAAACTGAAACGTGTAGAGACGGAGCATGCCATGCCTTTACCGGCAATCCCATCCGATGCGCTTATCTTTGATGCAAATCAATATTTTGTGGTGGTAGAAGAAACACCACAAAAGTTCTTAATTCGGAAAGTTATACTTGCAGGGCAGCATAATAAAGTTTCTTACATATCATCGGGATTATGTGATGGGGAAACCATTGTAGTAAAAAATCAGCTATTAATTTACTCAGGATTAAAGGAGGAATAGGCTATGTATAAGTTTGTTGAAAACATTATTGGTTTTTCGTTAAAAAACCACGTATTAATCCTTTTTTTTACAGGAATTTTGATTGTGGTGGGGGTCGTTAGTTACATTCACACGCCAATTGAAGCGTATCCCGATGTTACCAACACAAGAGTGCGTATCATCACACAGTGGCACGGACGCAGTGCCGAAGAAGTGGAAAAGTTTGTTACACTGCCCATTATGCGAGTAATGAATACCATCCCCAGAAAATCGGATGTGCGTTCTACGTCGCTGTTTGGACTGTCAGTGGTAACAGTGATTTTTGAAGATGACGTGGACGATTTCTTTGCACAGCAATACGCTTCCAACCGTATGCAGGATTTAGATTTGCCCGAAGGAGCCGATGCTTCCATTGAGCCGCCATCGGGGGCTACCGGCGAAATTTATCGTTACGTGTTGCAAAGCGATTTGCCCATCAGAGAACAAGCCGCCATTAACGAATGGGTGGTGGAACGGGAGTTGCTCTCTGTTCCCGGAGTAGCCAGCATAGCCTCCTTCGGCGGTGAGGAAAAGATTTACGAAATAAAAGTAAATCCAATTGAATTGTATAATTATAATTTGTCGCCGTTGGAAGTGTTTGAAGCTGTATCGAAAAGCAATATAAATGTGGGAGGTGATATTATTCAGGAAGGAACCCAGGCGTTTGTAGTTCGCGGGCTCGGGTTGCTGGAAAGTATCTTCGACATAGAAAATATCCTCATTGAAGTGAAGGGCGGTACCCCCATCCGCGTAAAACAAGTGGCGGAAGTGAGCGTTTGTTCACGACCCAGATTAGGGCAAGTGGGGCTTGACGACCGAGATGATGTGGTGCAAGGGATTGTGATCATGTTAAGAGGACAGAACCCTGGAGAGGTAATTAAGAATATAAAATTAAAAATTGAAGAATTAAATGCACGGATTTTACCCGAAGATGTTAAAATTGAGTCTTTTTTAGATAGAACAACGTTGGTAAACACAACCGTAAAAACTGTTACAAAAAACTTGTTGGAAGGAATTATCTTAGTTTCCATTGTGGTATTTATTTTTCTGTTCAACTGGCGCACTTCACTCATCGTGGCATCGGTCATCCCTTTATCATTCTTATTCGCAATAATGATGTTGCGCATTCAAGGTTTGCCGGCGAATCTGATTTCGATGGGTGCGTTGGATTTCGGACTTTTGCTGGAAGGAACTTTAGTCATAGTGGAGATTATTTATGTTGAGATGGAAAAACGCTCGCGAGAGCTAGGGGCACAGTTTAATAAAATGAGCAAGGGCGGGCTGATAAAAAAGAGTGCCGGAAGCGTTGCCTCCCAAATCTTTTTCGCACAGATTATCTTGGTGGTGGCGTTATTTCCCATTTTCTCTTTTCAAAAAGTGGAAGGAAAGATGTTTTCACCCCTGGCTTTCACATTGGGATATGCCTTGTCGGGTTCGTTAATTTTGGCTTTAACTTACGTCCCTGTAATGTGTAAGTTGATGTTAAAAAAACAGATAAAAGAAAAAACAAACCATATCAGTGATTTTTTTACAACGAGTTTATATAATTTATTCTTGTTTTGCACAAAATATAAAAAACAGACACTGATTGGTTTTTGTATTTTACTGACAATTTGCATTGTACGTTTCAGTTTTTGGGGCACGGAGTTTATACCCAGTATGAATGAGGGAGCCATTTATATCCGCGCTACATTGCCTAACAGTGTGAATTTGGATGAGTCGGTGCGCATTACCAAAGAGATGAAGCAGAAACTTCTCAATTTTGAGGAAGTGAAATTTATACTTTCCCAAACCGGCCGCCCCAACGACGGAACCGACCCCACCGGTTTTTTTAATATAGAATTTCATGCTGAACTAAAGCCGGAAACGGAATGGAATCGAAAAATAAAAAAAAATGATTTATTAAAACAGATGCAGGATACCTTGGATATTTATCCGGGTATTATTTTTGCCTTTAGTCAACCCATCCAGGATAATGTAGAAGAGTATGTGGCTGGTGTAAAAAGTTCATTGGTGATTAAGATTTTTGGCGATGATCTGCAGGAATTGGAGGATTTAGCCGACCAAACCGCAAGCATTATTAAAGAGGTTCGTGGCGTGGAAGATGTGAACGTGTTTCGCAGTATCGGGTTGCCGGAACTGCAAATTCAGTTGGAAGAATCGCGGATGGCACGTTATGCCGTATCTATGGCTGATGCACAGACGGTTATTGAAATGGCAATCGGTGGAAAATCTGCCACCAAATTCTATGAAGGGGAGCGCACTTTCGACGTACAAATTCGTTTTCAAAAAGAGTTTCGCGATACCCCTGACAAAATTGGCAATATCCTGATTCCAACTATGGATGGCAAACAGGTTCCCTTAAAGGAAATTGCTGATATCAAACGCATTACCGGTCCAACATTTATTTATCGGGATGGTAGTAGCCGTTATGTAGGAATCGGGTTCAGTATTCGGGGCAGAGATTTGGGTTCCACCATAGCCGAAGCGCAGGCATTGGTAGAGAGACGTGCCACGTCTCAACAAGAATGCGCCACGGCTCCGCAATCCGCAATAAAAATGGTTTGGGCGGGCGAATTTGAGAGCCAGCAGCGGGCGACGGCGCGGTTAAAAGTGATTGTTCCGGCGGCACTTTTGCTCATTCTGTTTTTGTTGTATATGAATTTCGGCACGGTAAAAGACACACTCATAGCGGCGAGCGCCATGCCTTACGCCATTATCGGTGGATTTTTATCGCTTTGGATAACAGGTACTTCCTTTGGAATCTCCGCCGGAATTGGGTTTATTATTCTGTTTGGAATAGTGTCTATCAATAGCATTCTGTTGGTTACAAAGATGAAAAATGCTTGGCGAAAAACAAAAGAGGTAAAATCCGCAATTAATGACTCTGTAAGGCAACTAATCAGGCCTATTTTAATGCTTGCTCTTATGGGTTCTGTGGGTTTATTGCCTGCGGCACTCTCTACCGGTATGGGCTCTGAGATACAGAAACCGTTAGCCATCATGATTGTGGGAGGAATTATTATTTGTATGTTGTTGTCGTTTATGGTGTTGCCGCAAGTGTTTTTTTGGGTGTACCGGAAAAAAGCGTAAAAAAATATTTTACCCCATTACTTCACCTTCAAACTCCTTCGCCCTTGCCACGCCTTCGCCGGTGTTAATGAGCACGGTGTCGCCGTTATTAATCTGTTTTTCCTGCAAGGCTTTGTAAAATCCTGATAAACAAACAATAGACGCGGGTCCTAAAACCAGGTTTTTTTCTTTGTAAACCTTCGCTGCTAGGTCAGTTAAGTTTTCTTCTTTTACTCTTACAAAACTGCCTCCACTTTTTTTAACAATGGGTGCAACAACAGGATACATCGCAGGATTTCCGGTGGACAAAATAGATACGGAAGTCTGCGGATTATTAATAATAGGATACCGAGTTTCCCAACCATCAGGGAAATTATCTTCCACTGCTTCTTCCCAACCCTGAACCATCGGGTCGCAAGTGTCTTGCTGTACCAAAACCATCCGCGGCAGATTAATATATGGGTAAAGAGGTTCAAGTTCACGAACCCCTTTGTCGATGGCAATCGGTCCTGTTCCACCGCTAACAGCCTGAATATACACATCAGGCATTTCTCCCAACTGACGAAGAAACTCAAATACCATCGTTTTTTTAGCTTCTACACGAATGGGGTCAATGTTGCCTGAAGAAATCAATATCTTATTTTGTTGGTGAAATTGTGCAGCCATCTTTTTGGCAAAGGCATAATCTCCATCTACAATCCGTACATCTTGATGATACGAATGCATCTCATTTACAGAATCTTGCGTGATACAATCGGGAACAAATACCGTGAGTTTTATCCCTGCAAGAGACAAATATTTACTGTACGCCGTAGCGGTGTTTCCAGTTGAGGCGATGGTATATTGCGTAATGTTATGTTCCTTAAACAGCGAAGCCGCCAAAGAAGCCGCCACATCTTTAAAAGTGTTTGTTCCACCGTTCAAATCATTTCGATACACATATACATAGCAATTTATTCCAAACTCTTTTCTTGCATAATCACGCAGAAACTCCCATCTTTCCATCGGAGCAGCTCCCTCTTTGCAGGAAACCACATTTTTTCTGTCGTTAAGTGGAAGATAATCAAAATAGTACCAGAAATCTTCAGGATTACCCCGCAGCAAATCCGGAAAATTGTTATAATCCGAATGATACCAAACTTCCGAATATTTGGTTTTGCACTTTACACACTCTTGATTTGCCGAAAACCACGCCGGAAAATCAAGTGTCTCATACCCGCATTTCACACATTTTAAATAATATTTCATCATTAATAATCTACTGGGGTTAAGTTTTATTAAAAGAGGTTTTAATGTATTAGATATTAATTCTTAAATCTTTAAATCTTAAATTATCTGTGGTCAAACCAGTCATCTTTAGCATTTCCGCCGAAGTAATTTTCGGGTTCTGTAATCTCAAAATTAAAGTTGGGAGTT
Source organism: Bacteroidales bacterium (assembly GCA_031253655.1). Taxonomy (GTDB): domain Bacteria; phylum Bacteroidota; class Bacteroidia; order Bacteroidales; family WCHB1-69; genus WRNX01. Next base: position 31,505 of record JAIRVY010000076.1, read on the forward strand.
CTTCGCTGGGTAACTTTAATTTTCCAAAACGGGTCTTGAAATTCGCCGCGTTTGTCCGAATGAAGAAGTTCATAATCATTGGAAACTAAGTCCGTATTCCAAAAAATAAATTTAACGCTCGATTGATTTTCTAAATAGTAGTAGTGCCAAATTTCGTAAGGATATGAATGTGAATCGTAGGGAGACTCCCAAATACTGTTCGGAGGACCATATTGCAAAAAAACCCTGCCTCTGTCGGTGCGGTAGCCTTGTTTGAGTTTGCAACCAAACTCTCTATTCACGTGTTTTACCTGAGCCAAATAATCTGCCCAGGCTTTTTCCGGATTATTCGCGTCTCTCTTCAACCAAAAGGCGTAGAAAAACCTTCTCAAACTCTCTTCCGAAACACTACTGAGGTTTGTCAAGTAGAAGTCCTTTTCTATAGGAGAGGATATGGGGTAAAGAAATCTTACGTATTCGAGAAGTTGTACGGTATCTCTAATATTATCTACAAAGGTATTCTGAATGTTAATCGCGTTATAATCGCTAATATTGAAGGCAATTTTTGGGTTGCTTCTTTGGAAAAAATATGAATTTGTTGCCAACAAAATAGAATCTTTACTATACACTTCCAGCACTAAATTGTAATTTCCCGATGGCAGTTTATATATTCCGATTTCACCGAAAGTAACTACAACAGGTTTCGCTTTTAAACGGGTTGTATAAATCGCTTCGGGATAGGGCATTAACTTATTTTCAAAACCTGTAATATAACTTTTTATGATAATCTGTTCATCTCCCACTAATCCATTCGTGTTATAAATCTCGCAAGAATAAAGAAGGGAATAAATCTCATCGTGCAGATAACCATAAAACAGTGGTTTTAAAGAAAATCCATATTTATCGAAAATTTCTCCGGTGAGTTCTCTGCTAATTTCTTTATACAGAGAGATATCAGAAATACAAACTTCGTGTTTTGGAAAATCAATAGTTACCACGTCCACATAACTAACAGGTTTTGAATCAGAAAACATATCCTGTAAAGAAAACTCCAAGATATATTCTCCGTTAGGTAATTGAAAATTTTTGATTTCACCAAAATTGGGTTTTGTGTCTCTGTCAGGATCTTCAAAAACTTCACTCATCAATATAAAATCCATTACATTAACCACCGAATCTTCTTGAAATGCTTTTACGGTGATACGCACTTCAGCTTGGTATTTTCCATCTTCAGTAGGTAAATAGGTAATAGTTTTGCCATTAATAAAGGACGAAATTTCTAAATAAGACTCTCCTGATGGTGAATAATAGGACTTATAATCAATCAGTGCACTTAGTTTTTGAGCAAAAGTTGAAGTTGTTAAAACCAAAAACAAGGTAAAAAACAATAATTTTTTCATAGTTTCATTATTTGCTGAGTAAATATTTTTTAACAAGGGGACAAATATAGAAATAAATTTAGATAGGACAAAAATAGAGGCGTTTATTGGTTAAAAATTAGTTTGAGGCGTTATTTTTTATTTTGGTGTTTTACAAAAATGTTTATTTGTCGCAAAATTAATTGAAGCTGACTAAAGGAGGTTATGTTTACATTCTCACAAACAAA
>JAIRVY010000101.1 GCA_031253655.1 Bacteroidales bacterium
TATAGAAGACATCATTTGCAAAACGATTGAACAATTAGAAGAATTTGATGCTGACGAGAGATTTACAGAATTGTGGAGTGCCGATTTTGCAAAGCGTAATTGTTTTACACCCCTTCAATTTATCAATATGCTAAAAGAAGATGAGGCGAGTTTTAAAGAATTGGCAGAGGAGTTGAAAAGATTTACTAATTAAAAAACCATCTCTATGGAAAAACTAAAATTCAAAGGCGATAAAATAATTCTAACTATAGTCATCGTACTATCCTTATTCTCCATCTTGATGATTGCCAGTGCTGGAGATCGTTGGGTGGAACAACTGCGAAATTTCGGGGTAGGCTTTTTTCTTCTCTTTCTCTTTTATCATATTGATTATAGAAGCGTTTCGCGGTTTGCAACACCTTTACTTATTTTTTCGGGTGGACTTTTACTCTATTCATTGACAAATTCTTCCAGCGAGCGAACTATACACCTTTTCGGAATGGATTTACAAATATTTTATTTCATCGGTTTCTGTGTGTTACTGTATATGGCAAAATATATGGCAAAAAAATTGAATTATGAAGAAGAACTGTCGCAAAAAGAAGTACTTAAACTTTTTAGCCTCATCCTTATTTTTTGCGGTGGTATATTCATTTCAAATCAATCTACCGCCCTTATCTTGTTTTGTACCTGTATTGTTGTACTATTTGTTGGACGCATAAATACAAAATATCTGCTTACTTTTTGCGGTGTTATTTTTGTAGCCCTGTTTCTAGCTTTTGCCCTAGATATTGGTCGGGTTCAAACTTTTAAAAACAGAGTATCTTATTGGAGAAATGACAAAATAATACCTGGTATGGATAAAGATTATGGCAAACAGGCAATTCTTTCCCGTGCCGCAATCTCTACGGCAAATTGGTTTCCCGTTAATGTGGGAAAAGGAACTATTAAAAAAGTACTTCCCGAAAAAGACAACGATTATGTTTATGCCGTTTTAGTAGAAGAAATGGGAATTTTAGTAGGGCTTTGCGTACTGTTTTTCTATCTAATCATATTGTACCGAACTATGCGTATTGCCCGAAATGCTGAAGGGGCTTTTGCGATGCTCTTAGCATGGGGAATCGGTTTTTGGTTTTGTATGCAAGCACTCATTCACATCGGGGTAAACAGTTTTCTTATTCCTGCTACCGGGCAAACGTTGCCTTTTATTAGTCGAGGCGGAATGTCGCTTGCCATCTCCGGTGCCGCAATCGGAATGTTGATGAATATCAGTAGAGACGCAACGCGCTACGTCTCAGCAAACAAAATTAATTAATGAATCCAATTAAGATATTTCTTCGTGTTTTTCTGGGGATAACGTTTATTGCTTCGGCAATATTAAAGTTATTTCCCATTGAGGCTTTCGATGCGCGGATTTTAGAAACGACACCATTTTTAGGGTGGACTTTCTCAATGATTATGGCGCGAATAATTATTGCTTGCGAGTTAGTGTTGGGTATCTTTATAGTGGCAGGGGTGTGGCTAAAACGCGTAATCTATCCGCTTACGCTTTTGATGCTGGGTCTTTTCACTTCTATTCTCATCTATTCTTTCATTCGTTTTGGTAACGAATCCAATTGCGGATGCTTTGGAGAACTGCTTCCCTTTTCTAATATTCAGTCCTTGCTCAAAAACGGTCTTATTATCGTTATTACCCTTTTCTTATATTGTAAAGCAAAAAGTCATACTCTAAAATACTGGTGGGTTGGAGTTTCTGTATTAGCAGTTTCTGTTTTTATCATTTTTATGCTTCACAAAATTCCGCTCTATCTGGATGAAATTAAGTTAAAAGAGCCTTTTGCTTCAGAATATGTGAACAGTGATAGTTTTCAAATTGAAGGCGAGGATTTATACCAAAAACATTTGGTGGTTTTTTTGTCTTGTGCTTGTCCCAAATGTAAAGATATGGTACGGAATTTTGAAACGATGAACAGGATTTATTCGATGCAGAATGTTTATTATTATCTTTACGAAGACAGTTTGACAACAAGTTCACATCTGTTTGCCCACAAAGAGATTTCGTTTCCCTACAAAATTGTTTCTAGAGATACTTTTTTCACTTATATTCCAGCGCCTTACCTTCCCTTAATCGGATTGGTAGATAGTGGAAAATACACAAGAATTTGGACAGGAGCCAATTTTGATTTTGATAGGGTAACCTCCATCCTAAAAGAAGAAAAAATCATAGAATAAGTAAAGTATTCACTAATCACTAATCTCTACCCACTCACCGAGTACCCAAACCGCTGCATCAATAAATCTTGATTACGCCAATCTTTGAGCACTTTCACCGAGATATCCAAAAAGATATGCTTTTCTAAAAACTCCTCAATCGCCTTGCGGGATTCGATACCCAATTGCTTGATGGCAGAACCTTTGTTGCCAATTATTATCCCTTTCTGACTGTCGCGCTCACAATACAACATCGCACCAATGCGAACCATATCTTCCTCTTCTTTAAAACTTTCTATCACTACCTCCACACTGTATGGAATCTCTTTTTTGTACAACAACAGTATTTTTTCACGAATAATCTCCGAAATAAAAAAACGGGTTGGTCGGTCGGTAAGTACATCTTTAGGAAAAAATGGCGGTGATTCCGGCAGCAGTGTGATAATTTTTTCTAACAACAAATTGATATGATGTCCTGTAAGCGCCGATATTTCAATGGCTTTCGATTTTGGCAACAAGTTACTCCAATATTCTTTGGTAGAAGCCATTATTTCTTCGCTACTCCTATCTATTTTATTAATAACCAGCAGAATAGGAATAGTAAGCTGTTGCAACTTTTCAATAATCTCTTGCCTAAAGTTTGTTTCTCCACATTCCACCAAATAGAGAACGACATCGGCATCTTGCAGCGATTCATTCACAAAACGCATCATCATTTCCTGCATTTTGTAGGCAGGTGTTAATATTCCGGGCAGATCGGAATAGACGATTTGATAATCCTCGCCGTTCACAATCCCTTTTATGCGGTGGCGGGTGGTTTGCGCCTTTACCGTAATAATCGACAACCGCTCGCCCACCAAGCGATTCATCAGTGTACTTTTGCCCACATTAGGATTCCCGATGATGTTCACAAAACCGGATTTATGCGTAGTGTTTTCCATTTTTTCTGCTTTCAAAACATTTTGCAAAGGTATAATTTTCTTTCACATTCATCGTTAACTTTGAAATAACTATGCTGTATAACAACGAAACCGATTACGAAAAAGAACTCTTTTTTCATTCTATCTTAAAGTCTGTCATTATTGTTGCTATTTTGTGGGTGGCTTTCCTACTTAACGATATTTTCGGATTGCATTGGAACGATTATGGAATGCATCCGCGAAAACCGGAGGGGCTGCTCGGAATTATCACGATGCCCTTTCTACACGGCGATATTTCACATATTTTCTCAAACTCTATCCCTTTATTGATTTTACTCTTTTCCATTTTCTATTTTTTTCAGAAGAAGGCCTCCCTCATTTTGATAATGACGTGGTTTGTAGTGGGAGTTCTTACGTGGGTTATTGGTACTGAAGGTGTACATATTGGTGCCAGCGGAATTGTGTATGCCCTTGCGTTCTTTTTGGTAACGATTTCTGTGATTAAGCAGGAAACCAAATTGATGGCATACTCTCTTATTATCATCTTCCTCTATGGCAGTATAGTGTGGGGATTCTTTCCCCAACTCTTTCCCGATAGACATATCTCCTGGGAGGGTCATTTGGCAGGAGCTATAACCGGCACAATTCTGGCATTCTTTTACAGAAGAGAAGGACCGGTAAAGAAAGTTTACTTTGAAGAGGAAGAGGAAGAGGATGTAGAAGAGGATGTGGAAGAGATGCAAGAAGAGGGGTAGGCAACAAATTCACTTCTTTGATTAGGTAATAAATAGGTAGATTTTCCTCACTTTTGCTGCAATAAAATTTTTTATTCCACAATTGGGAGTGTCAAAATAATCATAAACAATTTCAAAAAAAATACTTTACCCCTTGACAAATGGGTATTGATGTTGTATATTTGCCGCGTTAAACTCATTATGCTATAAATACTAATACATCACTCATTATGAATAAGTTCTTTGTTGTTATTACCCTTTCACTTTCGAATTTTTTTTCTTTTTCTCAAATTTCAGAACACTTTTTTGATTCAGATTTTCCCAATTGGGTGGGAAACAGAGAGTTATTTACAGTAACTAAAAATCACGAATTACAACTCAATGCGACTGAAGCAGGAACAGCCTATCTTTCGCTGCCCACTCCTCAGTTTCAGGATGAATGGGAGTGGGTTTTCTATATCAAGATGCCCTTTGCACCCTCAAACAACAACTATACTCGAGTCTATCTGTCTGCCAATACTACAGACCTAACCTCCCTGTTTTTAAAGGGATATTATTTGCAGTTTGGGGAGAATCTGGCGCAGGATGCCATAGAACTCTTTTATCAAAACAGTACTACACACACTTCCATTTGCAGAGGAAAAGATGCCAGAATTGCCACCAGTTTTTCTATCTATGTAAAAGTAAGATATTCTGAACCAAATTATTGGGAGATTCTTGTGGATGAATACAAAACCGGTATGTATGAAACTGATGCCACCGGAGTAAGTGTTGAACAATTTGAACACAGTGCAATGGGTGTTTTTTGCAAATATACTGTATCAAACAGCAAAAAATTCTACTTTGATGATTTCTATTATGGTCCGCCTGTGGTGGATACGGTAAAACCGAGAGTAATATCCATTCAACCCCAGCAGGACGGTAAAACAATATATATAAAATTTTCGAAAAATGTTACTCCTGAAACCGCTTTATTGTCATCAAATTATCTGATAAACAATAATATACGACCTTATGATTGCCTTTTCGTTGGTATGGATTTTTCATTGGTTAGAATAAGTTTTGAGGATGAATTTCCGGACAGAGTCGAACAAACTATTCTCATAGAGAACATTTTTGATATGGTGGGGAATAAAATGGAAAAATATACGGGTAATTATTGTTTTGCGAAAATTAGGAGAAATGATGTACTGATTTCTGAAATTATGGCAAAACCTAATCCCATAGTGGGATTGCCAAACTGCGAATATATTGAATTTCACAATTTTGGAGTTCCGCAGACTGTGGTTTTAAAAAACTGGAGACTTAAAATTAACAACTCTTTTAAAAATCTTCCGGAAATTTCTATTCCGCCCAATCAATATGTATTTTTCATCGCCAATTCCTGTAATGAGTATGATGATGAAACAGAGACAAAAATGTATCGAGTATCCTCTTTAGGAATTGCAGATGGAGGCACCCAAATTGTACTTTATAATGACTTGGACGAGGTGATTCACGAGGTTTCTTTTTCGAGTTCGTGGCACAGGAACAAAAATAAGGCAAAGGGAGGTTGGGCGTTGGAGATGATAGACCCACGAAACCCCTGCTCTGGTGCAGAGAATTGGGATTCCTCGAGTTCAGAATCAGGAGGTACACCCGGAAAACAAAATTCTATCTATGGGAAAAATCCGGACTCAGTTTCTCCCGATATAGATAAAATTACGATTAAAGATTCTTTGACATTAAATGTTTTTTTTTCGGAAACTGTTTTTTTTAACCCTTTGGTTACTTTACAATTATTCAAGATAGACAAAAAAATAGAGATTTCGTCGGTAAGCGAAGTACCTCCAAGTAATAAAATCCTGCAAATTCATCTGCAGAATCCTATTAAACCCAACGTAATGTATTCTCTCACAATGAAAGAACCGGTTTGGGATTGTGCACACAATCCGGTAGAATGTAATAAAATCTACCGCTTTGCACTGCCCACTCCGCCGTTGCCTTTTGACGTGGTGATTAATGAGACGCTTTTTAATGCGAAAGATAATACGCGGGCAGAGTTTGTTGAATTGTACAATCGTTCGCAAAAAGTAATAGACCTTGCTTCTTTGCGAATCGGGTCCGGAGGCATTGAGTTTCCCGATAAATCTGCTATTGCCGTAAGCAGCGGATTTCTGCTTTTCCCCGGAGAGTATGCAGTATTGTGCAGACATAAAATCATAACGGAAGAGCAATATTATGTGCCTTATCCCAACCGCTTGTTCCAATGCGACTCGATGCCAGCATATTCCAATAAATCAGGGGTTGTCTTTTTAAGCGACAAATTTTTTAATACGATTGACAGGTTTCAGTACAATGAAAATATGCACTACCCTTTGCTAACAAATGTTTCGGGCGTTTCTTTAGAGCGCCTAAGTTTCGACAGGGAAACGCAAAGTGTACATAATTGGAAATCGGCAGTAGAAAGTTATGGATTTGCCACTCCGGGGTATCAAAATTCTCAATTTTCGAACAATGAAACTACTGAAGAGGCTTTACTAATCATACCAGAAGTGTTTTCGCCTAATCAATTAGGGATTGCAGACTACGCGGAGATTCATTGTTGTTTTAAAGAGAGCGAAAATCGGGTAACCATTTCAGTTTTCGACCGTTATGGAAATCTAGTAAAAACCATTGCCAACAATCAAATTTGTGCGCAGAACGAAGTTTTTCTGTGGGATGGGGTTTCTGAAAAAAATTACCTTGTACCCCAAGATTTATATATTGTAAAAATGGAGTATTGGAGTTTGAATACTCAAAAAAAAACTGTAAAAAAGAGTGTGGGAGTTGTATATCGTTAAAGCACGCTGAATACCGTACATTAAACCTAAATTACTATGGATGTCTCAATGCGGAAAATGTAATAAGTAAAGACAAATAAGATAATTTTTTTGAAAATGATAAAGAATTTTCCAAAATATATCAAATTGTTCATTAATTGGTAAGAATAAAATGCAAACATGACTCCAAAATAAATACGAGAGAAAAGACGAAAGATAAAAAGAACTATTTTTCGTTGTGAATATTAACGAATACCCAAAAAAAACAGAAAAAAAGAGGTTGTGGTAGTAGAGACGCGGCATGCCACGTCTCTACATTAGTACCACGTCTCTATATTAATACATTCCCGGCATTCCGCCGCCCATTCCACCAGGCATTGGGGCGGGAGTTTCCTCTTTGATTTCTGAAAGGACGCACTCGGTAGTGAGTAGCATACCGGCAATGGAAGCAGCGTTTTCTAAGGCTACGCGTGCAACTTTGGTAGGGTCAATCACACCTGCTTTGATAAGGTCTTCATATACATCGGTGCGGGCATTGTAGCCAATTTTACCTTTTGCATCTTTTACCTTATTCACCACCACAGGGCCTTCTTTTCCGGCGTTTTCAACAATTTGACGTAACGGTTCTTCCAAAGCACGCTTAATTATTTCAATACCAATTTGTTGGTCTTCGTTTTCGGTTTCCACATTGGCAAGCGCATCAATGGCGCAGAGGTAGGCAACACCGCCGCCGGGGATAATTCCTTCTTCAATGGCTGCACGGGTAGCGTGAAGTGCATCGTCGAAACGGTCCTTTTTCTCTTTCATTTCCACTTCAGACGCCGCACCTACATAAATAACAGCAACACCACCGGCTAATTTTGCCAAACGTTCTTGAAGTTTTTCTTTATCATAATCTGATTTAGTTTTTTCAATTTGCGATTTAATTTGCGCAATGCGGTCGGTAATATCTTTCTTTGCACCTTTTCCACTAACGATGGTAGTATTCTCTTTGTCCACCGTAATTTTTTCAGCAGAGCCCAGCATATCTAACTGTGCATCTTCTAATTTAAACCCTTTTTCTTCGGTAATTACCAAACCGCCGGTAAGGATAGCGATATCTTCTAACATCTCTTTTCTGCGGTCGCCAAAGCCTGGGGCTTTTACCGCAACAATTTTCAAGCCGGCGCGGAGACGGTTCACTACTAAAGTGGCCAAGGCTTCGCTTTCAAGGTCTTCTGCAATGATGAGTAATGGACGCCCTGTTTGGACTACTTTTTCCAAAATGGGTAAAAACTCTTTCATATTGCTGATTTTTTTGTCGTAAATCATAATGAAAGGATTTTCATAGACGGCTTCCATTTTTTCTGCGTCTGTAATGAAATAGGGAGAAATATAACCTCTATCGAACTGCATACCCTCCACAATTTTCACTTCGGTTTCCGTACCTTTTGCCTCTTCGATTGTAATAACGCCCTCTTTTTTCACTTTTTGCATCGCTTCTGCGATAACTTTTCCCACATAGGTGTCGTTATTTGCAGAAACGGAAGCCACTTGTTCAATTTTTTCGTTGTTATCACCAATGGATTGTGATTGTTTTTTCAGATTAGCAACAACGGCGGAAACAGCCGCATCAATTCCGCGTTTCAAATCCATTGGATTTGCACCTGCTGTAACGTTTTTCAAACCGGTACTGAAGATTGATTGTGCTAAAAGAGTGGCAGTAGTAGTACCGTCCCCGGCTTGATCATTGGTTTTAGAGGCCACTTCTTTTACCATTTGTGCACCCATATTTTCAATCGGATCACTCAATTCAATTTCTTTGGCTACGGTAACGCCATCTTTAGTAATCTGCGGTGCGCCAAACTTTTTGTCAATAATAACATTTCTACCTTTGGGACCTAAGGTAACTTTTACTGCATTTGATAATGCGTCCACACCTTTTTTTAAGCCTTCGCGGGCTTCCCATTCATATACAATTTTCTTTGCCATAATATTTTTTTTTTAATGATTTATGATTAGTGGTTAATGGTTAATAAGTTTATAGATTTATAGGTTAAACTCTAAACTCGTAATTCGTAATTATTATTCTTAATTGTTTAAATGATTGCGTAAATATCACTCTCCTTCATAATGAGGTAGGTTTCGCCATCTAATTGGAACTCTGTACCGGAGTATTTTCCGTAGAGTACAGTATCTCCCTCTTTTACGGTCATAGGTTCGTCTTTTTTTCCGGGGCCAACGGCAACCACAATACCTTTTTGTGGTTTCTCTTTTGCGGTATCGGGGATAATGATTCCGCCTGCAGTTTTTTGTTCTGCCTCAGCAGGAGATACTAAAACTCTGTCTGCTAATGGTTTAATTTTTACTTTCATAATGTTTTTTATTTTTTTGGATTAAACAAATTATTATTAATGGTTAAATTTTGCACAACTATTTAAGCAAATATTGTGCCAAAAAAACTTAACTTTTTGATATTATCACAGCGGATAGATGAAAATTGGGTTTTTTGAGACGTTTGCAAAATAAACATGTGCTACTTTATTGAATCTACATAGACAACTGTCCGCCGAAACCCAGCATTATTTATTGCTCTTACAATCTCTTGTTTTTGAGATTAAGAAACTAATTCCTGAAAAAGTAAACTTTCGTTAAACAGTCTGTTTTGAAGGTTAAAAATTAGTTTGAGGCGTTATTTTTTATTTTGGTGTTTTACAAAAATGTTTATTTGTCGCAAAATTAATTGAAGATGACTAAAGGAGGTTATGTTTACATTCTCACAAACAA
>JAIRVY010000102.1 GCA_031253655.1 Bacteroidales bacterium
ATGTTTTGTACTATCTTTGCCCATTTGTATTTAGTGTTTGTGGAAAAACAAAAATACAAAATTTGGGTACTATTTTTTCAAATAGTGCCCTTTATTTTTTTGTCGGTCAGTAGTGATAATATTTAATGTTTAAAATGTCGCTTTCCAGTGAACACCATACTGATTCCTAATTTGTTGCAGGCTTTTATAGAGTCTTCATCGCGCAGGGAGCCTCCCGGCTGGATGATGGAAGTTACTCCGTACTGATGCGCCAATTTCACAACATCATCAAATGGGAAAAAGGCATCGCTGGCAAGGGCAATTCCATTCGTAACACCTGCGGATTTTGCTTGTTCCAGTGCAATGTGCGCTGCTCCTACTCTGTTCATTTGCCCGGCACCCACCCCCATAGTACGCATCTCTTTGACTAAAGTTATCGCATTCGATTTCACGTGTTTACATACTTTCATCGCAAAAAGCAAATCGTTCATTTCTGTTTGAGAAGGCACTTTTTCCGTTACGACCTTAATTTCGCATTCTGCTACCGAAGCATAGTCTGCATTTTGCATCAGTAAACCTCCGGTTACACTCAGCAACACACACTTATCTTCATTGTTACGAGAAATATCAAAACTCATCAGACGGATATTCTTTTTTGAGGATAGAATTTCGAGGGCTTTATCAGTAAATTTTGGGGCTAAGATAATCTCTAAGAAAACGTTCTTCATCGCTTCTGCGGTAGCTTCGTCAATAATTTGGTTAGTAGCTACAATTCCTCCATAAATAGAAACGGGGTCAGCATCGTAACACCGTTGCCACGCATCTTGAACATCTTTTCCAACTCCTACTCCACACGGATTTTTATGCTTCACAGCCACCATTACAGGCACATTCATAAACTCTTTCACAATATTTAGCGCAGCGTCGCCATCTTGAATGTTATTGTATGACAACTCTTTGCCATGAAGTTGCCGTGCAAATGCCATAGAAAAACCTTGCGGTATTCCGGCATAGAAACTGGCTTTTTGGTGCGGGTTTTCGCCATAGCGCAGCGATTGTTTTTTAGAAAAAGTAACGGTAAGATTATCCGGCTCGCTCTCCCCTACTTTATCAGTCAAAAAACCGGCAATGGTAGCATCGTAGGCAGCAGTATGGCGAAATACTTTTGCCGCCAATTGTTGGCGTGTTTCTAAAGTAGTATCTCCGTGGGTTCCTATCTCCTCAATCACTTTTTGATAATCGCCGGTATCGCAAATTACCGTAACAAATAGGTGGTTTTTTGCGGCACTTCGTAACATACTCGGACCACCAATGTCAATATTTTCAATGGCTTCCTCAAGAGAAACGTTTTCTTTTGATATTGTTTCCTTAAATGGATAAAGGTTAACCACCACCAAGTCAATCATCACAATGTTGTTTTCTTTGGCTTGCAAGGTATGGTTTTCGTTATTTCTTAAGCAAAGTAAACCACCATGCACTTTGGGATGGAGGGTTTTCACTCGCCCATCCATAATTTCGGGAAAACCTGTTACTTCGTCAATCTTCTTCGCCGGGATACCGTTTTCGTGCAACAGTTTGAATGTACCTCCTGTTGAAATTATTTCGTATTCAAATGTAATGAGTTGTTTTACAAAGTCTAAGACTCCTGTTTTGTCGCTAACGCTAATGAGGGCTTTTTTCATAAATAGTGATTAATGTTTAGTGAATAGTAGTATAAGGCTTAGCTTCTTTTAATTCCAAATTTCTAATTCTTAATTGACAAGAAATCCGTTTTTAATCATAAGTGCATCCACTTTGGGTGCTCTGCCGCGGAAAGCCACAAATAGTTCCATCGGTTTTTTTGAGCCTCCTTTTGAGAGGATATTTTTCACAAAAGAATCAGCAACAGTTTTATTAAAAACACCTTTTTCCTTGAATAGCGAGAATGCATCTGCCTCAAGTACTTCAGCCCATTTATAACTGTAATATCCTGATGAATAGCCCCCTGAAAAAATGTGACTGAACGACGTACTAAAGCAGGTTCCGGGGGCTTCGGGAAGAAGATCTACCTTGCGCGTTGCCTCCAATTCCAACTTTGCAACATCTTCCACTTTCTGAGGATCCATAGTATGCCACATCATATCAGTATAACCAAACATCAATTGGCGACAAAAAGAATATCCTGCTAAAAAGTTTTCCGTATCTTTCAGTTTTCTTACCAAATCGTTAGGTATCAACTTCTTGGTTTTGTAGTGATAGGCAAATGTCTTCAAAAAATCGGGTTCTGTGAACCAGTTTTCCATAATTTGAGAAGGAAGTTCCACAAAATCGCGGGCTACGTTTGTTCCTGAAAGAGTTTCGTAGGTAACATCGGATAGTAAGCCGTGCAACGCATGCCCAAATTCGTGAAGAAATGTAGTAACTTCAGAAGATGTTAATAAAGAAGGGTTTTTTTCTGTTGAGGGTGTAAAATTCATATTTAGTGTAACAATCGGACGAATATCAACTCCTTTTCTTTTGTGTTGTTCTCTGTATGAGTTCATCCACGCGCCTGCACGTTTCGATTCGCGCGGGTGGAAATCCAGATACAAAACCCCCATGAATGCATTCCCTCTAAACACCTCATACGCGGTGACATCAGGATGATATATCTGTATAACATCGCTTTTCTTGTAAGTTAAATCGAATAACTTTTCCGTTAATTGAAAAACCCCCTGAATCACATTTTCCAGTTTAAAATAGGGTTTTACCAATTCGTCATTCAAACTATACTTATTATCTTTTAACTTTTCCGAATAATAGGAAAAATCCCATTTTTGAATAGGTTCATCGAATTTTAGCGTTTTTGCAAACTCTTGAACTTCTTCAACCTCTTTTTTTCCTGCCGGAACAGAAACTTTTGACAAATCATTTAGCAATTTAAGCACGTTGTCGGGATTTTCCGCCATCCTTTCTTCTAATGCGTAATAAGTATAATTTTCATATTCAAGTAATTTCGCCATCTCTTGTCTTATTGTCAATATCTCTTTTATCAATTCCGTATTGTTATTTTTTCCTTTATACGCTCTGGAATTGTAAGCCATAAAAAACTCTTTTCTAAGTTCACGATTATCTGCAAATTTCATTATTGCTTGATAACTTGGCTGGCTCAAGTCGAACAGATACCCTTCCATATTTTTGTTCTTGGCTTTGCTTTTAGCAATATCCAGTTCGCTTTTTGGGAGACCTTTCAGTAATGATTCATCTATAATAAGTTTAGAAAAAGAATTGGTATGATTGAGCACGTTATCGCCAAATTCGAGGGATAATTTAGAGAGTTTCATAGAAAGTTCGCGATACTTTTCTTTTTGGGTTTCATTTAATTTAGCCCCACTTCGAATAAAAGCCTTATATAATTTTTCCAGAACCATCAAATCTTCACCATTATTAATCTGATTTCTGTTATCATAAACCTTTGATACTTTATCAAATAAATACTCGTTGAGGTATATTTTATTAGAGTATTCGGTCATCATCGGGCTAATCTCTTTCGCAAGGAGTTGCAGTTCGGGAGATGTGTGAGATGAGAGCAGATTATAGAACACGCCTGCCACCTGCGACAGCAACTGCCCGGCACTTTCTAACGGTACTATAACAGTTTTAAAAGAAGTTTCTGTTTCTTGATTTGCAATATTCTCAATTTCATCTTCAGCCACTTGAATGGCATACATAAATGCAGGCAAAAAATGATCTGTTTTAATTTCATCAAAAGGCGGTGTTTGATGCAGAGTATTCCACTCTTTAATAAGGGGGTTGCCTTTAAGGTTTTCCGTGATATTCATAGTGTTAAAACGGTTTTGCGCATTGAGAGTTACAATAAAGCTCAATGCGAGAGTAAATAATGCTGTTTTTTTCATAAAAAATAAAATTTTTAAATAAATTTTGGCGGCAAATGTATAAAATAATTGCAAATCTGAACGCGCTGAATTCATAGTATTTTCTTAGACATAACAATGCCGATATTAAGAATACTGAACTTTTAGACTATTAAACTCTTAATCTATTGCAACTAAGAGCGCTTTTGAAAATAAGGGTTCAATGAATTGAATATTAATTCTTAAATAATAAACCTATCATCACAACTGCTTGCGCCGCGATAGCTTCTTCCCTACCCACAGCATCCAATTGTTCATTGGTTTTTGCTTTTATTGAAATTCTATCCACATCAATTTGCATAATTTCGGATAGTTTGCTTCTCATTTGCGCAACATAGGGTAACAATTTTGGTTTTTCTGTAATGATGTTAATATCAACATTTTCAATTTGATAGTTATTATTCTCAAGCAAAGACAAACATTGTCGGAGCAGAATAGTACTATCAACGTTTTGGAAAGCGGGGTCGTTGTCGGGGAAATGAGTTCCGATATCTCCCAACGCGGCGGCACCGAGCAGTGCATCAATTAAAGCGTGAATGGCGACATCTCCGTCTGAGTGCGCCACACATCTTTTATCAAAAGGGATACTAATTCCCGCTAATTTAATATTTAATCCGTTGCTTTCTGTTAATGAATGAATATCATATCCAATTCCAACTCTAAAATTCATAAGATTAATTATTTAATCGTCCTTGAGTTTTTATTCTATCCCTATTAAATGAATCTAATAAGAATGTAAGCGAGAATCGGAAGGTATTTTCAAGGGGATGAAATAGTTGTGGAGAGAACAGATAACTTACATCAATAGCAAAAATATTGTACTTTACCCCTACTCCCACGGTTATAAATTTTCTACTTCCTTTGAATTTATTCTCCAAAAAGGTTCCCGTTCTCACGAACAATATATCTCTGTAGGAATACTCTACACCGGCAGACCATATTACTTCTCTCATTTCTTCCTTGAAACACCCTAATGGATTTGCTTTATATCCACCGGCACCATCATAAAAAGAACGACCAATTCCTACAATAGGGTTAATGTCATCTAATGGAATTCCATTTCCATAGAGTCCATTACTTGAAGTCGAATCTTTTACAGGTGGTGTGGGCACTAAGAGTTTTCCTGCTTCGGCATTGACAGCAATTTTATGATAATCGTCAAGCGAGATTTCGTAAGACAATCCCAGACGCAGATTACAGGGCAAAAAATCTCTTCGTGAATCTCCTTCGGTATAGGAGACTTTATTTCCAATGTTTGTGATATTAGTACCAAACATCAATCTGGAACCTTTTATATCTCCTTTATAATGTGCAAACTCTTTATTCACAAAAAGCGAAATATCCACAGCTCCGGCTATACCGGCTTTCATATCAAGACCGGACTGTTGACTTTGATATCCTGAGCCTAAATTAGAATACACAAAACGGGGTGTTATTGCCATGGAAACAATTTTGGAAAGTTTTCTGGAATATGTAAAGTCAAGAGCAAATTCATGCGGACTCGCCATATACAAAACATCTCCCACAAAATTTGTAAATTGGATATCTCCTAAGGAAAAATAGCGTAAAGATGCTGCTATAGCGTCATTATCAGTAAATTTATAGAATGTTGACAAATATGCCAAATGAATGTCGTTTACAAGTTTTGTGAGCCACGGACTATAAGCAATTCCTATTCCAAAAACGCTCTCATGAAACACATATTTGGCAGGATTATGATGTTGAGAATAATTATCGGGTGAAATAGCCACTCCCAAATCTCCCATTCCACCGGCACGGGAATCAGGTGTAATTAATAGAAAGGGGGCGGCAGTTGTAATTGTATTCCAATAGGGTTCTGTAGGGTAATCTATATTCCATTCTTGCGCAAATATAGTTCCAGAAAAAAAGAAAAGGATGAAAAAGACAAATAGAGATTTTGCAATGTTCATGATAAAAAGGGTTGTAAAAATATTTTTCCAGTAAAACGGAGTAACAATTTTATTATTTTACAGGATGGCAATTTTTTCAATTTTCTCAGCCGTTTCGCCCTGCGAATTTCTTACCTTTAAACGATAAATGTACACTCCCCTGCCAATTTTGTCGCCAAAATCATCTCGGCCATTCCACTCAATTTTATCTTCTAAGCCACATCGTGTTCCTTCCAAAAAAAGAGGGGGATGGGTAATTGTTTTAACCAATTTTCCGGAAACTGTATAAATATGTATCAATATATCAAAAGTTTCTCCGGGCTGGTTATGTTCAAACATAAAGAATGTTTTCGTAGTAAAAGGGTTCGGGTAATTCATAACCTTGTCTAACATTAATTTTTCATCCGATTTTACTACAAAATCAATGGATTCTTCATTGGGAATATTACAAATATTCCAGGCACGCACTTTAACAGTATGGGTTCCTGGTGCTAAATCCTGCAACGGAAAACGCATAGTACCTGAGTTGTAACTATCCTGGTTTGCCAAATAATAGTCATTTAAAATTATCTGTTTTTCCACATTATTATCTAAAATTGCTACAAGGTCGTGTCCAATGCCGCTTCCTGTGGTGTTAATACCAAATTCGTCTTTTAACTTAACAATCAAAACCGGATTCTGATTGGTAATACTTCCGGGGACAAACTTGTCATCGTTTAAATATATCTGAATTTCGGGTCCCTTGTTGCATTCAATAGGATTATCGCTCATTCCACCAATTACAAAACCGTCGAAATATCCTCCTGCATCATCGGTTTTCGTGATTGCGTAATAACTAATCTTTCCTTTTCCTATTTCAAAGTTAATATCTTTGGGAACAATAAAAGAGAAGTTAAACACTCCTTTTTCTACTGAGGCATTACCTTTAAAAATGATGTTTTTATGAATTACAAATTCATTCACTTTAATTTCCGTATCTAACGTTTTTTGAATCACAGGTTTATCAAAAATTGTGGGAAATATATTTCCATTGAAATCCTTTAACGTGATTCCTCTATCATCTGTTATTCTTCCCTTAATTGTAATTTTTGATAACGCTTTGAGGGTATCTAACTTTTGCCCATTATCACTCAAAATCTCATCGGTATAAACATTCTGATTGGGGATATTGATTTTCATAGCGGGATCTCCCATCAAATATACTACAGCAGCACTGCCAGTGGCTCCACTTGAGACTCCTCCTTCGTTTTTTGCAACTCTCTGTATTTCCCCAATTGTTTTATACTGTCCATCTAATTTACTCCCTATCTCCGAAAAAAGTTTTTTTCCATAATCACTGTTTTGTGTTGTTTCTCTCGAAGTAGTAATGAGCGCACAAGCCCCTCCGTTTTCGTTTAAGAAAACGTATTCTGCCGGAGAAACCGATTGTTTATCATACCAACCGAATGAACAAGTTAGTGTAATCATAATCGGTTGATTGTATTTATTTTTCAAGTTTCGAATATCTGTAATTTCCAAAATTCTTGATTTTGCCCAACCATTTCCACCTCCGTGCCCAAAGTAGGCAATGGCCAAGGTGCCTTTGTCTAATCTTCTGAGAATAGCATCATTTACTGCCGGGAAACGTTTTCCACCTGCGTATGATACCGAAGGATAGGCATCACAATAAATCTTGTCTAAATTAAAAGTAGGATATTTTGATGCCACTTCTTTCGCAGATTCTTCGGCTGCACCAATATGATTCATTCCGTCTTCGACATCCGACACAAAAGCCACTATATTACGCCAATCTGCAAAATTAGAAACTTGCGAACTGTTCTGTGGGGAAATTTTATGTCTTACAGAAGAATTAATTGTCTTATCTACTGCTATTTTTGCATCCGAAAGTTTGGTAACCGGAAATCGTCCTACCCCTATATTCACCAAGTCTTTATTAATATCACCTCCCTTAATACCCAAAACTCCAAAAAAATCATCAAAAGAGGAACCTGCCGAAACGTAAGTATCTAGATTTGTAGTACTTTGGTAGTTTGGTACAAACAATTTAGTTCCGTTTACTAACTCCCTGTAATCGTAAGAGGGTCTTCCAAAGAGCAGTAAATACTTAATTTTCCCGTCATTGTCGTACAAATATCTCATAAAGTTGCGAATAGCCACAATATCCTGTGCACCGGATGAAAATTCGTTGTAAACCTGAGCAGGGGTAACCACTTTTACTGTCAATTTATCGTTATCAGTTCTAAATTGGGCTAATCTGTTTGCCTCCGTCAAAAAGTCGGGATGCGAAACGATTACCATATCCACATTTTTATAATTATGGAGGTTTTGGTTAGGCACTTTTCCGGACTGATTCACAGTGTTGTATGCCGTTCCATTAAAAGCAACAAAACGGCGCGGTTTATCGGTCGGGGTGTAAAAAGTAAATTGTGTCCCATTCAGTTTTCCCTCCACGGCGTAAACGGCATTGTGCTCGGTAACATCCCAAACTATTGTCTGTGCAGTAGTATTCTGCAATATAACCGAAGTGATATTTGAGGCGCCAATATGCTCTGTTATAGCAAAAGGCATTTGGGCGCCAACAAAGTTTAACTTGCATTTTGTCTGAAGTTCAATATAATCTAAATAAGCAACGGCAGAACTTTGCGAAGAAATAAACTTCAAAGAGAGCGCCATATTTCCTGAATTAAATGGCAAATTACTCTCTCTGAAGAAAGATGCACTTGCAAAACTATTAGCAGAACCTTTTACAGTAAAACTCTTACTGTAACCTCCCCACGAGACCTCCATAGCGGAGATTGTTGTAGTTGTTAAAGCCACTCTTATTGCTAATCTTCCGCTGTAATTATCATACATTTCCGGTAAAGAAAACGTATATGTTTTTGAAGACGAAGCAGATATATATTCTCCATCGAACCACTCTCTTCCGGATTCCCCAAAATTAATTTTGTCTTTCTCATAAAAATCGTAGTGCATAAAATAGGTAGCTTGCTTATTTGCCGTTTGATTGAGAAAAGGTTTTGTCTCAATTCGTTTTTTCTCACCCACAGTGGGGTCAACGTTAATAAAATAGTAGGCACTATCGGAGTAGATATTTTTTTTGTGTGTAAAAATTTCTGTTGCTTGATTAATCTCCCAAGTATGAGGTCCTTGCGCATAGAAAACAAAGTAACTGTTTTCATCAAAAACACCGTTTCCGTTATCTTTAATCATTATAGGACATCCAAACAGATCATCGATTTGTTCCACAGGATTAATATCAGGGAGCATACCGCCGCCGTTTCCATATAGGGATATATTAGCGGAAGGTAAACCGGAAACATTAATACCCAACGCTTTAAGGTCATTGTACGTAACTTTATGTAAACCGGTATTGACCACAGTAATTTTATACCACGTTCCCGCGGCTAACACCGAATTTTTGAGGCCTTTCGATTTTGAAGCAACTATCGGGTCTTTGCCTTCAAACAGAATCTCAAAAGAGACCAACTTCTGATATAGTCCGCTTGTATTTTTAACAATTGGGATTACAGACAACATAGCGTAATATTTTTTCTTATCGGTAGCGGTTTTAACATTCACCACCGGCTCGGAAAGATTATAAGCTGCAGGAATTAAAACGCTCTCTTCTGTTGTAAGGGGTTCATACTTTGTATTAAACAAACTGTAGGAATAAGTATCGTACAATTGATCCACTTCAATTTTATCCCACAAAGCAGGAATAAATTCAAACTCTTTAATACTAATAGCTCCGTCGAAAGTAATGTATTTCGTGGGCTTGTTGTTGTATTCAAATGTATTAATTTCAAACGCCGGAACGGTGTAAGATTTAGTAACCCTTTGCGCTAAAAAGGTTGTTTGAAGAAAAAATAATGCAAAAAAAAGCAAAAAAAACGGAAAATAATTTGTTTTTTGGATGTTCATTGTGGTTATAAAGAGTTGAAATACGTAAATTGAAAAACATTTTTCGAGTTATAACGTTTTTTTATCTGAAAAAATATAATCTTTATGATTTTTACCTGCAAATACAGATTTTCAGGTTCAAAAAAAGATAGAATTCATGCCTAGTTTGTACTTCAAAAGTATTTAGTAACATATATTTTTTTCACTCAGGATAACGTACTACTCGTACGATTTAATAATCGAATTCAACATTTTTTCGGTTTTGGCAGCACCCTCGCCCAAAATGAACCCAATTTGCTGCACCTGACGCAAGTTCTCTTCTATAACTTCGTTTACCCTGTGAATAATCTCCTCCGGACGTTCCTCTTTTGAGTGTAAATTGCGAAATACCGCTCCCACCAATTTCTTCTGCGTTAGCTGGAAGATAGAAACATTTATCAACTTATCGTCAATCTCAACATCTTTATTAATTTCGGTTTCATCGTGATTTAAGATAAATTGAATTTGCATGGTAATGGTAGAGGGTATAAGTTTTTTTATATCGGCGCCGATAAGATAGGGAATAACATCGTGAATATCTTTTATTTCTTCTCCCAAAATATCTATAAACGCAAGATTTGACTCTACAACTTTCAGGTTTTCATCACAAAAAACAACCCCCACATTCAATCCTCTAATAAAAATGGACAGAGCTTCGTTTTTGGCAAACAACATCTCCCGGGTCTCATCCAAGGCGGATTTCGCAGTTTTCAGTTCCGTTTTTATCATATCCAACTCCTCGGAAACCATTTTCGAGACGTGAGACGATTCTCTGTTTCCAATTTGGGCGTCGGTAACACACATTTCCGGAATTGCCACTTTTTGAGCAATAGCATACGCCAGATTCTTACAATAATCAAATCCGCAAGAGCCGCAATTTACTTCTATATTGTTATTCCTTTTCGTGATACGGTTAAGGGCAATTTTAAGTTCTAACTCATCGGGTTGAGGAATTTCATATTTTCTATCGGTAAAAGCAGCCTGCAACTCTTTGTAGTGTGAATGGTCGTCCATATATTTTTGCCATTTGGCAATATCCAAATTTGCCAATCGTCTGCTATTGTAATCTTTAACCAATGCGTAGCGTTTAAATTTCTCTCCGCCTTCTGAAGTCCCGGGACCCATAATACACCCTTCACAAAAGAAAATATTGAAATTATGTTTAATGATATTGTAGTGTTCCCAAAACTGTGTTACTGCCTGCACTGAGGTTCGCCCCTCTACCGTAATAGTATTCTCTTTCATCAAGTTCAAATCTATATTTGCTGCTTCAAGAAAGCCCTGTGCAAACGGATACATACTGCCCTTATACCCCAACGGCTCATCAAAATCGGAATACTCACTAAAAGTTTCGTTGATATTATATTCGGCAAAAAGTTGTCGTAATTCCCTAAAAGTCAACACACCATCAATTTTGGATATTCCGGAGTGTCTATCCACATTTTTTTTTGCTGCAACGCAGGGTGTAATATGAACCACTTTTATATCTTTACCATATAATTTTCTGGATACAATAGCGCAAGCAACAATCGGCGAAACAAAGGGAGTAAGATTTGCTATCAGTTCGGGGTGAAGTTTTTCTATTAAGTTCACTATTGCCGGACAACAACTTGTCATATAGTATTTTCCGTTAAAATTTTCGTGCGTAAATTTTCTAAAAAGTTCGGCAACAATGTCAACGCCAAAAGCCATTTCGGTAACGTAAGAGAATCCGAGCATCCGAATCATTTTGACAAACTTTCTATAATCGGTAATATCGTCAAACTCTCCGGCAATGGAGGGCGCGCAAATTGCCACAACTTTTTCTTTGGCATTGAGCAGTTGCATCACACTCTTTTTGGAATTGAAGCAACTGATGGCGTCGTAGGCGCAAGTGTCGATACAGGTCCCGCAATGAATACATTTTCTTTCTTCAATAAACGGGAAAACACTCTTTTCGTGCACATGAATTGCTTTCACGGGACATGCCCGCACACAAGAATAGCAGGCTTTGCATTTGCTTTTATTCAACTGGATGATATTTTCCATAATTACTTCATTTTTTGTTCAGGGTACAACTTATTTATTAAAAAAGAATATTACATATACTCTGTGATTACCACTTTCATAAATTTTTCTGCCAACACTTTTGTCAATCTTTGAATGAGGTGTTTGCGAATTTCTATTTCCACGGGTAAATTCGGATTATGATGGTCTTCATTAATCTTTGTGCCCACCAACACATAAATTTCATCCGTGGCTAACAACATTTTACACATCCTGTCGGCAGGTCCTTTTCCAAACTGGATATTGGAATTGAGGGTAATATTATTTAACAGATGGGTAACTTTACTTAATGTGAGTACGCCTTCGGTAACCAAATCAACACCCTCCATTTTCGAACTTGGGGGCAGAGTGGGGTCAAATTTCTCTTCATCAACCACCGGACGTTTCAATTCTCTTGAGATAATTTCGGTAGTGGTGGCACCGCTAACAATTTTCTTTCCTTTGAAGTTTTTGAGGATATTTGCAAAGTCGGCATCTTTTTCCTGGTTGTAGGGAGGACCTGTACACAATATTGCTTTTCTGGGTTCTCTGAAATAGACAACTCCACAGGTAAGGTCGTCTTTAGGGGTATATAAGTCGTTGGAGGCGGCGTGTTTTACTACTCTTTCGGCAAGTTCGGCGGCGTTTATGTCGGGAGTGGTTTCAATGAGTTCGCGAACAAACATAATCAGGCTGTTTCTCCCCCACCCCATTGTAAAACCTTTTCCCAAACCCGATTGTGTAATTCCATCAGAGCAAAAAACAATCCGGTCTTCCAATTGTGGCGTAAAGGTACATTTCTTTAGGTCCATTATTCTTTTATCTTTCGCACCATCTTCATATTTTACGTGCATCCATTCGGGTTCATAAATTTTGTTTCCTCTTAGAATAAATGTCTGTGGGTTATCATATTCCAAAATAGAAACTTTATCATCTACCACCGAAACGTCCACAATCGTATAGGTAGCATAACTAAGTTTTCTTTCACTGCATACAGGCAAGGCTTTCATAATAATGCTCGCCAAAGCGTTGGCATCTTTATGCTCCAAAGAGAAATTGAGAGAAATAGTAGCAGTAAGCGTTGCTAATACATTTGCTCTAACACCGTGTCCCATACCATCCGACAGAACGCACAATACACGGTTTTCCTCCGGTATTCTTTTTGATAAAAAAACATCGCCGCAAATTTTTTCCCCTTCGTGATTAATTTGAAAATGACCTACTTCTGTGTGGTATTTTTGGAATTCAAATTCTGCGGAATAGTTTGGAAAGGGATGCTCGTCCATAACTTTTTGTATTATAAGTTTTAGAGTGCAAAATAACACAAAAATCTCTTTACTATGCAAAAGTAAAAAAAAGGTGTTTGAGTATTAAAGAAATGATATATTTTCGCGCTCTAAAAAAATACTTAGAATATTTAACAATGGACTTAAGCAAAATTTTATCAATCAGCGGAAAAAACGGACTATTTAAATTAATTTCGCAAGGAAAAAACAACTTTATAGTAGAATCTTTAGATGATGGAAGAAGATTTCCCGCATTTCAAAGCGAAGGTGTTTCGGTACTGGAAAATATATCCATCTATACTTACGATGAACCCTTAGAATTGGGTAAACTCTTCGAAGCCATCTATCTCAAACAGGAAAAACAACCCCTCGATAATAAATCATGGACAGAAACTCAAATGAAAGAGTATTTTAAAGAAGTTCTACCCAATTATGATGAGGAAAAAGTATTTATTTCCAATATTAAAAAAGCATACCAGTGGTACAACATTCTGGTAAATAATGATTTAATTGGTGTGGATGAACCTGAAGGGGAAGAAACAGTTAACAATTAACAATCCGACAATTGAGACTTAAATCTTATAGGATACATAACTCTTAATCAGACATGTTGTTCTCCCGCAGACTTATTACAATCGTCACTCTTTTCGTACTTCATCTGTTTGGAGGTGGTATATATCTCTATTATTCTTTTTTTCGGCAAGCAAATGCCAAACTTATTGAAACAATTCCAACCGATGTCACTTTTTTATTTCAAATTAACGACAATGAAACATTCTTAAAAACTGTTAACAATATTCACAGTTATATTACGCCCCTATTTGAATTAGACGCCTACCCTGGCTGTCAGTTTTTCGTGGATCAACTGCCGGGAAAATATAATCAGGTTGTATTTACAGGCCATAAATACGGTGAACTAATGTCAATTCTCTTTGTTTGCAATATAAACAAACAGGCGTTTAAACCTCTGCTGTCCAAACTTCAAATTGATGAGAAAAACTGCATCATTTTTGAACGATGTAAAATCTACACTTATGGCACCCACTTAAAACGTTTTGTTTTTACCTATTATCAAGGCTTTTTTCTCGCTTCTGAAAATATTGAATTGTTAAAAAAATCTATCACGCAACTTAAAAACCCTAAAAACCTAACTACAGATAAATCTTTTGAAGATTTGTTTGAACTTATTGAGAAAAATCAAAAACAAAACTGGATTATTCTTAACAACAACCGCTATTTCTCTCATTGCAAACACTTCTTCAATGAAGAAACCCAATCGCAGTTAAGCGAATTTTTCTCCCATACTCCCTGGTGCGCCTATCAAACCCGATTTTCAGGATTGGAAATGTTTCTCTCGGGTTATATATCAGTAAATCATAATTTTAACAGTTATTTTAACCAACGTGAACAAAAATATGCCTATTACTCTTCTCTTACAAATACCACAACATCAATAGATTATGAAAAAGATATGATGTTAAAATATGCAAAAAATATTCTCCCTACAAAGAATGGTTCTGAAATAGTTATTCATGCCGCAAAACCGGAATATTGGAACCATTTTCTATCTGAAGCAGGTATGAAAATGTTTCCCGTTGCCAAAATGAAAATGTTTGCATTTTCATTAGATTCCTTAAACTCAAAAATGTATACCACTAATGCAGTGTTAAAGTTTTAATGTTTAATGTTTTATATTTAGTGTTCTATCTATGGAGAACTAGAGAAATAATATTTTGCTTGAATTTCTTGCTTTGGTTTTTTTTTCTATTTTTGCCTGAGAAAAAAATATCAATTAAAACATAAAGTTATGTACAAACAAAATCCCACTTTTAGTTCGTGTTTTAACACAAGTGCGCTTTTGTTTTTTTATCGGGGCTATTTTGAATGCAATTATGAAAAATTGGACTCCGATATTCAAGATTATAAGTACAGACATACCGGCCGATAACGAAAAAAATTATTCATATTTATTATTGGATTATGGAATCAAAAATTCAGGAACTTACTGAAAAACTTTATCAGGAAGGCGTTCAAAAAGGGGAATTGGAAGCGCAAAAACTGATTAACGAGGCGCAAAACCGAAAAAATGAGATTATTCGAGAGGCTCAGGAAGCAGCCAAAGAGATTGTTTATCAGGCAACAAAACAAGCCAAAGAATTAAAAGAAAATACAGAATCGGAGCTAAAATTGTATGCCAAACAAACTGTTGAAGCCCTGAGAATAGAAGTTACAAACCTACTAACCAATAAATTAGCACAAAAAACCGTAAATTCTGCTTTCGAAAAAACAGATTTTATGTCTGAACTTATTCTGCGGTTAGTTTCAGAATGGCATCAAAAAGATAAACTTACTATTAATTTAGTAAACTCTGACCGTCTGAAAGAGTTTTTTTTTCTCAACGCAAAAGAGTTGTTAAACAATGGACTGAAAATTGAAGAAGTGAATGGAAAAAAACACTCTTTTACCATCACTCCTTCAGATGGTTCTTATAAAATCACCTTTGGCGAAGAAGAGTTCATCGAGTTGTTTAAAGATTTCCTCCGACCTCAACTTGTTGATTTGCTGTTCTAAACTCTTATGAATTATTACGCTTTTATTTCCGGATTACCCGAACTTAGTTTTGACGAGCAAAAAAAAGTGTTCTCTACTCATGAATTTAAAGAGGAACTTTTCAAAATCCTGTCGTGGAAAGATAAAAGAGTAATGCGAAAACTCTATTTGAAATACGATAACGACAATCTTATGTCGTACCTAAAATACGGCGAAGAGGATATGGTTTTTAACGAAAAGGCGAATTATACCCGCGAGGAGATTATTGGTATGGTGGAAAATGTTAAAAATGAAGATGATAAATGGAATAATAAATACCCTGAGTATTTGCATTTTTTTATTCACGACTACTTTTATTTTGAAAAAGACCCCAAAGAATTTTGGGAGGATCATCTCTCCGGACATTACTATAATTTTCTACTCACAAAAACGATAAACCTGTTTTTAAAGCGGTGGTCTGAGCTCAATATGAACATTCGGAATATTCTTACCACTCTGTCGGCAAGACGTATTGGAATTGATTATGACCATTTTATAGTAGGCAATAATGAGGTGGCTGATTTTTTACGTACCACCCAACATCCGGTTGGCATAACAGAATGTATTGATTATTACGAAAGATTACGCGAAATGGATGAAATTCACGACCTGTTGGATAAAGAACATGAAATTGACCTATTTCTATGGAAATGGCTCGATGAATATACGTTTTTTCATTACTTTGACGTTGAAAAAATTATGGCTTACCTTTTTAAATTGCAGATTATTGAACGATGGAAACTGTTAGATCACGAAAAAGGAAATGAAATATTCAGAAATATAGTGCACAACTTAAAAAGTAGTATCAAACTCCTCAATAAATAATTAATTCTCAATATTTATGGCAACAAAAGGATTCGTAACCGGCATTGTGTCAAACTTAGTAACTGTAGAAGTGGATGGTCCTGTTTCTCAAAACGAAATATGCTATATTATTCATAATCAAACACGCCTTATTGCGGAGGTGATTAAAGTGATGGGGAAAAATGTTTTTATTCAGGTATTTGAAAATACGCGTTTTCTTAAAGCGGGAGACCCGGTTGAATTTGCAAATCACATGCTGGAAGTTACCCTCGGTCCAGGAATGCTCTCTCGAAACTACGACGGTTTACAAAATGACTTGGATAAAATGCAGGGGATTTTTCTCAATCGCGGGGAATATACTTACCCCTTAGACAAATATAAATTATGGGAGTTTACCCCTTTGGTTACCCTAAATACACCGGTTCAAGCCGGCGGCTGGTTAGGAGAAGTCGTTGAAAACCAACAGAAACTTAAAATTATGGTTCCTTTTACTTTTGAAGGAAACTATGTGGTGAAAGAGATTGTAACAAAAGGAATGTATCCTATTTTGCACACTGTTGCCATTTTATGCGATATTGAAGGAAAAGAGCATAAGGTAACTATGGTGCAGAAATGGCCTGTAAAAAGGGCAATTACTGCTTATAAAGAGAAACCTCGCCCATTCAAATTGCTTGAAACCGGACTTCGTCCTATCGATATTGCCAACCCCATTGTGGAGGGGGGCACCGGTTTTATTCCCGGTCCTTTTGGTACGGGAAAAACAGTACTTCAACACGCCATTGCTAAGCAGGTAAATGTGGATATTGTAATTATTTCTGCATGCGGCGAGCGGGCAAACGAAGTTGTGGAAATATTTTCGGAATACCCAAATCTTCTAGACCCGCACACCGGAGGAAAACTGTCGGAAAGAACGATTATCATTGCCAATACTTCAAACATGCCTGTGGCTTCAAGAGAGGCATCGGTTTATACAGCAATGACTATCTCTGAGTATTTTAGAAGTATGGGATTAAAAGTTTTGTTGATGGCAGATTCCACTTCCCGATGGGCGCAGGCGTTACGCGAAATGTCGAACCGATTGGAAGAATTGCCCGGACCGGACGCGTTTCCGATGGATTTGTCGGCGATTATCGCTAACTTCTACGCACGCGCCGGGTATGTGATACTCACCAACGGGCAAACCGGCTCCACTACCTTTATTGGAACTGTTTCTCCCGCCGGAGGCAATATGAAAGAACCCGTTACAGAAAACACCAAAAAAGTGGCGCGCTGTTTCTACGCCTTAGAGCAGGAACGAGCCGATAAAAAACGCTATCCTGCCATTAATGTATTGGAATCTTACTCCAAATACTTAGAATACCCTGAGTTTCAAGAATATGTTGCTAATAATATCTGTCCCAACTGGATAGAAAAAGTGTATGAAATTAAATCCCGAATGGTAAAAGGTAAGGAGGTTGCCGAGCAGATAAACATTTTGGGTGATGACGGCGTGCCTATTGACTATCATCAAACGTTCTGGAAATCGGAACTCATTGATTTTGCCATTTTACAACAGGATGCGTTAGACAAAATTGATGCGCTGGTTCCTATTCCGCGGCAGCAATATGTGTTGGATTTAGTTCTCGGCATCTGCAATATAGAGTTTTCCTTTACCCATTTCAACGAGGTGAGCGCATTTTTCAGAAAAGTTATTAACCTGTGTATTCAGATGAACTTCTCGCTCTTTGAAAGTGAAGCGTTTAACACCTATCGCAAACAATTGGATGTTCTTTTAGAAGAACAACCGAAAGAGGTGGTGAGTTGAAAATAATTATTTTTTCCAAACTTTCCCAATTAATTATATTTTTGCCGCGGGTAAGTCTCCTACGATCTGCTCCCTTTTAACTCCCCCAGGACAGGAATGTAGCAAGGGTACATCGGTTGTAGCGATGCGATAGAAGTAGCTTGCCCTTTTTTA
>JAIRVY010000107.1 GCA_031253655.1 Bacteroidales bacterium
ATTCATCGGACACAAAATCGCCTGCTTATAACGGGGGTATTGGCAAGATTGCGGCGCTACCGTCGTTTGAAAAAGTTTGCTACTTTTGCCGCCGGTTGCTCGTTGGAAAGTGTGTGAAAGCCGCAACCTCGCCAATACCCAAAAACGTTAAGTGCAATGGCGGAACGTGTGTGGCGATAAAATCGTGAACTTCTGAAAGTTGGACTTAACTACTAAACCTAGAAATTGTGATAATTTAGAATTTAGAAGTTGCGCCCGGCACGAATTTAGGGATTTTTTATGAGAAGACATTTATTTTTATTGATTGTATGCTTTTTTGCAATTAATGCTTACGGACAACCATATCCGGGAGATGGAACAATCGAATTTCCTTGGCATATTGGAGATGGTGGTGGTGGGAGCAATCCACCTACAAGTTCTGTGCAGGCATATGTGGACATTCCTACCCAGACTTTGCACATTAATTTTGTCGGTGGTGGAACAAACAATATGGCAGATTTTTGGAGTAGTTTAGGAGGCGAAGCACCTTGGAACCCTAATGCACCTTATTTCTATCCTAATAATTCTTCAATAAAAAATGTTGTCATACATAACGATGTAACGAACATTGGAGAGCGAGCATTCAAGGATTGTAGTTATTTGGAAACGATAATAATTCCAAATACTGTTACCAAAATCAATAAACAGGCATTTTATAATTGTACAAACTCAAATTTGGTAGTATCCATTCCAAGTAGCGTTACTGAGATAGGAGGTCAAGCATTTTGGAATTGTAACGGGAAACTTGATGTAGAAGGTTGTGATGAAATCTTAAATTTTACGAGATTCTATTATACGGGCCCTGAACAGGCAGAAGGCTGGAAATATGATTGGTTTAAGGATTCTCAGATTCACACATTGATTTTAGGAAGAAACTACGACCACGAAGATGTTTTGTTCAGCGGAATGCCTAATCTTCAAAACTTGACGATAGGGGAAAAAGTTACACTAATTTATCCCGAGGCATTTAAAAATTGTACACAATTAGAAACCATTGATATAAAAGACGGTTCTCCCGATATTTTTTTGAGCTTTTGGTGGGCTTATTTTATGAACGATGGTACTTTTTATGGTTGTGATAATTTAACATCATTGTATTTAGGTAGAAATTTAGAATCGCATGGTGGCTTTACTAATGGCCCTCTTGGTACTCCTTTCAAAGAAAGTAAATTAAAATACATAACTATTGGTAGTTCGGTTACCAAGTTTAATGAAAACAGTTTTAAAGGTTGTGGTGAATTAACTTCATTAACCTTTAAAAGTGGAAGTAGTCTAACATCAATTGCAGACCATGCTTTCGATGGATGTAGTAAATTACAAACGGAACTCATTATTCCTGAAAAAGTTACATATATTGGAGTAAGGGCTTTTAATGATTGTTTTCTTTTGCCGTCTGTGATTATTCCACCATCGGTAGAAGAGATTAATGCTGTAGCTTTTAAAAACTGTAAGAGATTAAAAACGGTTGAGATTAAAGGCGAAGATACTAGTCCTATATTAGAAATTTGGGGCGATGCGTGGTCTCCTACTAATGAACATTTCAAAGGCTGTGATAGTTTAGAAACATTATATTTAGATAGAAACTTACCAATAGGCGATGGTTTTGGCTGGACCTATAACGCCGCTCCATTCAGAGGAATTTCAGGGTTAAAATATCTAACTATAGGTAATAATGTCGAGACTATTAATGCGGACAGTTTTAGAGACTGTATTGGGTTGAAAAATGTTTCTATTGGTAGCGGAGTTAATTCAATTGGAACTCAATCTTTTTATAATTGCAGCGGATTAGAAGAAATTCATAGTCTAAATCCTGTGCCACCTACGACTCAGGATAATCAATGTTTTTATGATGTATATAAAACTTGCAATTTATTTGTTCCGATAGGTTCAGAAAACAGTTATAATAATGAAAGCCAACCTGAATGGAAAAAATTCTTTGATAATGTAACCTATAATTTCGATGCAGATGGAGGTTTTTATGATATTACAGTTACTTTCAACCAATCATGGAATGCCTCAAGTAATGAGGAGTGGCTTACAATTTCACCCACGAGTGGCAAAAATACTGCTACTTTTACTATGATAGCAATAAAAAACCCTACTAATTCTTCTCGCAGTGCAATTGTAACTATTATTTGCGATGGGTTACTTGTAGGAACTATAAATGTTACGCAAGATGAAGGTATAATAGGAATTGACAATGTTATTACTGGACAATTTCAAATATACCCGAACCCAGTAGGTAGAGATATTTTTATAGGTACAGAATTGCTGATAGAAAAAGTTGAAATCTACTCAATAGCAGGTACTTTGTTGAAAGTTGAAAATAACTTTAAAGAAAAAATATCCGCATCGGATTTAGCAAAAGGTCTTTATTTTCTTAAAGTTTGTACAGATAAAGGAGTTATAGTTAGTAAGTTTGTGAAAGAGTAATCGGGTCGCTTTGCCAATGGGCAAGGTCGTGTTTCCGACCCACAAACCGACTCAGAAACACCACCTTGCCCAACGCACAGCCAAAAATGGCTAACGCCATATTTGGCTTCGGGCTCTCACACGCTTTGGAAGGTTCATCGGTACTTGTTCTGAAAAATAGTGAAATCCTGAAAGTTACAGTTGAAAAGAAAGAAATCGGGAATGGCATTCTACTGCCTGCAACGAGCATATTGCCAAAATTGCTGCCTTACCTCGCGGGATGCTTCGACTGCGCTCAGCAGCCGTTGCTCGCGTTGAAAGTGTTAGAATGCAGCAACTTCGGCAATATGCCACCACGTTAAGCGCAAGTGGTGGACAGCGCAACCGAAGAGACTGAATGTCAATGCGAACAATCGCTCTGAGAGAGCAGAACCGGAGAAGCCGAAAGCCGTAAGTGGAGATTTATAAAAGAAAAAACAATGAAAAGAATCACATTTTTTATCGCTTTAATTGCAATCTGTGCAGTTGCGAAAACGCAAGTTGCAAACGATGGAATCCCAACTGATGAACAACTTAGACAAAGATTAAAAGAATTATCACCAGATTTCTTGATTGGTTCAATAATAAAAATTTCCGAATATAGTACTTTATTAGCAATATCACCAGATACCTTACGGATTAAAAGAAAAAAAACCCCTCAATTAAGTATAGATTTTTACTTGTGCGATATTTACAAAGGATTGGAACAACCTGGTAAATTTGGTGGAGAGTACTATAAAAGCGTTAAAAAAAACGATGTAACATACTACGCCAATCAAAGAGGATTTATTAATGCGAACACACCACGCACATACCTTCTTGATAGTGATTTTTTAGTTATCCGCACTTTCATTACTAACAAAGGTAATTTGATTGGAACTACATATCATAATTTTCAATTACAAGATATTGCAACAGGTGAACAAATGTTGTTGAGAATTGAACCTGGGCATGGTTATAAAGACAATACATATTGGAAAAATAGTTATGGTGCTACCCTACGTTATGTTGAGTTTGTTGAGAAAGGAGACCAAGTTAAACAACTTGAACAGAAAATGAGAGATGAACAGCAGGTAAAAGAGTTGGAAAGAAAGAGGAGAGAATTTGAAGCAAAAAAAGCAGATGGCAAACATATTTTATCACTAACAAAAGTAGAAAAGCCATCAAATTCGCAAATCAGATTTGGAAAAACAGCAACAGAAGAAGCTGGAACAAAATTTAGTTATACTGACAATTACATCAATATCATTTGGATTCCAACAAACAAAGAATTTAATTTTATTTTAACTAATAATTCGCCACATGTAAGTCGTCAGCATAAAGTGCACTATTTCGATAGAAAAGTAGTTTAGGGTTTCAATTAAAAAAAGTATTAATTTGAAAACCTATTTTTTTTTATGAAAAAGACAAAAAAAGAACCAAAAAAA
>JAIRVY010000119.1 GCA_031253655.1 Bacteroidales bacterium
CCTTGAATCTGTAACGGAGAAGTGGCTTGCGTCCGCGTTGTACCATTCAATACCAATACTACCGATACGCCGTTGGCAACGGTAATGATACCGCTACCGCCCGTTACTTCATACACTGCTCCGGACGTATTGATGGTTTGGTTACCGTTAGGAAGTACATGAGTAATAGTATATTCTCCATATACGCTTCCAACACCTGCCTTCGTCTCTATTGGAAGTAAAAAACCACTGAATATCAATCCGATAAACATTAATACCCGTAGCAAGATTCCACGACTACGATGTGTCGGGAAATTAACAGAATTTGCTCCTGCTAATCTATTCCTATTGTTTAAAAAATTATCATTCATATATATTAAATTTTTAAATTGTTAAATTATTCAGCAGTAGCCGATATGGTTATAGTAGGTGTTACAGTTGGATTTACGGTTATTTCTACAGCATTACTATGTATTTCTCCGCAATTAGTTATCGCATAATAGCGAACTCTTTTGCCATTATCGGATAAAGACACCAAATATGGAATAACTATATTATTATATGTACCCGACTCGACACCTGTTTCCAATTGCCAACCTTGTTCCGAAACCGTGTTGCCATTGCCGGTAACTGTTGGTGTTGATAGCAAAAGATTAGCGCCCGCGCAAAGTGCATCAAAAGGGGGTATTGTACTGATTATGGGTTCGTTGGTAACCGTTATAAGAATACTCAATGCATCGCTCGGCTCGGTTTTACATCCTGTAAATTTGTTTTTAAATATTGCAAATATAGTATGCGTTTGTTGGGTGCTAATATTTGTGGTAATAGGCGTAAACGGAATGGTACAAGCCGCATTTGAATAATATTCAATATCATCTTCGGTATCATCATGTATAATTAAACCTTTTAAGAATACGTCATTAATTATATTTCCGGAACAAATATTCAAATCGGTATTGTTTTTTAATTCCGGTGCATAATAACTTTCACACAGGAGATCACGTCCGCCATAACCGGCAGCATAAAAATAATTGGTGTATGATCCCTGCCCGTAAGCCAGTATAATCATTCCGTTTGAGTTTTCAACTAAAGCCTTTGTATGTAAAAATACAGGCGGAGTTGCGTTGGGGTTACTGGTTCCAAAATAATACTTTCCAACAGCGTAGCCGCTATTTCTAACGTTAGCATCAACCCATGTAAATTTGCCCTGAGTAATAAAATCCTGTATGGGTTGCGCTACTCCTCCGTCAATAGCAATGGTAGTATTATTCATGGTAGAAGTGGGCGTTATAATAAGAAAGAAATGCCACATTTGCAAAAACACATGAGTGCCGTCAAAATCAAGAGGGCTTACTAAAACTTTCTGTATTCCTTGAGCCACAGGAGGCAGCCATGCCTCTCCGGGTTGCGCTATATCGTATAAAACACCTGTTCTGGGTATGTTGTATGCACTAACACTTACCTGTTTATCTGTTTTGACATGACACGCCGTTGCATTAATGTTTGCAGCATTGAGAATAAGGTCATGTTTCCTGTAAGTATAACTGTCAGGCCAGACGATTTCAATATTTTGGTTGGAATTGGAACTGTTATTATAATAAGCCGTCCCATTTACATTATAAATGCTCTCAATACCCATTGGGTAAATTCGCGCAAAACCTGCATACTGACCATTCAGTTCATTATATGAAGTGGGAAGAATAAACTCTGTACCCCATTGGCTAACAGGAACCATTTGTTCAAACATATAATTATCTCTACCTTCTACAGTAGACCGTGAACTGTTGTGAAACATAGCAACCGGTTTGCTGGTTTCGATAACAGTTGCTCTCGTCTCATAATTATCGTCGTTGACAAAAAATACATCTCCTTTATTCATCAACGTAGGGTAATTGTACTGATAAACAGCCGTCTGAGTAATTGAAACGGTAGTATTGTCTTCCGTAGCAATGAGTACGAAACCGTTTGAATTATTAGGTGTTGGCGGCATGCCTTGTTGAATATACCTAGTTCCTAATCTGTTTACCGGCAATACTCCTGTGGCTTCAACAGAAGAATAGGCGCTACTCATTGCTACCAATGTTATTGGAGCCGAAGTAAGTACCTGCAAAGTCTTGTTCGATACAAGCTCAGGAAAATAAGGTTGTGTTGATTTTCCCCAGTAACAAGCCTGTGTCTGTGCCAATGTTAATTTATAATCTGTAATTCCGGGAGGAACTATTATTGTTTTATTCTGCGATGTGGCGTTTCTGAAAACAAGTTCTACCGTGGTTTGAACTTCAGCGTTAATCCTCAAAATTAATTCAACATTCTTCTTTCCTGCAGTAGAATCGGGAACTAAAATATTTGAGTTTTTTCCAAATGCTACAAAAAAATTTGTTCCGGCATTTGATATCGAATTTTGACCAAAAAGATTTGTTGTTACTACTATATATAATAATAGTGTGAAGAGGGTCGTTTTAAGGTAAAATTTTTGTTGTTTCATAATTAGAAATAATTTAATCAAATAAATGATGTTCGTTTTCGGTGGCAAAAATACATTGATTGTCAATATATTATGTTTCATTTTTCGTAAATAATGATTCTTTTTTATATCATTTTTTGCATATTTTTTTTTGATGACTATGGTTTGAGACCAAAAAAGACTGTTCCTAAGTAAAATACTCCCTAATAGTCAAAATTGATTTTTCCATACTCTATGATTGTCTTTATGGAACTCTGTTATTTTGTAAATAAAATTCCTTTTTTAGAAAAAAAGTGGCAAATTGAAACAAACTTTTTTTTTATACTTTTGGTCTGCAAAAATGTGATAGAGAATTGGGATTTGAAGCAGTATGTATTATTTTGAATGTTAATAAATTAATGAGATGGAAAGTAAAACTTGGCATGATATTTTTTTGGATGCTCTCCATAAAAAGTTTCCAAATAAGTTGCAACTGACAAAAGAGTTGATGAATTTGTTAGAACTTGAGCGGGAAGCAACGTACAGAAGATTGCGCAAAGAGGTATCTTTTTCCACACAAGAGATGGCAAAAATTGTTACCACCTGGAGAATCTCCTTAGATGAAATTTCCAGAATCAATTCCGAACAATTTTCTTTTCAAATGAAGCCGATGAATTATTTGAAACCCTCAAAAGAAGAACAGAACTTCCTAAAAACAGTCGTCAGGTCTTTACGCTTATTTCAAAATGAACCTACCGCCGAAATAATGGATATATGTAATAAAATTCCCCATTCTTTATTATCTGGTTTTGATTACTTGAATCAGTTTTATTTTTTCAAATGGAATTACTTTTATGGAAACGACACTGTAGTAACCCCCTACTCAGAAGTTTCATTGTCGAAAGCTGAGAAGAAAATTATGGCCAACTATTATAAAGCCATAAAACATGTTCCAATCTCAAGTTTTATATGGGATTATAAAATCATTGAATATCTTGTCAGTGATATTCGTTATTTTCATTCCATTTACTTGATCACCGATACTGAAAAAGAACTGATAAAAAAAGATTTATATGCCTTGCTGGAGTATATGTTTATTGTAGCAAATAAAGGATGTTACCCTGAAACACAAAATAAAGTAAATCTTTATATTTCTGAACTAAATGTAGAAACTAATTACACCTATACGCTTGCCCCACAAGCCAATATATGTTTTGTAATTGTGTTTGAAATTTATGAAATCTTTTCATTTAACACAGAAATGGTTTCAAATTTTATGGCATGGATGCAGTTGAAGAAAAAAACATCTACACAAATATCTGAAGTGGATGAAAGGAGCAGAATCGAATTTTTTAAGAAACAGAGAGAGTTAGTGGACCATCTGTAGTATTACGAATTAAATATGAGTTGTATATGAACGAAATGATTTGGTATGATATTTTTTTAGAAAAACTTAATAAAAAGTTTCCTAAAAAGAACCAGTTGGTTGAGGAATTAATGAAGTTGCTGTGTATTGAGAGAGAGGCTGTTTACAGAAGATTGCGTAAAGATGTTACTTTTCTTGCTCACGAAATAAATACCCTTGCAGTCTCCTGGGATATTTCCTTAGATGGGCTTCTTGGACTCCACACCGGATTAGTTTCATTTCAGATGCAACCTCTTCATTACCTTGACCCCTCTTCAAAAGAGATGAACAACCTGAAAAAAAGAGTAAAATCGCTCGAACACATAAAAACCTCTATCGATTCAGAATATATGGAAGTGTGTAATAAACTGCCCAGACCATTTGCTTCGGGATTCATGAACTTGTACCGTTTGAAAATTTTTTACTGGGCGTTTTTATACAATATTGATGAAAAACCACTAAAATTTGCTGATATTATTATCCCTGAAAAAATATGCCGTGAATTTGAAAAATACAATATGTTAATCAAAAATATTACAAATTCCAGTTTTATTATAGATAAACAATCTTTTGAATTTATCGTCAATAATATACGGTATTATCGTTCCGTTTTATTTATTACAGATGAAGAAAAAGAACTTATTAAGAAAGAATTGTATTTATTTTTAGACTATATGGAAAATATCGCTTATAACGGATATTATCCCGAAACGCACAAGAAAGTAAATATCTACGTTTCACAACTTCATTTGAATACAAATTATAGTTACTATTACACCGATAAGTTAAAATCTTGCCGAATTCACGCTTTCGGAAAATTTGATATAAACTCCTATGATAGGGATATGGTTGAAAAATTTAGAAAATGGATGAACCAAAAGAAAAGAGCTGCCATTCAAATTTCAGAAGTGAACGAAAGAAGTAGAATAGAATATTTTGCAAGTCAACGGAAAATTGTGGATGGATTGTAGAAATATGCGAAAATACAACTATAAACCACAGTTTTATCAACCGGAAGAAAAAATAATTGATACTACCGGAAATTATAACAAAGAAAAATTTAAAAAAAAACTGAAAAATAGTTGGGGCGATAAGAGAAAAGTAAGAAATAACCGGAACAGTATGCGAAATGTGATTTGGATAGCGTTTATCTTACTTCTGTTGTTGTTTTTAGTTAGAAAATTTGTTTTATAATAATCAACACTCATTATTATGTTTGAATATAATACTTCCCGAAATCATCTTGCCATAAAAGAGTATGGAAGAAATGTGCAAAAGATGATAGAATATGCTGTCTCCATCAAAGATCGTGAAAAGCGGACAGAAACGGCAAAAGCCATAGTTCGAGTGATGTCGGAGATTCATCCGGATACCAAAGAGAATAGCAACCAGAGTAATCCCAACGAACACTCTGCGGATTACTGGCAAAAACTGTGGGACCATCTCTTTATCATCTCAAATTATGAATTAGATGTAGATGCCCCCTTCCCAAAACCCCAGTTCGAGATTAAATTCGACAAAAAAACTGTGCATCATTACGAAAAATCTAAAATAAGTTTTCGTACTTACGGACGAAATATGGAATCGATTATCAAGAAAGTGGCGCAATATCCTATGCCGCAACGGGAGGCTATGGGTAAAATCCTCGCAAACCATCTGAAGAAACTCTACCTTCTCTACAATCGCAATACCGTAAACGATGATTTGATTATCAGTCAATTAAAAGAGCTTTCGGGAGGTGCCATTGTGCTACCGGAGGATTTTCAGCTTCTTTCAACGAAAGAGATTATAAGAAACAACGGAATTGCAAGCCACTTGCAGACAGGTAGCAGCAAAAATAACGGAAAGAAGCAAAGAAAGAAGAAACGGAAACCTACTAAAACAGAATAGTACACCAGCCAAATTTATCCTCCACTTCGCCGTACTGGATGCCGGTTAATCGGGCGTACAGTTTTTTGCACCATGGTCCCGCCTCCCCATCTTTAGAATACTGATGCACCGCTCCCGTGTCTCTATCCTGAATTATTCCAATAGGTGAGATTACCGCGGCTGTTCCGCAAGCACCGGCCTCTTCAAAAGTACCTAACTCATCTAGCAGTACATGGCGGCGTTCAATAATTAATCCCATATCGGCAGCCAACTCTCTGAGCGACATATTGGTAATAGAAGGCAGAATGGTTTCTGAATCGGGAGTTATATATTTTCCGTCTCTTATGGCGAAGAAATTCGCAGGACCTGCTTCATCAATATACAATTTTGTTTTGGCATCTGCAAAGATAGCCGTAGCAAAACCTTCTTTATGAGCACGTTGTCCAGCACGTAGACTGGCGGCGTAGTTTCCGCCTACTTTAATGCTACCCGTGCCTTGTGGGGCGGCTCTGTCGTAATCGCGTATCAACTGCATTTTCACAGGTTTAAAACCCTCTTTGAAATAGGGACCCACAGGAGTTACAAATACCATGAACAGATACTCATCTGCCGGGCTTACTCCTACTTTCGCGCCGGAACCAAGGAGCAACGGGCGTAAATATAAAGAACCGCCTGTGCCATAAGGAGGTATAAATTCTCGGTTCAACTCAACGACTTTGCGGCATGCTTCTTCAAAAATTTCTTTAGGAACCTGCTGCATAAGAATACCATCAGCCGAGCGGTTCATACGTAACCAATTCTCTTCCCAGCGAAACAAACGTACCTTATCGTCTTTTCCCCGATAGGCTTTCATCCCCTCAAAAGCTTCTTGCCCGTAGTGCAAACAGGTAGCAGCAATATGGAGGTCAACTGTTTCTGAGGTACTCACTTCAAGAGCCCCCCATTTACCGTCTTTAAAATAACAACGAAGATTGTAGTTCGTTTTTACATAACCGAAAGTCAGGTTTTTCCAATCAATATTTATCATAAAAAATGTTTTAAAAAATTGGGGCGAAAATATAAATTTTTCATCTGTTACAATCGATTCAGTACAATATCCTTTTTGTCAATGTAATTTGGATATTGAAACAAAGGGATACCGATAGCCATTCCTGACATTATTTTCCCGTTGATGCCCAAGAGTTTCTCCAATTTTCCCTTTTTTTGTTTAATAGCTTGAAGCACGAATCCGGTGTAGAACTGGGACACGCCCAAACTTTCTGCCATTAAAGAGGCATTTTGATAAGCCAATTGGCAATCTTCAGTAATAAAATGGTAAGATTTTGGTGCATGAATTAATAAAACCGCTGTGGCGCCTCGCAAAACACCATGATCCTTACCATCTTCATCAAATACAGATTTCCATTCTTTAAAAGTGGCAAAATATTTGGTAAGTTCGGGAAAAAACTTGTTGAAAATTGGTCTTACTATGGCATTGTCCATCATATTAATTCGCGCTGAAAAAATATCCAAAGTAAATTTTGAAATAATAGTAAGCTTTTCAGGGTCGGTAACTAATGTAAACTCAACATATTGTTTGTTGCTTGCTGTGGGTGCTCGGTAGGCAGCCTCTGCAATTTGCGATAAGTACTCATCAGGAACTGGTCTGGTTGAAAATGCACGGTTGGAACGCCGCTTTCTTATAAGCGCCAGCATCTGTTCGGGAGTAGGTAGTTCAGAAAAAGCTATCGGATGTATTTTTTCCGGCGGAAACAGTTCATGAGTTATGGCAAAAGAGTGGCAAGCCGCTACGCAATGACCACAACGGATACAAAATTCAACGTTTTCAATTTGGGGTAACTCTTTTCCTTGTTGGGTAAATATCTCAGAAGGACAAACTTTTATACAACGTTGGCATAGATTACAGGCTGATGGATTAATCGTTATCATTGTAAATAAATTTTCTGCAATAATATATAAATGTTTCTTGTTAGAAACAATTATTTTGAAAAGTTTATATCTTTGCATATTGAAAATACCATTTACAATATGCATATTCCTATTATTCTTATCGAACCTCTTCCGGAAATGAAATAGATTTAGTTATTGAAACTTCATCAAAGCTAATTTTAGTGGAATGCAAAGCATCCTCATCTCCGCAACTTACAAAAGGAAATTGAAACGCCATCGATGATTTGCAGCCGGATAAATCTTTTATTATTGCGCCGATTTCTTCTGCATATCCAATTAAAGAAAACGTAGTGGTTACAAACTTGAACAATTTATTAAAAGAAATCCTTCAATTCTAACAGAAAACTTATGACATCAAACACAATAAAAGAGATTCTCGAAAAGATGGAAGCACTTCGCGATACCAAAAACACCGCGGGAATGGAACGTTACGGAATTGTTACCAAAGGAAAAGCCTTTGGTATTCCTGCCTCGGAACTTAAAAAAATGCAGAAAATTTACAAGAAAAACCAACCATTGGCGGTAGAACTTTGGAATACCGGCTACCACGAAGCCATGCGTTTGGCCACCTTAATTTCCGAACCCAAAAAATTTTCACCCGAACTGATGGACAAATGGGTTTCAGAATTTTATTCTTGGGATATTTGCGACAGCGCCTGCTTCCACACTTTTCGCTATTTGCCTTATGCCGAAGAAAAAATATGGGAATACGCTCACTGCGACGAGGAATTTGTGAGACGCACCGCCTTTTCTCTGATAGCAAGTTTGGCAGTTGGAGATAAAAAAGCACTCGACAAACAGTTTCTGAACTACTTGCCGCTTATTGAACAATATGCAACGGATAGTCGCAATTTCGTAAAAAAAGCAGTCAACTGGGCGTTGCGACAAATTGGAAAAAGAAACAAAAGTCTGCACAAAACAGCATTGGAACTTGCAGAAAAATTAGCCGCCTCTACCAATAAAACCGCAATCTGGATAGGAAAAGATGCAGCGCGGGAATTGAATCTTAAACTATTATGACCACCCGCTTCGCCAATATTCTCCTCCCACTCCCCCTGCCCGTAACTTTCACCTACCGGGTACCCTTCGATTTTAATGACAGTATAAAAGTGGGAACAAGAGTGCTGGTTCCATTCGGAAAAAACAAACTCTACGCCGGTTTGGTAATGGAAATTCATACAAATCCACCGGCATTTGCTACCGTAAAATATATAATCGATATCATTGATATTGAACCTATTATTACCAGAAAACAACTTGAATTCTGGAAGTGGCTCGCCCATTACTACCTGTGTTATCAAGGTGAAGTGATGGCAGCAGCAATGCCCTCCGGACTGAAATTAGCTGGCGAAACACTGATTATACTGCATCCCTATTTCGACGGCGATATCTCCTCCCTAACCGAGAGAGAGTTGAAAATTGCCGAGGCATTGTCTTACCGGCAAAGAATGACCGTGGCAGAAACACAAAAAGTGGTAGATATTCAAAAGGTTTTTCCCGTAATAAAATCGCTGGTAGAGAAAAAAGTGATTCTGACTTCCGAAGAGATAAAAAACCCCTATCATACAAAAAAAGAAACCTGCATCTTTTTGCACGATAACTATTTAAATGATGAACCTGCACTGTTTGAACTGTTGGATAGATTAAGCGCTTTCAAAAAAACTGAAAAACAATCGCAAGTTTTATTAGCCTTTCTTATGTTAAAAAAAGATGAAAACGGTGTGAAAAAGGCAGAACTGCTAAAAAAATCGGAATGTTCCGCTTCTTCCCTGCAAACACTGATTAATAATAACATATTGGTTCAGAAAGAGATACAAAAAAGTAGATTGCACGATATACAGGCTGTGAATGATATTAACGATATAAATCTGTCGGAAATTCAGCAAAAAAGTTTTCTGCAGATAAAAGAACTTTTTCAGCAATTTTCGGTGGTTTTATTGCATGGTATAACCGGAAGTGGTAAAACAGAAATCTATATGAAGATGATTGAAGAAGTGTTGGCACAAGGCAAACAAGTACTGTATCTGTTGCCTGAAATTGCACTTACTTCGCAAATAGTGAGCCGTTTGCAGAAATTTTTTGGGAACAGGGTGGGCGTGTATCATTCAAGATTTAACGAGTTTGAGAGGGTAGAGATTTGGAATAGAGTTTTGAAGCACAACGAGGAGGATTTGCAAAAGTACTCGCTTATTCTCGGAGCTCGCTCTGCACTCCTCTTACCCTATCAAAATCTGGGGCTTATTATTGTGGATGAGGAACACGATGCCTCCTACAAACAGCAAGATCCTGCGCCGCGCTACCATGCCCGCGATGCTGCCATTGTGCTGGGTAAATTGCACAGGGCTTTCGTATTGCTTGGAACAGCAACTCCTTCATTAGAAAGTTATTACAACGTAAAACAGGGCAAGTACGGATTGGTGGAGCTTTTTCAACGCTACGCCGAAAGTCAACTGCCTGAAATTTGGATTGAGAATATTCCTGAAGCAAGAAAACAGAAGAAAATGGAAGGACATTTTTCACATTTCCTAGTTGACAATATGACGGCTGCTCTGAATCGCAAAGAACAGATTATTCTGTTTCAAAACCGCAGAGGCTATGCAGTGAGAATGTACTGTAACTCGTGCCAAACTATGCCAAATTGTATCCATTGTGATGTTACACTTACTTATCACAAGAAATCGAACCTAATGAAGTGCCATTACTGTGGATATGCAATTGCCGCACCTTCTCACTGCCCTCATTGCCAAAGTATGGATATTGAAATGAAAGGGTTTGGTACAGAGAAAATTGAAGAAACTTTGGCACAACTTTTCCCCGATGCCAAAGTGGCGCGCATGGATTT
This sequence comes from Bacteroidales bacterium, assembly GCA_031253655.1. GTDB lineage: Bacteria > Bacteroidota > Bacteroidia > Bacteroidales > WCHB1-69 > WRNX01. Next base: position 10,489 of record JAIRVY010000119.1, read on the forward strand.
GGATACTACCCGCTCAAAAACCTCCTACCAAAGAATAATTACCGATTTCGAGAAACGACGCACCGATATTTTAGTAGGTACTCAAATGGTAACCAAGGGATTGGATTTTGACAGAGTAAGCGTAGTAGGCATTTTGGAAGCAGATAATCTGCTCACATTTCCCGATTTCAGGGCATTTGAGCGAGCATTTCAGATAATGGCACAGGTAAGTGGACGTTCCGGTAGAAAAGAAATTCCGGGAAAGGTAATTATACAAACGTACCAGCCGTGGCATTCCGCATTGAAATATGTGATAGGCAACAACTACGGCGCGATGTACGAAAATCAGATTGAAGAACGGAAGAAATTTCGCTACCCGCCTGTCTATCGTTTAATAAAAATCGCAGTAAAGCACAATAGTTTGGAGTTGGTGAACAACGCGGCGGCGGAGATTGCGCTTGCGTTGCAAAAACAGTTTCCAAAGCAGGTGCTTGGTCCGGAATTTCCCCTTATAGAGCGTTTACAAAGTCAATATGTAAAAGAGATTTGGGTAAAATTTGCCAAAAACTCTGTACTAGAAAAGAAAAAAGAGGAATTACAGAAACTACTTTTACAGTTTCAAACTCAATCAAAGTTTAAACAGGTTAGGGTTGTGGTGAATGTGGATAGCTGATTTTCCGAAAAACGATAGCATTATAAACACAAGCAACATACTACAAACTAACCAATTACAAAAACTAACCATTTATTATCCTAAGTGTCCGAACATTTTTTATTACCTAAATTCAACCCATAAATGCAACTTTTCGGAGCAAAGTTAAGACCTTAAATTAGAAAAGAGAAAGTTAAACACTCTCTCCTTCCTGTTACACGGAAAATGTCTATAATTTTGC
>JAIRVY010000015.1 GCA_031253655.1 Bacteroidales bacterium
GCCGATGTGGACGTAATGAAAGACCGAATACAACACGGAGCCAACCTTTTAGAAAATCATGTTTTTCAATTTGATTTTCTAAACGATGATTTTTCAATGCTTCCGGATGGTTTGCAAAATATTATTAACGATGAAAAAAAACGCAAAAAATTGGTAATTTTCATCAATCCGCCGTATGCCGAAGGAGATAATGTAAGAGGAATTGGTAGAAAAAATGTTCAGATTAGTAAAATTCATGAAAAATATCAAAAAGTAATTGGAAAGTCAAGCGGTGAAATTTTTGCTCAATTTTTTATTCGAATTTTCTGCGAGATTTCTAATGCATACCTTGCAGAATTTTCAACTTTGAAAATTCTGCAAGCACCTAATTTTGAAATCTTTCGAAATATTTTTGTTGCAAAACTCAAAAAGATGTTTATTATTCCTGCAAATACTTTTGATAATGTGAATGGTCAATTCCCTATCGGTTTTATGGTATGGGATACTTGTAAAAAAGAGAAATTTGCTGAAATGCTTGCTGACATTTATGATAAAGATGGAAAATTTTCTGAACAGAAAAATATTGTAAACTATGATGGTAATAAGTATATAAGCGATTGGCTTGAAATTAATTCAAAAAAAATATCTAAAAATTTTATTGGACATTTAGCTTCTGTTGGAAATGATTTTCAAAATCAACGAATGCTTTTTATAGATGATGTAAATGCCAAAAGGAAAAAAGGCGGAAGGCACACGATGATTACTGAAGAAAATTTAATAGTTGCCTCTATCTATTTTGCTGTTCGTAAGGTAGTTCCGGCTACTTGGCTCAACGACCGCGATCAGTTTCTATATCCAAACGACGGTTGGAAAACAGATTTGGAATTTCAAAATGACTGTCTTGCTTATACGTTGTTTAACAATAATATACAGTCAAGGTACGGAGTCAATCACTGGATTCCTTTTACAGAATATGCAGTTGGCGCTAAAGAGAAGTTTGAAAGTAGTTTTATGTTCGATTTTATTTCCGGAAAGCGAGAAGAACCGGTAGTAAGCGAGCCGTTGTTGTTTTATGATGGTAAGGAATATGGTGGTGGTGGCACCGATGGCGATGATGACCCCGTAGGGGCAGACCTACGTGTCTGTCCCTACTACGCCGACACAAATACCGCCCCCATGAAACGCGAATTTTCCGAAACCGCCCGTTTAGTTTTCAAAGCCGGATTAGATTTGTGGAAATATTACCACGCCCAAAAATTCTCCGCGAATGTCGCGTTCAGTTCGACTTCGCTCACTGAACGCAAAAGGGATGGCTACAACGTAAATGTCGCGTTCAGTTCGACTTCGCTCACTGAACGCAAAAGGGATGGCTACAACGTAAATGCAAGTTTGTACGATATTCGCGAGCATTTTCAGGGAAGAAACGAAAAAGGCACCATGAACAGTAAAAGTACAGATGAAAAATACAATGAACTCATCGAAAATTTACGTTTAGCAGTTAAACTATTAGCAAAAAAAATTGGATATAAAGTATATGAATACGGTTTCCTTATCAATTAAGAATTACGAATTACGAATTACGAATTACGAATTACGAATAAATAGATTAAACCCTTAAATTTCACCAATGAAAAAGCATTTATTAACAATATTGATTTTAAGCCTCTTAGGTGCTTGCAATAACAATATGAACAAGTCATTTATTGCAAATGAAACAAACAAACTTAGTATTAACGATTCAACAGAAAAAATTATGAAAGTTCTTTTAATTAATGGTAGCCCTAATAGTGAAGGGTGCACTTTTACAGCATTAAGCGAAGTTGCCAAAGCGCTAACCGAATGTGGTATCGAAACAGAAATTGTTCAAATTGGCGACAAGATAGTTCGTGGCTGCTCTGCTTGCGGCAGTTGTAAAAAAACGAACCAATGTGTTTTCGATGACATTGTGAATGAGATGATTGAAAAGGCGAAAACGGCTGATGGGTTTGTTTTTGGAAGTCCTGTCTATTATTCGGGTATTAATGGTACCATGAAATCTTTTCTTGACCGACTTTTTTATAGCGGAAGCAACCATTTGGCATATAAACCGGGTGCCGGGATTGTATCGGCTCGCAGGGCGGGAACAACAGCAGCATTACTTCAGTTAAATCAGTATTTTATGATTAACAATATGCCGGTTGTTTCCTCGCAATACTGGAATATGGTTCACGGGAACTCGCCGGTGGAAGTAAGACAAGATAAAGAAGGATTACAAACTATGCGTATTCTTGGATATAATATGGCTTGGTTACTTAAATCTTTAGAAGCAGGAAAACAATTGGGAGTAGAAATGCCAAAACAGGAGCCAAGAGAAAGAACAAATTTTATTCACTAAAACAGAAAATATACTATGTTTAAATTGTATTGTCGTATTTATCAATTTCTTTTTCGATGCGCCTCCTTTCTTCTTCCTTGGAGGTTTCCGAAAATATTAAGTAATTTTGATTCACTCGTAGAAGTTTTGACTCAAAAAAATGTGAAAACAGCGCTGCTTGTAACCGATGTGGGAATAGTTAAGGCAGAACTTCATTTAGAATTGCTCAACAAGTTGCATACTAATGGTATTCGTTGCATTATGTATGATAAAACATTGCAAAATCCAACGATTGAAAATACCGAAGAGGCGCTTGTACTTTATAAAATGGAGGATTGTACAGCCATTATTGCTCTTGGCGGCGGATCGCCTTTAGATTGTGCCAAGGGGGTAGGAGCAAGAGTGGCGCGTCCGCGAAAAACTATTCCTAAGATGAGAGGAACGCTTAAAGTATTGAAAAGAATCCCCCTGTTCGTCGCCATTCCTACTACCTCCGGTACGGGCAGCGAAAATACTTTGGCAGCCGTCATTACCAATAGCGTTACACACGAAAAATACGCCATTACCGATCCATCATTATTTCCTCATTACGCATTGATGAATCCTGCGCTAACCATAGGTCTGCCGCCCTTGTTAACAGCATATACGGGGATGGATGCACTCAGTCATGCAGTAGAAGCCTATATTGGACAATGCAATACTTGCCAAACACGGAAAGACGCATTGAAAGCAACCCAATTGATTTTTGAAAATCTGTTTGTCGCTTTTTCAGACGGGCAAAATATTGCTGCTCGGAAAAATATGCAAGATGCTTCTTTTTTAGCAGGAAAGGCTTTTACCCGCGCTTATGTAGGTAATATTCACGCAGTAGCGCATACGCTTGGCGGCGAATACGGAACACAGCACGGATTGGCAAATGCAGCCATCATGCCTCATATTTTAGATATGTATGGCAAACATATTCATAAACGTTTGTCTGAAATGGCAGTTGCAGCCGGTTTGGCAAATAAAACGGCAACCAACGAGGAAAATGCTGAAAAATTTATCGCAGCCATTCGTGAAATGAACGCCAAAATGGGTATTCCGGACAAAATTTCCGATTTAAAGAAAGAAGATGTTCCTAAACTTGCAAAACGTGCATTAAAGGAAGCAAATCCGCTATATCCGGTGCCGATAATTTTTAAACTAAAAGAGATGAAAAAAGTATATTACAAAATATTAAAGGAGGTTTAATTATGAACAAATTTTCAGAAATTTTACAAAAACAACGCGCATTTTTTGATACCGGAAAATCAAAAGATGTGAATTTTCGCATTGAATCGTTAAAAAAATTAAAACAATGGATATGCAGGCACGACGAAGAAATCATGGCTGCGCTGAAAGCCGATTTGAACAAACCGCCCTTTGAGGCTTATGCTACTGAAATAGGCACTGTGCTTGATGAGTTGAAATGTACATTAAAACATATTTGCAAGTGGACTCGTTCTAAATATGTAATTTCAAATTTGAAAAATTTCCCATCTCATGGGCGTATTTATCCGGAACCATTCGGAGTAACACTTATCATGTCGCCATGGAACTATCCTTTTATGCTTACGGTAGCGCCGATTATTGCAGCTGTATCTGCCGGAAATTGTGCAATTGTAAAACCCTCTGCCTATTCACCTGCAACTTCATCGTTGATAGCCAAAATGATAGACGAATTGTTTCAAAATGAGCATGTTACTGTTGTTGAGGGCGGGCGTGAAGAAAATAAAGCCTTATTAGATGAAAATTACGATTTGGTTTTTTTTACAGGCAGCACAACCGTAGGCAAAACGGTAATGCAGGCGGCAGCTCAAAATTTAACGCCGGTTATTTTGGAACTGGGAGGGAAAAGCCCCTGCATCGTAGATGAGACAGCAAACATGAAGATAGCGGCAAAACGAATCGTGTGGGGGAAATTTGTAAATGCCGGACAAACCTGCGTAGCTCCCGATTATATCTATGTTCAAGAATCAATAAAAGAAAAACTGTTGGATGAAATGAAAACTGCCATCCGGGAGATGTATGGCGAAAAACCTTACTGTAATCCCAATTATCCTAAAATAATCAATGAAAAGCATTTCAATCGTTTGCTTGGATTGGTGGAAAAAGAAAAGGTTGTCTTTGGCGGAAAATCAAATATTGATACTTTGCAAATTGAACCCACAATTATTGAGAATGTTGATTGGGTTGCGCCTGTTATGTGTGAAGAAATTTTTGGTCCGATTATTCCTGTGCTTACCTACTCAAATATGGATGAAGTGGTAAAAATAATAAACAGTCGCCCTAAGCCTTTGGCTGCTTATCTGTTCTCAAACAGCAAAAAAGTAGCGCGTAATTTTTTACGAAATATCTCATTCGGCGGAGGTTGTATAAACGATACCATTGTACATCTCTCTGTGTCGCGTCTGCCTTTCGGCGGCGTGGGCGCAAGCGGTATGGGCAACTATCACGGCAAAGCCGGCTTTGACGCATTTACACACTATAAAAGCGTATTACACAAATCAAAATTTATTGATATACCTTTGCGCTATCCTCCCTATACAGAGTTATCTCTCAAATTGTTAAAAAAACTGTAGAACTAACTTTAACAAATTATTCTAAGTTGGCAACAAGCGTCTTTCAATACTTTACATTCTTTATCTTAATCCACAACGCCTGACCTTAATTTTTAAATCTCTCACAAACCTCTCAATATCCTCTTCTGTTGTATCCCAAGAGGTTACCAATCTTATTTCGTGCGTTTTCTCGTTCCAAACATAGAAAAAGTGATGCTTCAACATTTCTTCAATAAGGGTAGGGGAGAACCTTACCAAAATTATATTGGCTTGGGTGGGTTGCGTAAATTCAAACGGGGCAATCTCTTCCATTTTTCTTCTTAATAGTTGTGCCATTTTGTTGGCATGCAGCGCATTGGATAACCATAATTCATTATGAAGATAAGTTAAGAATTGAGTAGATATAAATCGCATTTTTGAAAACAATTGTGTGGATTGTTTTCTGATATATTTTATGTTTTCAGATAGTTCAGGGCGCAATGCGATGACTGATTCACTTATTAATAATCCGTTTTTAGTGCCTCCGAAACTGAGAATATCCACACCACAATCTATGGTAATCTCTTTTAAAGAGCATTGTAAGAAAGCGGCGGCATTTGCAAGGCGGGCTCCGTCAACGTGCAAGTACATATTGTGTTGATGAAGAAATAGGGCTAATTGTTTTATCTCTTCCGGTTTGTAAATTGTTCCCAATTCGGTAGCTTGCGAAATATACAATACTTTGGGTTGCGAATGATGCTCAAAACCAAACGCATCTAAAAACGGTTTCAACATTCCAACCGTTATCTTTCCATCTTTTGTGGGGATGGCTTTCAACGCAGCGCCGGTCAAAAATTCGGGTGCGCCACATTCATCCACAAAAATGTGTGCGGTATCGGAGCATAAAACGGCATGAAACGGCAGAGTACAAGCACGTAGTGCGCAGATGTTAGCTCCGGTACCGTTAAAAGTAGGAAAAATAGCAGCAGTAGTTCCAAAAATATCTTCAATTTTTTTTTGTAGTTTTTCCGAGTATTCATCATCGCCATACGCGCAGGCGTGGTCAACGTTTGCTTGATGAATAGCCTCTAAAACGGCAGGATGAACGCCTGAATGATTGTCGCTTCCAAAACTTCTCATATTCATAAATTTTTGGCAAAAATAGGGTTTTGAAAAATAAAATAGTTCTTTTGCGCAAAAATTTATTCTTTATGAAAATTAACATCATAACATTAGGTTGCTCTAAAAATACGGTGGACTCGGAAGTTATTGCAGCAAAATGGAAAGAAAAAGGGTATGATGTTGTATTTGAAGATACAAAAAAAACTGATATTGTTATCATTAATACTTGTAGTTTTATTCAAGATGCCAAAGAAGAATCCATTGATGAGATTTTTACTCAAATAGCACGAAAACAACGTGGCGAAATAAGCAAAGTATTCGTTATAGGCTGTTTATCGCAGAGATACAAAGATGAACTGCAAGAAGCAATTCCCGAAACGGATGGATTTTTTAGTTTTTCGGAACTGCATAAATTTTTGAAAGAAAAGGATTTTGATTTACTGAAATTTCCAAACAGAATCCTTTCCACACCTAAACATTACGCCTACTTAAAAATTTCGGAAGGATGCGACCGCGAATGTTCCTTTTGCGCTATTCCGTTCATTCGAGGCAACCAAGTTTCTAAACCCATAGATACGATTGTGCAGGAAGCGAAAATGTTAACCCAACAAGGTGTAAAAGAACTGTTACTCATCGCACAGGATTTAACATATTATGGAATTGACATTTCTCAGCAAAGAATGCTAGCAAAATTGATGCGCAAACTTGCAGAAGTGAAAGGCTTGGAATGGGTTCGGTTGCATTACGCATACCCCATGGGATTTCCCTATGAAATATTAGAAGTAATGAACGAGTTTTCCGTTTTTTGCCGTTATTTGGATATACCCTTGCAACATATCAGCGATTCTGTATTGAAAAGTATGAAACGCGGAAGCAGTAAACAACAGATATATAAATTTTTAGAAACGATTAGAAACACTGTTCCCGGAATTGCGTTGCGTACCACTTTAATTTCCGGATATCCGCTCGAAACAAGAAGCGAACACCGCGAATTAATGGAATTTGTCAAAGAAATGCGTTTTGAACGGTTGGGCGTATTTGCCTATTCGCCGGAAGAAGGCACATCTGCTTATGAACTTGGCGACCCGATAAAAACCAAAGAGAAAAACCATCGTGTACGAGAAATTATGGAATTGCAAGAAACAATATCTCTGCAACACAATCATGAAAAAATTGGAAAAGTGCTACGCGTATTATTAGATAGAAAAGAAGACAATTATTATGTGGGACGTACGGAGTTTGACTCTCCTGAGGTGGACAATTCAGTATTTGTTAATACGGAAAAAAGACTGAATATCGGAGAGTTTTATCCGGTATTGATAAAAAAAGCGGAATCGTATGATTTGTATGGAGATTTTTAACTAATACACTTTGAATGTTAAATAAATTGCAACATTTTAACCGCAAAGGCACAATGAATATTCGCAATGGGCGCAAAGTCTTGATATTCACAATTTGTTTGTTAATATTTACTTCTTGTGGCAAGAGATTTATTGTTGAACACTATTCTACCGGTAAAGCAGGAGAGATAATTCTGATTTTAGATAGTAAACAGAGTTCGGATTTCGTTAGAAATTATATTGAAAAAACATTAATGCAACCCCAACCTGCACTCAATCAAATTGAACCGATGTTTGACCTACTTAGGTTGGAAAATAAAGATTTAAATTCATATTTTCAAAGACATAGAAGTATTTTACAATTTGAAATTGACAGTAATTCTTATTCAAATACAATAAGTTTTGAAGAAAATGTGTGGGCAAAACCACAAGTGTATATCTTTTTTAGGGGTAATTCTATGGATAGTTTATTACTTTTGTTTCAACAGAATGAAAATGAAATTATTAACATACTTTATGAAAATGATTTGAGAAGAGTTATCTCTTATGCGTTAGAAAATAATGACGCGTTTATTGAAAAGAGAATCAAAGAGAGATTTGGCATATTTATTACTGTTCCAAAGAATTACAGAATTGCCCGGGAAGAAAAGGATTTTATTTGGCTTTGCTTTAGAACAGCAAGAAACGATAGATTTATAATGATTTACAGAACCTCAGGCTTAAATTTATCAAGAGAATCCTTAATTGCTGTGCGAAATGATAAAACCAAAGCTTATATTCCGGGAGCAGTTCTGAGCGCTTATCCTATTGTTGCAGAAATAGAGCCATTTCCATTATATACTGAAAGTGTGGGCATTGGACCAAATACAGGAGCAGAATTGCGAGGACTATGGGAAACTGTAGGCGATAAAATGGGTGGTCCTTTTTACAACTTTTCTTTTATATGTAGCAGTTCTAACCAAACAATTTCGGTGGATGGTTTTGTGTATGCACCAACCGAAGATAAGCGCAATTACCTACGCGAAGTGGAAGCGATTGTGAAAACGGTGAGATAAATATTTAATACTATTTATTAATTATTAATTATCAGTATTTTACGACTTTTTTTGTGATAATCTCTTTTTCAGTTTGAATTCTCAGAAAATAAATGCCGGCAGGTAAATGCGAAATGTCTAAAAGTATCTCATCGGCATTATGACAAACGCGCAGGTTTGTCCCTACTTTTTTGCCGAAAATATCATAAATTTCTACATCAGTGATTCGTAGTTCGTAATTTGTAATCCGTAATTGCCCTGTGGTAGGATTTGGGGCGATGAAAAAGGTTCTATCGTTTTTTTTTTCAGGTATTGAATTGTGCTCTTGGATAGTAACTCCGTGTAGGGTAATGTTATCAAACCGGTTATTCCCCGATGCCCCTTTGCAGCCGAGTAATGTTAATCGAAGGAAAGCATTCTCTCGGTTATCTAATTCATCTATCGCTCTCAAATCTAATGTAGTAAGTACGAAATTACCGTCAATATTCGGGCAGGTAGCGGTACTCTCAATCAGAAAATAGTTCTCCCCATCTAAACTCCACTCCCATTGATGTTTGTCAAAACCCGTTGCTGTTTTGCGTACTGCCATACTCATCGACAAGTTAAAATAACCTTTAGTAGGGAACTTGAATACTACTGATTTCCCGTTAGCTGTTGAATTGGCAAAAGCGATAGCGTTTCCAGCTTTGGGAGATGTTCGTGGGTCGCCCAGCGTAGTGCCGCTAAAAGATTCCAACTCTGTTCCCGATGCAGCACATAGAAAATCACTTGAACCATAAGTTCCATCGCAATACAAAACAGCTTCTGAAACTGTGTCCAACAGATGAAAATTGGCAGCAATAAGTTTCGGGGTATTTGGTTTGCCCTGTAAAGTATCGAAAGTCCACGCCAGCAAAGGTTTCTGTTCAACTAAGTAGGGATATTTAAAGGTAATAACTGTGTCGTTCAGAAAAGCCATGTTATTTGCCAACAAGTGTTTTACAGTTAATTGATACATGGCATTTTGAGAAAACAATCCTCCGATATGCACCACTAAAGTGTCATTTTTACAATGCAAGGAAGTAATAGAGACTGCTTCTTTGATAGTGTAATTTAGAGGATTTGTAATTGTCCAAGTAACCATTGGTTGAGTAAAAGTGATTTTCAAGGTACGGTTATCGGTAAGTTCAAACCATTTAATTTTTGGTTTTTCGGGAGGTCGTTCTTGTGTAATTAACACTGGGTTAATTGAATCGTTACCCCAAATTTTCTCCACCCATTCCGGATGGTCAATAAAAGGGTTTCTATTTTTTTGAATCGCATAGATATTCTGGTTTCTGTCTCTCTCTTTTTGGCTTACGGGGTCTTCATAATGCCATTCCATCAACATTTTCAGTGCCCACGGTTGCAGTTGAGATTTGATAGTCATGGGCGAGGGGTTTTGAAATCCGTTATCTTCAAACATATAGCGTGTTGCCATATAGAAAAAAGAGCGGGCAATATCTCCTTTAAATTCGGCAATAGGTTCAAAACATTTATCATTGGGCGCACCGGGATAGGTGTTTTTTCCTAATTTTGAACCATTTGAAAAAGTAGTTTCAGCATTAGCTATAACACCATACGGGTTATTGCTTCTCATGGTATTTATCCAGCCATCTACCGGATAGACGTGGAAAATATCGGAATAGGGCGCACCTTGTCCGCCTCCAAACCAACTTTGACAAAAAGAGTGCTCGCGTGCATAACAAACTCCTTCTTTATTTCCAATGTTGATACATTGTCCTGTTTTATAATCATATTCGTAAGCAGGTTCACCCTGCGGATTGTCGGAATAGATATCCCAAATTTTGCCGTTAGGTTTTGTATCCGTATATTGATAATAAATCCAAACATCAGCGTAGGAAACCGTTCGATGATTATTAATAATTTGGTTTAATGCAATTTGAAGTTCTTTTCCTTTTTTTCCATTAGTTGAGTTGTAATATCCTGATGGAATTTGTGCAAAAATTTGCGTAAAAATGGCAAAAAAAACAAAGAAAAATGTAATAATCTCTTTTTTCATAAATTTTTGTGAAAAATAATTCTGCGCAAAAATAGTTTTTTTTTTTAATGAATTATTGGTTAAAAATTAGTATGAGGCGTTATTTTTTATTTTGATGTTTTACAAAATTGTTTATTTGTCACAAAATTAATTGAAGATGACTAAAGGAGGTTATGTTTACATTCTCACAAACAAAAATAAAACAACTCTTTATATTGGAGTAACTAACGAATTATGTAGAAGGATTTATCAACATAAAAATCATTTAATAAAGAA
>JAIRVY010000095.1 GCA_031253655.1 Bacteroidales bacterium
TTGTTTTATGAACTCGGTTATTATTTATTGAAACCGCAAGGAAGACTTTGTTTTATCACTTCCAACAAGTGGATGAGAGCCGGCTATGGCGAAAGCACACGAAAGTTTTTTGTCGAAAATACCAACCCCGAACTGTTGATTGATTTTGCAGGCGTAAAAGTGTTTGAAGAAGCAACGGTAGATGTGAATATCTTAATGTTCGGCAAGGATAAAAACCGACAACAAACGCAGGCTTGTATTGTGAAAAAGGAAGGTATAAAAGATTTGAGCGTTTTTGTTAGACAACACGCCGTCATTGCGGGCTTCGACCCGCAATCCTCCGATAGTTCGTGGGTAATTTTAAGTCCGATAGAACAGCGCATAAAGGCTAAAATAGAGGCTGTTGGCACGCCTTTGAAGGATTGGGATATTAACATTTATCGTGGCGTTTTGACAGGATACAACGAGGCATTTATCATTGACGGCGAAACAAAAGAAAAATTGATTGCCGAAGACCCGAAAAGTGCCGAAATAATAAGACCTATTTTGCGCGGCAGGGATATAAAAAGGTATGGTTATGACTTTGCAGATTTATGGCTGATAAATACGCATAACGGTATAAAAGAAAAAAGCATAAAATCCATAGACATAAATGATTATCCTTCAATTAAAAACCATTTAGATAAATATTATCCAGAATTGAAAAAGCGGCAAGACAAAGGCGATACTCCGTACAATTTAAGAAACTGTGCTTATATCGAGGATTTTTCTAAACAGAAAATTATATATCCCGAAACCACACAAGGAGCGTATTTTGCTTTTGATATAGAAAGTATGTTTATTGATAAAACTTGTTTTATGTTAATTTCTGAAAACGCAAAATATATTCAGGCAACACTTTCTTCTAAATTATTTGAATTTGCATATAAAAAAATCTTTTCGAGTATTGAATTAGGCACAAATGGTTATCAATACAATAAGCACGCTTTAATAAAATTACCTGTAATTTTGCCAAATGAAGAAACTGAGCGAAAAATAGAAACATTATTACAAGAAAAAAATTACAACGGTATTGATAATTTAATTTATGACCTTTATGATTTGAATGAAGAAGAAATGAAACTTATTGGTTTGCAATGAATTGTATTTCTTCTTCTGAAAGTTCATATATTTTATAACAATGTCGTTTAGTTAAGCTATAACTTCTTCTTATTCATATAATAAACTTTCTTAGGTTTATGATTTCTAGGATTAGTTCTACCTGGTCTTATGATTTCACAAGTTTTCATCATCAGTCTGTCGAAGGCGTCCAACGCATTTTTGATATCTTTTTCGATGAATAAGCCTATTGCAATATCGTATAACATACCTAATGCGGATGTGTGGTTGAGTTTCTTCTCATGTTTACGCTGATTGTTATTTTTCTCCTGAAGACTTTCCTGACGCACCTTTTCCTCAATTGGGAAAGACAATGCGGCACATAAGGTCATCATCAATATTTTCGCATGAAAATCCTGTTTGACTGCTTTGGCTGTCTTTCCGGAGAAGTCTTCCAAATCCAAGCGTTCCTTCAGGAGTTTATATCCTTCTTCAATTCCCCAGCGAAGATGATAAAGTTCCTTGAATAAATCGTATGGATAACGAACAGTATCAATTAACGATGTACAAAGAACTTCCTTTTCTCCGTTTTCTAATTCTACCACAACAAGTCGGCAACGAACAGGAGGTTCCTCCTTAAAATCAACTCCATGCGGTTTTTTGATGTCTCTTGAAGGAAGAGAAAACTCAACTATCATCTCTTTTTGTCCGCTTTCGACAAAATTCCTCACAACCAACCACCAGTCTTCCTTCATCCGAAAACAAAAATCAACTCCTTTGCTGCGTAACAGATAAAACAAATATATGCTCGGATAACCACGGTCGCCAAGCAATAAATCGCCAACTTGTAACTTATCTGTATGCCGCAATAGCTGTTCCTGTTCGCTCTCACTCCAAGAACCAATTTGAGAATCTATCGTCAACAGATTCAACGGGTCATAAAGCAGAGAAATCAATGCCATCGAAACAGGGGTGTCTCCATTACGACCAACCAAATATTCGCCAAACTCTTCTGTTATTGTCTCATGATTGGGCAAATGCAATCGACTACCATCTGTTGACAGTAACCGATGACCGTGCCACTTACGGTAGGGGGCGCCTGCATAAAAACTGGAACAGGCAACATCATTGATTTCCTTAAAGGCTTCAGGCTTGAGCTTACTGCGAGATTGACTCAAGGCGCCTTTGGTGACGGCTCGAATATTGTAATCAGTGGATAGAACGATCTTGAAAAAGGAATCTAATTCCCGTTGAAGTGATGACTTGATACCACGTAACAACATAATTACCAGTGATTTGAAAGACAATTTCCTCTTCCTTGTGAATTGTCCCTCTGAGCCGTCTTTGGAACGGCTGACAAATGATTCTTCATCAATTAATCCTGATATGTGTGTTAATAACTCTGTTCTATAATCGCTCTCGTTTTTGAAAGGGGAACCCCCTTTATTTATACGGCAAATTTAAGTCTTTTATGGCTAATCCCAAAATGTCAAAGAGCTTTATTTATATGAAATAGAAAACTTTTTTCCTTAACTAAACGACATTGTAATTTAATTGTTTTTATGTCAATACGCAAGATTTTTTTAATGATTATAAATAAATCCATCAAAACTACAACACTTTTTGATGAGGAAATAATGCGTGGAACTCGAATGCCGTCAAGCTTACGACTGACGGTACTTTGGCTGATACCATATCGCTCACTAAGTTGCAAAATCGTTTGTTTACCAAATACATAGTCGCGCCATA
>JAIRVY010000105.1 GCA_031253655.1 Bacteroidales bacterium
CTCCCGTCCAACGCCAAATACTGCACCAAAACCACCACCACAGGCCAACCGGAACTAATTGTATATTACGATATGCTGGGTAGAGAGGTGTGTCGTTTTATTGACGAAAACTATTATGATACAAGATACAATAACAAAGGACAAGTAATCCAAACTTCCTATCCTTACGCTAATTTAACCGACCCCGATAACACAAAAATTTGGAGTGAGTATTTTTATGATAATTTTGGACGAAAAACCTATGAAATTTCGCCTTATTGCAGTTTGTCTTATTCTTACAACAATAGAAAAATAACGACAACCGACCACTTGCGCGGTATTTCTACATGGAAATACTTCGATGCGCTGGGAAGAATTACTCAGGCACAAGACCCGGGCGGAACTATAATTTATTCATATTCCGTTATTACCTCAAACAGTAAACCCCGACACCGAACTCAAGTTGCCTCCAACGGCGCTATCACTACCATTGAAACAGATTTATGGGGTAATCGTCTGAAGATTACCGAGCCCAATGCGGGAACGATTACTTCTGAGTACAACAAATTTAACGAGTTGATACAACAAACCGATGCCAACGGCAATATTACCTTTTACACCTACGACCCGATAGGACGAATAACCTCGGAAAACTTTACCGACAACCCCAATCATTTACCCTTTCCGCCTTCAGTGCTTTACCACTACGATACTGGAAATAAAGCGCTTGGGAAAGTGTCATCCATAGAGGTAGCGGGCAAACTGTTGGAAAAATACACCTACGATAATCTCGGCAGAGTGGCATCCAAATTCGCCGGCATAGGCACATTTTATTATACCTACAACCAAAACGGTCAATTGCAACAACTGAAATATCCGGGAGGCGACTTTGCAGTAGATTACGAATACACAACAGACGGCAAACTGAAAGAGATTAGACGCAACAGCGATAGCAGCCTCATTTATAAAGTTAATTTGCGAAACAAGTACCAACAGCCTATCCGGGTTGCTTATGGAAATAATCACGTAATACCGATAGTTACCCAATACAACTACAATGATTTCGGGATGATTACCGGCATTAAAACCACTGCGGGAATGCAGAGCGATACTATCGGTACAGGAGGCGGAACAGGCGGAACGTTTGATGATAGAGGAAACGGAGTAGTGATGAACTATGTGTATGACTATAATGAAAAAGGGTTAATGATCTCACGAACAGACAATACGGTAAATCAAAACGAGAGATATATTTATGATAATTTAGACAGACTTACCAAAAACACCTATTACAATTACAGAGGAAAAAAAGTTGTTCAAAATTTCACTTACCAACCCAACGGCAATATACTCAGCAACTCTCAGGTAGGGGAATATATTTACGACCCTGTGAAAAAACACGCCGTAACACAAATTGAGTGCCCCAATCCCGACCTTATCTCTCAAAACAGATGTGATGTAGTTTACAACTGTTTTAACCAACCTACCCAAATAACAGAGGGCGATAGATTGCTTTCGCGCCAAATTGAACTCTCTTATGGCACCCACCGACAGCGCAACAAGGCGGTGTTTAAAGAAAACGATACGGTGGTAAATACGCACTACTACTCGAACAAGTATTACGAAAGAGTGAAAGACGCAGCAGGAAATGTGTTCTATCATCATTATATATACGGCGATGGCGATGTGGTAGCGTTGCATATAGGAAACCGTGATATTACTATTCAGGACGATACTCTTGTTTATGACCCCGGTGTAGAAGACCCGAATATTCTCCTTAGTACAGACACAGACACCACAGACATAATCTATTACATTCACACCGACCATTTGGGTAGTTATTGCGCCCTAACCGACATATATGGGACTGTGGTACAGCGCAACAGTTTTGACCCCTGGGGCAATTATGCTTTTGAACAGAAGTACATCTGCTCAACTACTCACCCGCGCGGCGACACGCTTCTTGAATTATCTTTCCCCATTACCCGCCGCGGTTTCACGGGGCACGAGCACTACCCGCAGTTCAAGATTATCAATATGAACGGGCGGTTGTATGACCCCGTAATCGGCAGATTCTTCTCTCCCGACAAGTACGTGGCAAATTCTTCGTTTACGCAGGATTATAACCGCTACAATTATGCACGAAATAATCCGCTCGCTTATACTGATCCAAGTGGAGATCATCCTATCTTAATCGCAATTGCTATTGGTGCTGCAATTGCTGCTGCATCTTATACAGTCAACGTTGCAGTTAGTCCGGGCGGTTTTCAGAACTGGAGTTGGAGTCAATTTGCTATCAATACTGTATTTGGGGGAATAATGGGAGGAATGTCTGCGGGTATAGGATTGGCTATGACACCCGCTTTGACTTCAGCCGGAATAGGAGGTTTTTGGGCAGGGGCAATAACCGGAGCAACTACCGGAGCGTTTACGGGGACAATGAGTGGATTGATGCAATATGGAATGACAGGAAACGCGAATGCTATATGGAAAAGTGGATTGATGGGAATGGGTATGGGTGGTTTGTTTGGGGGAATTTCCGGAGGGATTCAGGCTAAAATGGAAGGGAAGACTTTTTGGAATGGTTCTCCAAAACTAACATTAGAAGAAAAATTTGCGATATTTGTTGAAAATAACAAAGCTGTACTAAATTCTAAATTTGGTGAATCTGAAATTGGTGGTGCATATTTAGCTAATAATGAGAATCTCGCCGCTCTAAAAAGTGAATATGGAATTGATTATAGATTAAAGAATGGCAATTTGATTAATTCTGCAGGCCAAAAAAGCAATGGCTTTTATGTGTCGGGCCATCAAGATGTAACTACTGATGGGTTTGATTGTTATTTTAATAATGACATTTATGTATCACCAAATTCTGTAAGATCTATGTGGAGAGGAAGCAATAGAGGAATAGGAACTTTGGGTCATGAGTGGAGACATTCTTATCAACTGTATAATGGAGATCATGCTCGGATGCTTAGTGTATCTAATAATAACTTTATTGAACTTCAAACACATCGGATTACTCAGTATTGGTATCCTACAAATCAAAGATTAAATGTTATTAGATATTATGAATGGTTATTAGGACTTCCATAACAAAATAAAAAAAAATATGAAAATATATATATTTATTATAATCTTTTGTATTCATGCAACTATCTATTGCCAAAATACGCACGAAATTATTTTCATAATAACTGATTCGGTAGTAGTAAAAAAGGAATATCCAAAAGCAACAATATTTAATGCTGAAATTATTGTTCAAAATTTACAAGATAGTCTATATCTCTATTATTTTAATAAATATGCTTCTCCATCACATATGATTTCGGATTTGAGACGTGATTTCTATAAAGAAACAACTAGTAGATTATCTTGTGTTATTGAGGATAAAAACAATCATATTATTTTTCCTACTCTTACATACCCCCAATTTAGAAAACCTAAAGATGAATTTAAGAATGCTATGTCTCGAACATTTGTTTCTTCAAAGCAAATATTTGTGAGAAAGCAATTAGATAAAAATGATGTACTTGATTATGATTTGGCAAAATATGAAATAAGTATTAAAAACCAAAATTTGGTGTTATTCCCTTTGCTATATGAGTATAATTATATCTTTTCAAAAGGGGAGTATTATTTGTATTTTGTTTACTCTTTTCAAGAAACGAGTGAGAATAATATTTATCCTTCAAGTTTTTCAGATAATAATAGACCTGATGAAAATAAAATCTTTAGAGGTTATTTTGTTTCCAATAAAGTAAAACTTATTGTAGAATAAAAGAACCGGTTACGGAATATTTGTTAATGTAAGTCGTCAGCATAAAGTGCACTATTTCGATAGAAAAGTAGTTTAGGGTTTCAATTAAAAAAAGTATTAATTTGAAAACCTATTTTTTTTTATGAAAAAGACAAAAAAAGAACC
>JAIRVY010000143.1 GCA_031253655.1 Bacteroidales bacterium
GAATGACAACGCGTTACGGGTAGGGAAGGGATTCCTCGCTGCGCTCGGAATGACAACGCGTTACGGGTAGGGAAGGGATTCCTCGCTGCGCTCGGAATCCCATTCATAACACCTCAAACTAATTTTTACTCAAAATTTCTAAAAACATTCGTTCCTTTTAATAAAACTTGTAAATTTGCAGCCGCAAAAATTATTACAATAATGTCAAAGAAAATTACACTCTTACTTTTCATTTGCTGTATCGTTTCTTTTGGTTTTGCCCAAAAATCTAAAAAGAAAAACAGCCCCCCAAAAAACAGTTACTTTGAAATGACTATTAATGGAGAAACCACTCTGGCAGCCGGATATTGCCCAAATGATACTATCGTTTTTAGTTTTATTGTGAAAGATTCAAGCATTCTTGATAGAGAATTTCATTGGAAATGGTATCCGGATTACCACAACTATAACCCCGTAAATGATGATAAAGAAGAACTTAGATTGCCATTCCCTATAGATGATAAAATTACATATCCCAATGTTACTAAATATAAAATTTCTCTAGTATTTGAAATCTCTACCGAAACCGATTCTTTCGAAAAAGTAATTTTAACTACCGAAATATCAATTGACTACGATAGAGAAATTGTGCTGGAAGAAAAAGTTTGTTACGGAAGAAAAATTACAATT
This sequence comes from Bacteroidales bacterium, assembly GCA_031253655.1. Classification (GTDB taxonomy): domain Bacteria; phylum Bacteroidota; class Bacteroidia; order Bacteroidales; family WCHB1-69; genus WRNX01. Next base: position 670 of record JAIRVY010000143.1, read on the forward strand.
ACTACACTCAATGGAGATACAACCTTCTACAATGTTACATTACCCATAAAAGTTTGGGATACCATCACTGCTTCACCTTGTATTAAGTTGTTAGGATACCTCATTGAAGTTTCTCCCCTTATTGAAATTCCCTACAGTATAAGTTCCTGTGATTCCGTGATTTGGGGAGACATCATTGTGAAACCAACAGGTGAATTTGTTGACAACAAATATGAAACTGATGTTTACAGATTGTTTTTTTCTACCAACCAAAACCCCTGCTGTGAGTGCGATACAATGAAAAAACTCTCTGTAACGATTATTGACACCACCAGACTAAGTGTCAAGTTTGATCAGTTTGCCTTTTGCAGTGGAGATGATATGGGGGGAACAATAGAGTTGGAAACCGATTTTACCGCCTTCGATTGGACTTACTTAGATACCGATTCTATCTGGTCCGAACTTCGAAATAAAAGCCTGGAAGTTGAACTATCCGGAAGCTACTATGTGTTGGCGTATATGGATACCAGTCTGTACGACACATTGAAAGATTTACGCATTGTAAACTGTTCTAAAGATACAATTGTTATAGTTGAAGATTGTAAGTTAATTATTCCAAATGTACTAACACCCAACGGAGATGGCTATAATGATGTTTTCGGTATTAAAAAACTGAATCTTAGCAGAGAAAATGAGCTTACAATTTACGACCGCTGGGGAAAGAGTGTTTACCACCAAAGAAACTACAAGTGTATCTACAAAAAGGGAAATTTTGAAAATATAGATGGTGCTTTTGACGGGAAATCGCGGGGGGGAGAGGATTTGCCCGAGGGTACATACTACTACGCTTTTAAATACAACGCTTTCCCAGATAAGAACAAGAAAACTTATACCGGTACGCTGATGATTATAAGATAACTACATAAAAATTTTTATATGCCTTTATTTCAAACCGATAGAATTTCTCTCGAAGGGGTTACTTTCGATGACTTGTTGTTAATACCTGCCTATTCGGAAGTGCTTCCCACCGAGACCGTATTAACAACCCGTTTTTCAAGAAATATTGTGTTAAACGTACCCTTTGTTTCCGCCGCCATGGATACCGTAACAGAAACCAAGATGGCTATATCTATTGCCCGGGAGGGTGGTATCGGCGTGATTCATAAAAATATGCCTATTGCTGAACAGGCAAAACAGGTAAAATCGGTAAAACGTGCCGAAAACGGTATGATTAATGCGCCCATTACTATTATGCCCGACAAAAACGTTGGAGATGCCCTGAAATTGATGGCAGAATATAAAATCGGCGGAATTCCGGTGGTTAATCAGGATAAAATATTGATGGGTATTGTTACCAACCGCGACCTGAGATTTGAAAAAGATTTCAACAAATTGATTGAAGAGATAATGACCAAAGATAATTTGATTGTTACGACAAAAGATACTGATTTACAAAAAGCTACAGAAATACTTCAAAAACACAAAATTGAAAAACTGCCGGTGGTGGACAACAATGGAAAATTGCTTGGGTTAATTACGTATAAGGATATTACGAAAGCCAAAGACAAACCTTTCGCCTGCAAAGACTTACAGGGTCGCTTGCGCGTAGCGGCCGGCGTGGGTATCTCCTCCGATATGGAAGATAGAGTTGCCACCTTGGTAGAAGCCGGCGTAGATGCTATTGTTTTGGATTCCGCACACGGACACTCGAAAAATGTTATTGAAGCATTGAAAAAGTTTAAAAATAAATATCCCTACATCGATATTATTGTTGGAAATGTTGCTACGGCAGAGGCAGCAAAAGATTTGGTAACGGCAGGTGCAGATGCCGTAAAAGTGGGTATCGGACCCGGCAGTATTTGCACCACCCGCGTGGTTGCCGGAGTAGGCGTACCCCAAATCAGCGCCATTTACGAAGTGTATAAGGCAATTAAAGATACCAAAGTTCCAGTCATCGCCGATGGCGGAATCAGATATTCCGGAGATATTGTGAAAGCACTGGCAGCAGGCGCACACTCCGTTATGCTGGGCGGATTATTAGCCGGAGTAGAAGAATCTCCCGGAGAAACTATCTTGTTTAATGGACGTAAATTTAAAAGTTATCGCGGAATGGGATCTTTGGAAGCGATGCAAAAGGGTTCAAAAGACAGGTATATGCAAAACGATGTGGATGATGTAAAAAAAATGGTTCCAGAAGGTATCTCAGGTAGAGTGCCTTACAAAGGCGACCTGTACGAAATAATCTACCAAATGGCTGGCGGATTGAAAGCAGGAATGGGATATTGCGGCGCAAAAACTATTACTGACCTGCATCTTGCAAAATTCTGCAGAATTACCAATGCCGGAGTGGCAGAAAGTCATCCACACGACATCACCATTACCAGCGAAGCCCCAAACTACTCGCAAGGGGTATAATTGATATTATTTTCAGATGCAAAAGATTAAATTAGCCATTCTGGGTTATGGAAATGTGGGGCGTGGAGTAGAATACGCCATTCATCAAAAGGATGATATGGAACTTGAAGCGATTTTTACACACAGAAAACCCGACCAAATTACCACTGTTACAGATGGAGTTAAAGTTTATAGTATAAAAGACGCGGAGAAGTTTTTAGATTCTATCGATGTAATGCTTCTTTGCGGAGGCTCTGCTTCCGATTTGCCCGAACAGGGACCCCACTTCGCTGCTATGTTTAACTGTGTAGATAGTTTTGATACCCACGCCAAAATCCCCGAATATTTTGCTGCAATAGACGAAAATGCAAAAAAATCGAAAAAGACATCAGTAATTTCGGCCGGATGGGACCCGGGGTTGTTTTCTTTATTGCGCGTTCTGGGAAAAGCATACATTCCAAAAGGTGACGAATATACATTTTGGGGAAAAGGAGTAAGTCAGGGACATTCCGAAGCAATTAATCGAATAGATGGTGTAAAATTTGCCATTCAGTATTCAATCCCTATTGAAAACGCAGTAAACGAAGTGAGAAAAGGGAATAATCCAACGCTAACTGCACGACAAAAACAGATTAGAGAGTGCTTTGTGGTGGCTGAGCCGCAAGTAGATTTGAAAACCATTGAGCATTCTATCAAAACGATGCCCCATTATTTTAGTGATTACAATACTATTGTGCATTTTATTACCGAAGAAGAATTTGTTGCCTCACATTCAAAGATGCCCCACGGCGGCTTGGTTTTTAGAACGGGCACTTCAGGAAGGGAAAATATGCACAAACAAAGGATGGAGTTTCTGCTGCAATTGGAATGTAACCCTGAATTTACTGCAAATATTATGGTTGCATACGCCCGCGCCGCCTACAGACTTTTTAAAATGAATGATTTTGGCGCGAAAACAGTGCTGGATATTCCGGTCGGGCTCATCGTTCCTGAGTCTATGGAAGAACTGCGAAAGACTGTATTGTAAAACCATCGAAAAATATACTTTTGCCGATATTTTTACCGTAGATGAAGCAAAAAGATTTCATTTTTAACATTTTCTTTATCGTCTTTCTAAATCTGCTCATTAAACCATTTTGGCTTTTGGGAATTGAAAGAAGTGTATTAAATGTAGTCGGTGCTGAGAGTTTCGGTATCTATTTTTCAGTTTTTTGTTTTACGTTTGCTTTTAATATGTTGCTTGACTTTGGATTAACCAATTTCAACAACAGAAATATTGCCCAAAATACACAACTGCTATCCAAACATATTTCAGGAATTTTATCGCTAAGAATTTTACTTGCCATAGTATATTTGGTCGCCGTATTAATAGTAGGAGTTGTAATTGGTTATACAAGTTACCAGATTAAAATTCTGCTGTGGATGGCACTAAATCAGTTTCTTACAACATTAATTCTCTACTTGCGCTCAAATATCTCAGCTTTATTGATGTTTAAAACCGACAGTTTTTTATCAGTGGTTGACAAACTTTTGGGAGTTATTATTTGCAGCATTTTGATTTGGGGTAACATTACTGATAAACCTTTCGACATTATGTGGTTTGTGTATGCCCAAACGGTATCCCATCTGTTTGCTGTAGCTATTGCACTCGTAATTGTGATGTACAAAGCAAAAGTAATCCGCTTAACCTGGAATTTTACTTTTTATATAGCTATATTGAAAAAAAGTTTCCCCTTTGCATTACTTACAATGCTTATGACTATTTATGGAAAAGTAGATTCCGTGATGTTAGAAAGAATACTACCATCCTCTATAGCAGGTTATCAAACAGGCATCTTTGCTTCAGCATTTCGGCTTTTAGAATCGCTGGTGAATATCGCTTTTCTATTTTCCGTCATCCTTTTGCCATTGTTTGCAAAGATGCTGAAAAATAAAGAGAACTTAGTTCCCATTATAAAAAGTGCCTTTACAATACTTTTCTTCTTCTCAATTACCTCAACCGTTATACTCGTAGCCTATCGAATGCCGATAATGGCTTTCTTGTATCCCGAAATTGCTGCAGAGAGTGCAAGTATTTTTCTAATTTTGATGCCTTGTCTGATTCCTTTTTCAATGACTTATATATTCGGTACATTACTAACTGCCAACGGTAATTTGCGTGCATTGAACATAACTTCCGCAATTGCCATTGTAGTGAATGTGCTGATTAATTTTACCTTAATTCCGCTGCTGGAAGCCCGCGGTGCAGCCATAGCCGCATTGGCAGCACAAACATCCATTATGATTATGCAGTTTATGCTCGCCCTGAAACTATTGAAAATACCCTACTCTTCAATTCCCTATTTCAGATGCGGACTTTTTACCTGTTTATTAATAGTTGCAACCTTTTTTGCTACGCTTTATTTACCTTTTGGGCTAATTGGTAACCTTACCATTTGCGGGATTGCAGCATTGGGATTTGCTTTTGCTACCCGATTGATTGATTTGAAGTTTTTTGGGAAGTTTTTGCAAAAAGGGAACGCAGAGGAGGTGGAGTAGATGAACTTACGTAGATATTTTCTAAACCAAGTAATATTATGAAACCATTTCTGACTTTTTTAACAGCAACATTTTTTTGTTTGCAGGTTTTTTCACAAACCAATCCATTTTTTAAAGAATGGAGCACCCCTTTTGGCGTTCCCCCTTTCGATGAAATTGCAATTGAGCATTATTTGCCTGCTTATCAAGCCGGAATGGCGGAGGAGATGGCACAAATTTGGGCAATTATCCGCAATCCCGAAGCGCCCACTTTTGAAAATACTATCGTGGCGATGGACAAATCTGGGGCATTGTTGCGAAAAATAATACCGGTGTTCAGCGGTGTTTCCAGCGTAAACAACAATACTGAATTACAAGCCCTGGCGCGTCAATTTTCGCCGATGATGAGCAAACATAGCGACGACATCAACCTTAATTTCGATTTGTTTAAACGAGTGAAAGCCGTTTACGAACAAAAAGACCGGCTGAATTTGAATGTGGAACAAAGGAAGTTGTTGGAAAATACCTACCGCCGTTTTGTACGCAACGGGGCAGAGTTAGCACCGGAACAACAAGCAAGATTACGTGAAATTAACAGTCAACTCTCTGCATTGCAACTGCAATTTAGCCAGAATCTGCTGGCAGAAACTGCCGGATTTACATTGAAAGTAAGTAATAAGTCTCGTCTGTCCGGTTTGTCGGAGGTGCAGATGGCAGATGCAAAAGCGCTAGCCCAAAAAGCAGGAGAAGCGGAGGCTTACTTCTTTGGATTGGACAACCCAACCATAATGCCGTTTTTGAAAAATGCAGAAGACCGCGAACTGCGTAAGGAAATTTACGATGCATATCTTAGCCGGGGAAATAACGCCAACGACAAAGATAACAAGGAGATTATCAAGAAGATTGTAACGTGTCGCTTGGAACGCGCTCAACTGATGGGTTACAATAATTTCGCCGAAATGGCAATTGAAGACAGAATGTCGAAAAATCCCGAAATAGTGATGGAGTTTTTAAATAAAATGTGGACACCTTCCTTAAATATGGCAAAAAGTGAACTGAAGGATATTGAAAATATGATGAAAAAGCAAAAAGTGACATTACCCTCTACACCAGCCGATTGGCGCTATTATTTTAATATTTCCAAACAGCAGAAGTATAACATTGACCAGGAAGTGATTCGTCAATTTTTTAAAATGGAAAATGTACTTGACGGTATTTTTTACGTTTGCAACTGTTTGTGGGGCATCACGTTTGAGCCGCTGCAAAATATGCCGCTGCCGCATTCTGAAGCAACTGCTTGGGAGTGCAAAGACAAAGATGGTTCAACTTTGTGCGTGTTGTATTTGGATATGCACCCGCGTCCGGGTATGAAAAACGGCGGTGCGTGGTGCGGGCACTACCGCTCGAATGCCTTCGATGAAAATGGAAAAAAAGTCATACCCATTATTACTATTGTCTGCAATTTTACAAGACCCTCCGGCGACAAGCCCTCGCTGCTTACTACAGATGAAACCAATACCTTCTTCCACGAATTTGGACACGCTTTAGACGGTTTGTTCCGAGAAACCCAATATTATGGAACAGCAAGAAGTCAAAGAGATTTCGGCGAATTTGCCTCACAAATTATGGAGCATTGGGCGTTTGAACCTGAGGTTTTAAAAGTATATGCCAAACACTACAAAACCGGAGCTATCATTTCCGCATCATTAGTGAAAAAAATTGAGCAAAATGAGATGTACGGACAAGGCTTTGCCACTACCGAGTTTTTGATTTCTGCACTGTTGGATATGGAGTATCATCTGTTCACCGAAATTCCTGATGATTTGGACGCTATTTTGTTTGAAGAATTTGTTAGAAATAAATACAGTGCGCTTACACAGATTCCGGCACGTCATAGAAGTACTTATTTTTCGCACACATTTGCAGGCGGTTACGCATCGGGTTATTATATGTACCTCTGGGCAGAACAGTTGGACAGCGATGCTTTTGAAGCCTTTTTAGAGAAGAAAAACATTTTCGACCAGGAATTAGCCCACAAATTGCGCTACGAAATTTTTGCCCGAGGCGGCATTGAAGATGCAATGGTATTGTATAAGAATTTCAGAGGAAAAGAGCCGGATCTCAACGCATTGCTGAGGAACAGAGGGCTGGGAAAATAAATCTAACTAAACAAAAACCCCTCAGTATCAGACCCACACAAATACTCTTTGCGAGAAAATTGTGACACTTGAAAAAAATCTTTTTTACCTTTTATTCCCTAACCCATTTATGTTGAAATTGCTGAAATATTTCGTAAACATTTTTTTGATATCCTCCAAGGTATAAATACGGATATCCAAGCCCCACAAGGAGTAAATTTCAGACAGTTTTTCACGCTTATGCGTATGAAAAACTTCTATTCTTCAAATAGAGATATCTTTTTGTCCTTAATTTCCAGATTGAAACAATAATAGGTACGGATGGCTTAGAGCAGGTAGCCTCCTTAATTAGTAGCGTTCACGTGAATATAGTAGAATGTTACCATAATGTTTAACAATTAACAATTAATAATTAACAATTAATAATTAAAAGCTCCACGCCACCCCGAATGAGTATAAAACCGGTAATTGATAGATGATTTTTGCCGTTAGGCGGTCTACATAGAAGATGTTATTGTAACTGTAGAGATTTGCCACAGAGGCGCTCAGTTCAATGGTATTTCTTTCTCCTATATAAAATTTCTTTTTTAAACTGACGTCTAATCTGTGGTAAGAGGGCAGGCGACCTTTGTTAATATCATCGGAGAGAAGAATGTAAATATCTTCATTTTGTTTAGTAAAATCATCGCCAATTCCTCCAAAACCTAAATTAGGTAAAAATGCCTGAGTTTGTGTAAAAGGAAACCCAGTTCCATAATTCCAGCGAACATCTGCTTGCCAGGTTTTTCTCTTTTTACCCCATTGATAAGAAGAAAGGAGGTTAATATTGTGTCTTCTGTCGAAATGAGGGCTGTATGATACTTTTTCGTCTGTTCTTTTAACCCACCCTAATGTATATACAGCCCAAAAGTAGAAGTCCTTATGTTCATATTTAAATGTAATATCTCCTCCGTATGCTTTTCCTTTTTCCCAAAGGAAGTCAAAATCTTCTGCATATTGTTTATAACGGTTGGCAGATGTAAGTTGTGAATAGTTTTTAAAAAAACCTTCGATATTAATAGTGGTATGTTTAAGCAGATCTAATTCAAGACCTAAGACTATATGTTGTGCTTTTTGTAGCGTATTTTTCGCTTCTTCCTCGAAAAATTTTGCCGGAATACTCCATTCCGGAGGGCTGGATAGAAAACCATGAAAAAGACTTACTACATCTCTGTCGGTAGTGATAGACACAAAATTTTGCGAGTAGAATCCTCCGGCAAATTTTAACCTTACTTTTCTTGAGATATTGTATTTCAGGGCAAGTCGTGGTTCAGGAGACGCAGGGCCAAGAAGAATATAATATTGAACTCTAAAACTGGGTTCAACTAGCAATAAATCTTTATAATTATATTTATATTTCACAAATAATGCAAGGTCTGCAGTATAATCGGGGTCTAAGACAATTAAATGCTGGTTCACATCAGGATAAGAATAATTAGTTGTAAAAACGTTAACATCTATTCCGGCGGAGAAAACGCTTCTATTTTCATAATAATTAAAAATCCATTTAAACATAAAACCATCAAGCGAGGAAGATTTTGGTTCGTATCCGGCATCATTCAGCGAGGAATAATAGGAGGAATAGGATAGGGTACCTTCCATACTCATAGGTACTTCGCCGGGGATAATTAAAAAATGCGCACCTGCTCCTCTGTTATACCATTTGTAATTTGCAACATCAGAATAATTTACCTGATCGTTAAAATTGAAACCAAAGAGACTTAATTTAGTTCCACTATTTGTAGTAAAGGAGAGTTTGCTATATAAATCCCAATAACTATAGGGAAGTCCTTGTTTTACATAAGGAAAAAAAAGTTTGCAACTTTTTTCTAAGTAAGAACCTTTTGCGGACAGAATGAAAGAGAGAGCGGTACCTCTATCTTCTCTCAACTTAACAAAAGGACCTTCTACAAGCACACTGGCGCCAAACATATTGGTACTCACTTTTCCGGATACTCTTTTTTTATTTCCATCTTTAGTTTTAATGTCCATTACAGAGGATATTCTTCCGCCAAATTCGGCACCAAATCCGCCTGTGTAAACGTCTGCACTACTGATAATTTCGGTATCAAACACTGAAAAAAGACCTATTGAATGGAATGGATTGTATATGAGCATCCCGTCAAGCAGAAGCATATTCTGTATGGGCGTACCTCCCCGAACGTAAAGTTGTCCGCCCTGATCGCCTGTGGATACGATGCCGGGCAATACTTGCAGATACTGGGCAAAATCAGGGGCACCTCCAATTGAGGGCATTTTCAATATGTCTTTAGGGGTAATAGAAATTACCGAAGTACGCGTTTCCTGCACGCGCCGCTGTCCCTCGGCATCAATTTGAACGGCACTCAGTGTTTGTGAAGATGGCTGAAGTAAGTATCTCTTCAGGAGTACATTAGCATATATCGTAACTGTATCAGTTAGGGTTTGATAACCAAGCATAGTAACCTTAACCATAAATTCTCCATTTGGAATTTTACTTATAATAAAACTGCCGTTTTGGTCGGTCATGGCACCCAAAGTAGTATTTTCTAAATGAAGCATACAAAAACGTATGGGCTCACCATTGGTAGCATCATACACAAATCCTTTGATAATCCCGTTTTGAGAAAAAGAGTAACTTATTGATACAACAAACAATAAAAACAGAATAACGGTTCTTTTCATGCTTTTTTTTAGGGCACAAAGGTACATTTTTTATTATATAAAAATTATCGTAATTTTGCAGCGAATAAAAAGTTTAAGGTTTAATGATTAATGTTTAATGATGTTATGACCTTAGACCAAAAATTTGTTTTTTATGAAGTATTTCAAACACGAGACTGCAATTATTGATAAGTGTTGCCGGATTGGTAAGGGAACGAAAATATGGCATTTTTCTCATATCATGACTAATTGTACGATAGGCGAAAACTGCAATATTAGTCAAAATGTGTTTATTGCACCGGAGGTGGTGCTGGGAAATAATGTGAAAGTACAGAATAATGTCTCTATTTATACCGGTGTAACTTGCGAAGATGACGTATTTTTGGGACCTTCTATGGTGTTTACGAATATCTCCAACCCCCGTTCATCTATAGTTAGAAAAGAGCAATATGAGAAAACAAATGTGGGAAAGGGAGCAACCATTGGAGCCAATGCAACCATTATTTGCGGACATAACATTGGAAAATACGCATTTATAGGCGCTGGAGCCGTTGTAACGAAAGATCTACCCGATTATGCCTTAGTTATAGGTAATCCCGCCCGTCAAACCGGCTGGATGAGTGAGTATGGACATCGTTTGTTCTTTGATGAAGAAGGAATTGCCGTTTGTCCTGAATCAAACCAAAAGTATATTTTGAAAAACGAAGTTGTGAAGAAATTAGAGAATATACCTACTGTTTCACTACCCTAACCCACTCTTTTTCAACACGCAGATAATAGATGCCACCGGGCTGTCATATCTTTAAGTACAAAACAAATTGGTTCGATATTTCTTAAACGGAATTAAGATTAACTCTTCACAAACTTCCCTGTTCCAATCATAATTCTATCGGAGAATATTTTGTAAAAATAGATACCTTTTGGCAAATGTTCAATATGTATCGTATTAATCCCCTCTTGCAAAGTGTGATTATCTGTTTTCTTGCCTTCCAAAGAGTAAATCTCCAAATATCCTGATTGTCTTAACTCATTAATATGAAAATAGAGAATATCCGAAACAGGATTGGGATAAACCTGAATGGTGGTTTCAGTATCGAAATGAATGATGGAATTCTCTTTCGTAAAACTAATTGTATAGATATTTTGCTCTACTCCATTTTCTGCCGTCACAATAATTTGCTTTATTAAAGGAATATAACTAAAAACTTCTGGTTTCCAATTTGCGTTAGAATCCTCTGTTTCTGCTGTAACAAAAGGCTCTCCCGTATGATCTGCAGAGAGGATATAAGTGTATTCATAAACAAATCCATTAAAATCTTCCATTGGTTTCCAATCTATGTATATCATTTTTGCATACGCATTGTTGTTTTTATCAACTACGAACAATACTTTATATATGGCAACATCTCCATTAATTGCCGTAACAATAATATTAGCGGTATCTCCAAATTGTTGCGCCTGAATAATTTCAACTGATGCTCTTGCATCTTCGGGGATACCATTTATAATCGGTATTTTAGTAGAACCATAAAGTGATGTGTGTTTGTAGAAATATGTATATTTATCGAAAATTCCATACGGAGAACTATTAATCGTTAATTCTTGCAGATAGTTGTTGTTTCCTGCCTCAACGCTGAAAGATACAGTATAAGTATTTGTAAACAATAGATTTCCGGCAGTTACTTTTATGGCAGCCTCTCCCGGATACCCGCTAATTTGAGTATCTTCCAGCGTAGCATCAGCATATTTTGTTTTACCGGAAATAACAGGACATGGTATAGGTTCTTCACCATACTCATACTGAGGATAAGTATAGGTAAACACATTTGGGTTAAAATTATCAACAAATATTCCGTCAATAAATAAACTATCTAACAGTGCCTCAGTGGAGAGTAACACTGTGAAGTTTACCGTATAAGTTAAAGAATCATCCTGATTCCAGGTAATAATTTTCAACTTTGAGGTGCCGTTTGGCGCATCCTGCTGTATGGATACCACATCACATCTATTATCCTCAAGAACATATTCCAACACAGGAATGGATGTTGTTGCTATTGGCAAGTTAATGTTGTAGTTGAAAGTAGTAGGCGAGAAGTTAGAAATTGGATAACTCACACCATCAAGGTTGTATGAAAGTGTAACCAAATGTGCATCTCCTTTGCGTAGAAAAACAATGGTGTAGGTTACGTTATGTCCTCCATCTTCTGAGATTACTAAAATAGTACCGGTTCCAAATGGGTTTGTGGGTTGTGTCTTAATAATTTGTGTGTTTACCCAAGCTGCACTTGCATCTACAGAGGGGGTTAGCGAATTATTAAAGTCTAAGATTCTGTAATAAGTAAGAACTGCGGGGTCAAATTCTTCTATTTGATAAGTAGTACTACCCAGCGTATAAGAAATCCCTGTTATTTGCGTACTTTCCGATAATGTTCTTTGGAATTTAATCAGGTATGTTTCTTCAGTTTCATCTTCGGCGGTAACAATTACAGTTCCCGTTAAATTGTTTATTTCATCGGGCTGTTCATCTATTTCAAAACTCGAACGAGAATCTGCCAATATAATATTTGAAATTACCGGCTCACCAATTGTTTCTACCGGAAGCGGAATCGTCATTACCGTTCCGCTGCAGGTTACCTCGTAAGGTTCACCATTATACTCATATTCAATAATTACAATCTCTTTAACAGGCGATAATTCGCGGGTAAAACCAATTGTATATACTTCGGTATAATTCTCATTTTCGGCAATAACATTGATAACCGCCGTTCCGGTGGTTGAATTGATTTGCACAATATCCACAAGGGCATTTTTGAATGCAGGTATAGCACCTACCACAGGAGCGGTTAATTGTTGATAAGGTAATTCTACCTCATATTCAAATACTTTCGGAGCAAAATCCGGTAATGATATATTATCAATTTTAATATCTGCTAATGTAGCAAGAGTATCTTTTACTCTGTTAAAGTGTAAAGTATAACTCTTATTAACCAGCATATCTTCCGAGAATACAAGAACTTTTTGAGTGTATAGAGGAGCGCCTTGCTGCACGGCAAAAAATGGAAGTGCCGTGGGAGATGAAGTTTGAACCGTAATTTGCGGAGGCACCGGGTCTGAATATGGAATATCTATAAGATAATCATAGATGGTGGGATTAAAATTGGGAATGGAAACGTTATTATATCTAACATCCACTAAATATGCATCTTTCTCTTGGGGCACCACTTCAAAGGCAATTCTATAAGTTCTTACGGCTCCGCTTTCTGCAGTTACTGCAATTTGAGCAGTATCTGCCAATGTTGGGGCAATAGTTTCTACAATATTTTCTTCGGGAAGCCACGGAAAAGAGGCAGCATAATCAAAGAGAGGTACTTCGGTAACCGTTGAGGGAAATACCATGAGATAATCGTTTGTAGTAGGATTAAATCCCGGCATATCAAACCCATTGTAAGAAAGATAACTGAGGGTATTATCGGTAGATATGGTAGGAGTGAAGTTGACAATATAAGTTTTATTTCCTACTTGATCGTTGGCAACAACTTTTACTCTACCGCTATTGCCTTCTCTTTGCTCCGGTTGTGTATAGATAATCGTATCTACTACGGGCGCTTGCGGGTCGGCTTCAACAAGAATACAAGGCTCGTTTGGACCCACCACAGGAATTGTTACATTAATAATTACATCATTATTATTACTGGCGCTTGGAACAGTTATATTACGAGTTACACCGTTATAAACATATTTTAATCCAATGTTACTGCCTGTGGTTTGTTTTAAATAGCAGTTTGTATTTTTTATCACCGCCTTATACTCCTGTTTGGTTACCAAATCTTGTGCAGTTACCCATATTCTATTGGTATCGGGGTACCACACCGTAGAGGTTGGAAATACTGCAGTAGCACCGGTACAAGCTAAATGTTGTGCAGCTGTAGAGTGTGCCGAGAGCGTAAAGGGTGCTGTGTAACTTGCAGCAAAGACATCGGTGTAATTATTGGCGGCGGTAAAGCAATTATTTGCACGATTAGTTGTATTTATTCGATAACTGTTCATTACGGTATTGTTGTTGGTTAACTTAAAATTAACCTTATATACTCTCACATCGCCGTTTTCTGCGGTTACCGTAATAGTTGCAGTTCTATTCGTTAATGTAGCAGGTATATAACCCACCGTTGCCCAAGCACTTGCCTTTTCGTAGGTAATAGCCGGAATTGCGGTAACACAGTTCGTAGCCGAATGCTCATATACTAGTGTATCTGCATCAAAATTGGCAATATCAACATTGGCAATTTTTATCCAGTTTAATTTAGAATTGGCAGATTTTACCTTTTCAAACATCAGGTTGTAGGTTTTCAATTTCAGATTTTCGGCTTTTACTACTACCATACCTTTTGAATTAACACCCGTGGGTTGTTCAATACGCTGTATTTCTGCGGTAAGAGGATCGGATAAAACGATGCTAGTTTCTACAATTTTAGGGATTCTCACTTCTTCGGGGTCAGTCAGGGTAATATTATAAACGGTTTGAGATGCATTAAATCCCGGAACAGGAATACCGGTTACATTATCCATAGTATAACTCATAGCCAACAGGTTATTGTCTGGAGAGCGATAGGTGAAGTAATAGACTCTGTATTCTTTTATTGTAATCCCGTCTTCTGCAGTTACTAAAATAGAGGTATAACCGCCATCGGCATCTCCGTCAGGTCCTAGAACGTTAGTAACAACAACTCCCTTAATATCGCTTACCTCGGGCGTCCACGAAAAGTCTGACGGTTGATTTGGAAAAGGACATTCGCCAACAGGACAAGCGGGTAGTGGATTACTACCATAGGTGAGTAAATTTTTATGGAATCCGTCAATTGAAACTCCGTTAATTCTTAAATCGGTGAGCCAGGCGGAGTAAATAAATTCAATATCATCGTAAAAAGCATAGTCCACATTATTTGATAAAGGATAGGAACTGATACCCGGAGGAACATTTGTTGCATGAGTACCATTTGCGCCACCACCAGGTGAAGAATTTGAGGTCATAGATAATAATACATAATAGTTGCCATCGGTATTTTTCACCGTATTAGTGCCATTGTATTCAAATGGTACCTGGTAACAATTCCATCCGCCGTCTTCTTTGTAAAATTCTGCCATAGCCTTTCCATAATAGAGGTCAATTTCGTTCATTCCTGCCGGGTAAGCCGGTGCATCTCTACACACTCCTGTTCCATGAATATAAACTCTTATTCTTCCCTTATCAGTCTTATTAGGATTCGTTGCAGTAGCGGCTCTACTGGGTAAATATTTTACCCAAAAACGCAAAGAATCCGGAGTGCCGGTAATTTGCTGACAAAATTTTGGAGGATTGTCCGGAACAAATGTAGTGAGGGGAACATGGTCGGTATAATTATGGTTTGACTGATCGGAAGCACTTATATTTGCTGCATTAATCCTTCCGGTAGTAACATTTCCATTAGCTCTAACACCAAGCACAGAGTTATTGTAAACCACAAGAGAATGAACACCGGTAGCTCCGGCACGAACATCGCGCGTACTGTCTTGTCGCTTTGCCGAAGCAGTTCCAATCATACCACCGCTTCCACTGTAAAACGAGTTGAACCCGGTAGGAACGATACTGTTTGCTAAATTTGTACCTGATTTTAACTCTCGATGCCACGCCTCAAAGCCTGCATTTATTAATTGGTAAACAGGTTCGTTTTGTGCTACTAAAGTTTCTAAATGAGCAAGAAAAAACAAGCTCACAATGCTTAATAAAAATAGATTTTTTTTCATAAAAGAATAATTAATAATTCGGCGGCGAAATTATATTTTATTCAATATGTTTCGTTAAAAAAAGTTAATAAAAATTGCAAAAGACGATATTACAGTAAAATAAAATTGTTAATAAACGTTAATTACGTTTATTTTCCTGCTTATTCTTTTTATTCTCTTCTTTTTCCTTTTTCGATTTCATAGGAATACCAACTCCCAATTGAAAACTCATATTCAAACCTTCTTTCCCTGTACTACTTTTATAAACGTTGAGTAATCCTTGCTCATATCTGAGGTTTATCTGTAGCCCAGTCCCTTTTTTCTGTTTTGTGCGAAAGGCACCCAAAATTACAAATCAGAAAAATGTAAGTCGTCAGCATAAAGTGCACCGTTTCGATAAAAAAGTAGTTTAGGGTTTCAATTAAAAAAAGTATTAATTTGAAAACCTATTTTTTTTTATGAAAAAGACAAAAAAGAACCAAAAAAAAAGAGTCAGTTCCAACTTTTCAATTGGGTCAAATAATGTAGCCCCATACATTCTTTCTCTTTCGTAATGAGCACGTTGTTTGAGAATTGCAATTTCTGATTCATCAAAAGAGCAACCAATAACTTTTAACACTT
>JAIRVY010000004.1 GCA_031253655.1 Bacteroidales bacterium
TTTGTTTGTGAGAATGTAAACATAACCTCCTTTAGTCATCTTCAATTAATTTTGCGACAAATAAACATTTTTGTAAAACACCAAAATAAAAAATAACGCCTCAAACTAATTTTTAACCAGCAGTTCAGATAAAAGTGTAATGATGAATTATTGTGGTATTTTTGCACCCAAATCTTAGAAAATAAATTAGTTTAAATAGAAATGGCATACGTGCATAAATCTTAAACAAGACATAATAAAAATTTCAAATTGTTAATGAATGTTAAAAATTATTAAACTGAAAATCAACACTATAACAAAACATAAAGGGAATTACTGCTATTTGTATAGAAATTATGATATTTTCGCCGTCTAATTATAAAAAATATTTTTATGGCAGAAATTATTGAAAGAGTTCAAGGAATTATTGCAGAGAAACTCAGTGTAAACCCTGCTGATGTGACACCCGAGAAAAGCTTTACCAATGACTTGGGCGCTGACTCATTAGACACTGTTGAGTTAATTATGGAGTTTGAAAAAGAATTCGGAATCTCAATTCCCGACGATCAAGCAGAAAAAATCTCAACCGTTGGCGATGCTATTGAGTACATTAAATCACAAAGCTAATTATTACATTCTTTTTTAATGAAAGTTAAAAGGGTTGTTATTACCGGATTAGGTGCACTTACTCCAATTGGTAATACAGTTCCTGAATATTGGAACAGTTTATTAAGTGGAGTAAGTGGTTCAAATCCAATTACTTATTTTGACGTCCAGCACTTTAAGACAAAATTTGCCTGCGAAATAAAAAATTTTGACCCTAATAATTTTATTGATAGAAAAATTGCCCGCTCTATGGACAGGTGCGGTCAGTACGCTTTTGTTACCGCTTTAGAAGCCATTAATGATAGTAGCTTAGACTTAGAGAAGATTAATAAAAGGCGGGTTGGTGTAATATTAGGAACTGCCATCGGTGGAATTAGCTCAATTATTGAGGCTATAGATTTGTTTTACACCAATGGCAAAATCCCGAAATTTAGTCCTTTTTTGCTTACTCGCGCGTTAGGAGATATGATTGCCGGTAATATTGCCATTCATTATGGATTTTCAGGTACAAACTGTGTAACAACTTCAGCCTGCGCTTCTTCTGCTAATGCATTGGTAGATGCATATCATGCCATCCAATTAGGAAAATTAGATGTTGTTATCTCAGGCGGTGCAGAAGCCGGTATCAATCAATTTGCGATAGGTGGATTTAATTCTATGAATGCACTTTCAACAAGAAACGATGAATACTCAACAGCTTCACGTCCTTTCGATGTTTCCCGCGATGGTTTTGTAATGGGAGAGGGCTCGGCAACCCTCGTGGTGGAAGATTATGAACACGCAAAGGCAAGAGGCGCAAAAATTTACGCAGAACTTGCTGGTGTGGGCTTAATAACAGATACCTACCATATTACTGCCCCGCATCCCGAAGGTGAAGCCGCAAAATTAGCAATGAAAACTGCCATCGAAGACGCCAATCTAAATATTTCAGACATTGGACATATTAACACCCATGGAACCTCAACTCCACTCGGAGACATCTCAGAATGTATTGCCATTCGCGACCTTTTTGGAGAACATGTCGGCAACATTGCTATTAACGCTATCAAATCGATGACCGGACACATGCTCGGGGCAGCGGGTGCAGCAGAATCAATTGCAACCATTCTTGCAATGCAAACAGGAATGGTGCCCCCAACTATTAACCTGAAAGAGAAAGACTCCGAAATTCCTGATTTTAACTTTACACCCAATCTCGCCGCAAAACACAGCTTTTATGCCGCACTTTCAAACTCTTTCGGTTTTGGAGGACATAATGCATCTATTGTTTTCTCAAAAATAGATTAAGTATCTTGCTTTATAAATTCTTGAAAAAACAGAGATATATAAAATGGCTAAAAGAAGAAAACCCTCTGCATTAGATATTCAGGATTTTTTTGGCGCATACAATACATACCATATCTTTGCACTGAAGTCGGAACTTCCCCTTTTCCCTTTTGTGAATAAAGTTAAACAAACCGCCCATCTTACTTTTTCTCTTTTGTCTGATATAGAGAGAATTGTAGATAATTTTTCAGCCCGTTTTTCAGTCTTTTGCGCCGAGTTAGCCCACCGGGAACAGATTCATTTTCTACTTTTAGAAAATAGAGCTGTGGTTGACCAACAGATGCAGTTCAAATCTAAAACAGAAAAAAAACTTCCTTTTCAAACAGGCTTTTTATTTGAAGAAAAATTATCAATTTTTAATAATTACGGATATTTCAGCTTTGGTATTTCCCAGCCCGATATTGACTACTTATTAATCGTTTATTCAAAAAAAGGGATTGAAAACGAAGTAATTAATCAAATCTTGAGTAGATTTACAACTTTTGGTGTAACAGATATTTCATATTTGTTAGAAAGAAGCCAAACCTCTTTAGAAGTAGCCATCAGAGAGTTTTTGAGAGATTTTATTTGTGTTCACGAAGTGAAAGCCAACAAGTTTTCGAGAAGAAAAAAGTTGGATTTATTGGGACCGGTGCGGCAAATTCCGCCTCAAAATCTACAGTTTCCTGTGCCCGCTACTTTAGAAAATGAGTCACTTCCAAAAAATGTCCAAATCTCCGAGAAATATTTAGAATTATTGTCATGATATTTCGCACCGAAATTCCTATTTCTAAATATCCCTTCCAAATCTCTTATCAGGATAATATTTTGCTGCTGGGGTCCTGTTTTTCGGATAATATAGGTGGCTTTTTGTCAAACAACAGATTTTCAGTTCTTTCCAATCCTTTTGGAACGCTTTTTAACCCTGTTTCTATTGCCAATGCGTTGAAAATGACTCTAAATCCGAAATTGTTTACCGATGATTATTGTTATTATTTTAATAACCAATGGGTTAGCTTTGCTCACCATGGCTCTTTTTCTCATCCCGATGAAAATCAATTCAAAAAACAAATAGAGCAACAATTCATGGAAACAAAGAACTTCTTAGAAAAGACTAATTTTTTGTTTATCACTTTCGGAACCGCCTTTTGTTATCGTTTTATTGAGCGGAACTTTGTGGTGGCGAATTGTCATAAAATCCCTAATACCCAATTTGAGAAATTTCGACTTGATATTGATGAAATTGTTGATTGGTATAAAGAACTGATACAAATGATTTACTCTATTAATCCGGCACTCAAAATTATCTTTACAGTAAGCCCGGTTCGCCACCTGGGTGACGGATTTCATGAAAACCAGCTCAGCAAAGCGGTACTACATCTTGCCGTTGAACAATTAACCAAAGAAGATAAAGTTTTCTATTTTCCTGCGTATGAAATACTTATGGACGATTTGCGCGATTACCGGTTTTATGCCGAAGATTTATGCCACCCGGGAAATAATGCCATCTGTTATATAGAGAAAATATTTGCAGATTCTTTTTTTTCTCCACAAACAAAAGAAAAACAAAAAGAGATTGAAAAGGAAAACAAATTTTTGAACCATAGAAAACGAAAATGAATTTAGAAGATATTTTTCATCCATTTTCGGAAATAGATTTTGAAAAACACGCCCTCGCATTGTTTCAATACCAGTATGAAAACAATGAAGTATATCGTTCTTTTTGTAATTTACTGAAGATTAATGCTCTAAAAATAACTTCAGTAGAACAAATTCCTTTTTTACCAATTTCTTTTTTTAAAACCCATATAGTGAAAACAGGGAGTTTTGAGCCTGAGATTGAATTTTGGAGTAGTGGAACAACGATGCAGAAGGGAGAAAGGAGAAAGGAATTTTTATACATTGAGCCCTCATTGAATAAAAGCACTCTTAGTAGTAGTGCGGTTTCCAGGCATTTGGTAAAGGATGTTGAATTGTACGAATGCTCCTTTCTAAAGTCTTTTGAGTATTTTTACGGAAATCCGAAGGATTATTGTTTTTTAACATTGTTGCCCAACTATTTAGAGCAAAAACATTCTTCATTAATCTATATGATGAAAAGATTGATTTCCCTCTCAAAATACGCGGAAAGTGGTTTTTATTTGAATAATTTTGAAGAACTATACAGGCAAATTCTTCTGCTAAAAGAAAAGAGCATTAAAACAATATTGTTTGGAGTCTCTTTTGCTTTGTTGGATTTTGCGGAACAATTTACTTTCTCTGTCCCGGAACTAACAGTATTTGAAACGGGCGGTATGAAAGGGCGGCGTGTTGAAATTGTGAAAGAAGAACTGCATCAGATTTTGTGTAACGCTTTCGGAATTAATACCATACACTCAGAATATGGAATGTGTGAACTTCTCTCGCAAGCCTACAGTAGCGGAAATAATCTATTTACCACACCGCCGTGGATGAAAATTTTACTTAGGGATGAAAGAGACCCATTGCATTGTAGTAACACCCTCAACTCAGGAGCCATTAACATTATCGACTTTGCCAATCTTCACTCCTGTGCCTTTATTGCCACTGATGATTTGGGAAAAAAATCGGAAAACAGTATGATTGAAATCTTAGGCAGATTGGATGTTTCGCAGATAAGGGGGTGCAATTTGATGGTTGGAGAATTTTAATAAATAAGAATTAAGAGTATAATTGTTGCGCCTTACATCTGTATATTTTAAATCGCAATGGCATCCATCATATAAGATGACCTCACTAACGGTGCACTCTCTACGTGTTTGTATCCCAAACTCAATGCGTAAGATTTGTAATTTACAAACTGTTCGGGAGTGATATATTGTTTTACCGCAATGTTGTTTTTTGCAGGTTGCAAATATTGCCCAATGGTAACGACAGAAGTTCCAACATTTCGGGCATCTACTAAGGTTTGCAATACCTCTGTTTCTGTTTCTCCAAGTCCAACCATAAGCCCTGTTTTGGTTAGAATACCCGATGCAGAAACTTGTCGTAGTGTTTCTAAACTGTTTTGATAGGTGGCCACACTACGCACTTGCGGTGTTAGTCGCTCCACAGTTTCCAAATTATGTCCGATAATATACGGTTTAGCATCAATCACCATTTGCAAAAGTTCGTTTTTATAATCGGGGATTAGTAGTTCAATGATAGTATCGGGGTTAAGTTCTCTGATTTTTAGCACGGTTTTAGTCCAGTGAGAAGCACCTTTATCTGGCAGGTCATCCCTATCTACGGAGGTTACTATACAATGTTGCAATCTCATTAGAAAAACGCTCTCGGCCACTTTTCCGGGTTCTGATGTAGCCAACGGGAACGGTTTTCCTGTTTTAGTAGCGCAAAACTTGCAGTTTCTTGTGCAGATATCTCCCATAATCATAAAAGTGGCGGTTCCACGGCTCCAACAATCACACTGATTGGGGCATTTGCCACTGCTACAAATGGTATGTAGTTGGTTTTCTGCTACAATTTTCTTTACAAAAGCAAAATTTTCGGTGTTTTCTATCTTAATTTTTAACCAAGCGGGTTTGCGATTCATGAGTTGCCTGTTTTATTATTGTGCGAAATAAATAATTTTTCATAAAACTTATCCGCTATATCATAATATTATTTTTTTCGTTAGTAAAATGGCAACGAAAGAAGAAAAAATAGTTTATTAAATATCTTTTATTCCGCTTGTAACTAAAAATATTATTTTCGCCGAATGAAAAACAGTATTCTTATTATTATCATTATTGCCACACTTTTCTGCGCGTGCCGAAAACCGGTAATCTATCCCGATACTCCCGAAATTTTAGATGGAAAATTAGAAAAATATCTCTATACATTAAATGATGAGATTTATGAAGGAGCAAAATTGATATTTGGTTTTAAGGACGGAGACGGCGATATAGGATTAAACGAGGAAGATATCTCTCCACCGTATGATGATCCAAAAAATTTCAATCTTTTTATTGATTACTACGAGAAACAAAACGGCGAGTTTATAATAATTGACCGGGAATTAAACAACAACGGCGATACAGTACTTTTTTCATTAAATGCGCGTATTCCACGACTTTCAACACAACTCAAAGAACCCATAGATGGGGAAATTACACACTTTATTCCAAATTATTTTCCTAAGACTTCCAAATCTGACACAATGAAACTAGTATTCTACATAGTAGATAGAAAATTAAATAAAAGTAATGTTTTAGAAACCGAGATGATTAGGTAATGAGATGAAGAGATTATTTGATGATGAAACTATTGAGCTATTAAACTTTACTCTATTGATTTTTTTGATTTTTTGAATATGATACTCACTGAAATAGTAAAAAATGCCCTTTTGGAAGATATTGGTAGCGGAGACCACTCCTCACAGGCTTCCGTTCCTGTTGTAGCCAAAGGTAAAATGAAACTGCTTGCGAAAGCAAACGGAATTATTGCGGGTATTGAAGTGGCAAAAGAGGTACTAAAACAGGTTGATACCTCTATTTCAATGAATTGTTTTATGAAAGATGGCGATGAGATTAATATAGGAGATATTGTTTTTGAATTAGAAGGTCCTGCGCGGAGTATGCTTACCGCCGAAAGAACGTTGTTGAACTTTATGCAACGCCTGAGCGGAATTGCCACAGTATCAAAACAATACGCAAACGCCGTAAAAGGAACTAAATCCAAAATACTTGATACACGCAAAACTACTCCCAATCTACGTGAACTTGAAAAATACGCCGTGAAAACAGGTGGTTCGGAAAACCATAGGTTTGGTTTGTTCGATATGATAATGTTGAAAGATAACCACATCGATTTTGCCGGCGGAATTGAAAAAGCAATCGATGATACACATAAATATTTGGAAAAGACAGGTTTAAATCTTAATATTGAGATTGAAACCCGCACCATTGAGGAGGTAAAAAGAGTGGTAAACCACGGTAAGATTCATAGAATAATGCTGGATAATTTTATACCTGAGAAAATTAGTGAGGCATTAAGAATTATTAACGGCAAATATGAAACAGAAGCCTCCGGAGGAATAACATTGGAAAATATTAAAGAATATGCGCAAACCGGAGTAGATTATATTTCTATCGGAGCGCTAACCCACCATATTAAAAGTTTGGATTTAAGTTTAAAATTTGTTGCCCTATAATGCCACAACTACAAACCTCATTCAAAACCCGAAGAAAGTGGGTAAAGTTTATCCAACGTCCTCTTATTCATAAATCTATAATGTTTATGAAAAGATTGGTACTCCCGGGATTCCAAAAGATTCCCTTTTGGGATGTGATGAAATTCTTTGTAGAATCATTAGTTCAGGGTATCTTTTTTCAACGGGCAGCGGCTATGACCTACTACATATTTACAGCGCTCATCCCGCTATTTATGGCACTCATTGCCCTGTTATCTTTTATTGGACCTAACTTACAGGCTTATTTGCTCGATTTTATGCAGATGGGTGTCCCCGAATATTTATGGCCCGCTGTTCAAAAAATTATTAACGGATTACTAAATCGCCAAAGCGGAACCATACTCTATCTGTCTCTAACACTAGGCGTTTACCTTACTTTTATTAGTGTTAATGCTATCGTAACCACCTTAAACATCAGTTATTTTGATGTTGAACAGAGGCGTCCCATCAAACAACTCCCTATCAGTTTTACAATGGTAGTAGTTTTTTTATTTGTAATCATCGCCGCCTGTATCATCTTTATTGGGGCATCGTTATTGGTAAATTACCTAACTGTTAATTTCTTTGAATCCAAAATTTTCTATCATTACGCCATCGCTTTTACGAAATGGTTTATGCTCTTTGTGTTGCTCTATCTGTTCTTGGCGGCACTCTTCTATTTTGCACGTTACAACAAAAAGTATTTCAAATTCTTCTCATCGGGGGCGCTGTTTTCTTCCATACTATTAGTGGTTTTATTATATGTGTTGAATTTCTATTTTTCAAATTTTTCATCCTATAACTTGGTGTATGGCTCAATAGGTGCCCTGCTCCTCATTATGCTTTGGCTCTATTGGAGTTGTATGGCAATTTTGATTGGTTTCGATTTAAATGTGAGTATATCTATTGCCCAAGCCCAACGAAAAAATGAACACGATATACTAAAAATTAGAAGTTCTGCAAAAGAATAAATTGGAGGTCTCAACGTCAAAGTCAGAAGTTAACTACTTTTTTTTATTTTCGCATCTTAAAAAGAGTAAAATTTATTACTGCGTAAATTTACAATTCTATGCAAATCATTCCCAAAACACGTATCTTCGTCGAAAAGAAAAAAGGGTTTCAAACAGTGGCAAAATCTCTGAAAAATGAACTGAACCACAATCTTCATTTGCACATCAAAGAACTGCGTTTTATTAATGTGTTCGATATTTTTAATATTGATGAAAGATTGTTGACCGAAGCGATGACGAAAGTGTTTTCGTACCCTACAACGGATACGGTTACCCTTGGGGTCGAAAAATATAGAACCTTACATAACAATTTACCCCATTTTGCTGCGGAATATCACACCGGACAGTTCGACCAAAAGACCTATAATACCATACAGAATTTGAAATTGTTACACCCTAATAATGAGGTGTTTATAAAAACATCCCGATTGTTTATTTTTGATAACTCTGTTTCCGAAGAAGATTTAAAACGAATCAAGAAGTATTGTATCAATCAAACCGATGCACGAGAAAAAGATATGAGTGTTTTGAATACCTCTGAAAACGAAGAGGTGGCTGAAATTCCAATTATTACAGGATTTATCAATTTTTCGGAAGATGAGATTGAAAAATACAGAAAATCACAGGAATTTGCTATGTCGCCCGAAGATATTCTGTTTATTCAACATTATTTTAAGAATGAAGAAAACCGAGATCCCACCGATACCGAAATCAGAGTATTAGATACCTACTGGAGCGACCACTGCCGCCATACCACTTTTGAAACCGAAATTGAAAAGATAACTTTTACGCCATCCTTCTTTGAAAAACAGTTACAAGATGCATTTAATCAGTATATTGCGATGAGAGAGAAGGTGCACGGCGGAAAAAAACCGATTACCCTGATGGATATGGCAACCATTTGCGGAAAATATGAAAGAGTGATGGGCAATTTGCAGGATATGGAGATCTCTGAAGAGGTGAATGCCTGTAGCATTTTTGTAGATGTGGATGTGGACGGAAAGCTCGAGAAATGGATTTTGATGTTTAAAAACGAAACACACAACCACCCCACCGAAGTTGAGCCTTACGGCGGCGCCAATACCTGCGTAGGCGGCGGAATCAGAGACCCCCTGAGCGGCAGGAGCTACGTTTATCAAGCGATGCGCGTGTGCGGAGCAGGAGATATAAACGAACCTGTGGAAAAAACAATGGAAGGAAAACTGCCTCAACGATTTCTCTCAAAAATTGCCGCTCTGGGAAACTCTACGTATGGCAATCAGATAGGACTTGCTGCTACTCACGGACGCGAAATTTACCACGAAGGCTACAAAGCCAAACGAATGGAGCTGGGAGCTCTTATAGGTGCAATGCCGGCCGATTATGTGCGCCGCGGAAAACCTCAAGCCGGAGATGTAATCCTTATGTTCGGGGCAAGAACCGGTAGAGACGGAATCGGCGCAGCTACAGGCTCATCGAAAGAACAAACCGCCAACGCCCTAGAAGTAAGTTCTGCCGAAGTGCAAAAAGGGAATCCGCCGGAAGAAAGGAATATAGTACGCCTTTTCAGAAATCCCGAAGTTACTAGACTTATTAAAAAGTCGAACGATTTTGGCGCGGGCGGCATAAGTGTGGCTATTGGAGAGCTGGCAGACGGTTTGGATATTGACCTCAACGCTGTGAAAACAAAATATAAGGGTATGAACGGCACCGAACTTGCCCTCAGTGAATCGCAGGAACGAATGAGCGCGGTGGTTGCCCCCGAAAACGCTGAACTCTTTATGGAACACTGTCGGAAAGAGAATATCGAAGTGGTGGTTATTGCCCACGTTACCGATACTAACCGACTGAAAATAAGATGGAACGAAAAAACTATCGTGGATATTAGCCGCGAGTTTATCAATACATCCGGAGTGAGACAAAAAACGGAGGTGGTGGTAGGAAATTATATTAATCACAAAGGGAACGAAGATATCTCGAAGGGCACAAAGAATCATAGTAAACCTTGGGAAAATCCCTTTGCGAAACTTGTGATAAAAGATTTTGATGACCTTGGCAATAATCTTCAAAAAAAGATAGAAAAATTGCTTTCAGACCTAAACGTGGCATCACAAAAGAAAGTGATTGATATATTTGACTCTACCGTTGGTGCATCTACTGTTTTAATGCCTTATGGGGGAAAGTATCAATTATCGGAGACTCAGGCGAGTGTGCAAAAACTGCCTGTGCTTCACGGCAAAACCGACACCTGCAGTATCTTTGCCTTCGGATATAATCCTTTTATTTCCGAATTATCTCCTTTTCACGGCGCACAATATGCTCTTATTGAGTCGATGGCTAAGTTAGTAGCTGTAGGAGGTGATTACAAGAAAATAAGATTTACCTTTCAGGAATTTTTTGAAAAATTAGGAAAAGAACCTGTTAAATGGGGAAAACCCTTTGCAGCACTATTGGGTACCATTTCTGTTCAAAAATTCTTCCATTTACCTGCATTGGGTGGAAAAGATTCTATGAGCGGAACTTTCAAAAATATCAATGTTCCCCCTACTTTAGTCTCTTTTGCTGTGGCCACCGAAAAAGCCTCCAATATTATCTCCCCCGAATTTAAGAAAACTGGAAACCATATCTATATCATTAAACATCAAATAGATGAATGGGGAAATCCTAATCTTCCGTTTCTACAACAAGTGTTTGATTTTATGGTGGATAATATCCACAACGAGAAGATTATTTCTGCATTTGCCTGTCAGTTTGGCGGTATTATCGAGGCATTGTGCAAGATGAGTTTTGGTAATAACCTTGGTTTTAACATAAACACTAAAGAAGACTTGTTCTGTTACAATTACGGTAGTTTTATTGTGGAAACCGAGCAAAAATTAGACTTCAATCTCACACTTTATCTTGGTAAAGTAGATGAAGGGTTTGTTATTAATGATGAAAAACTTGACAAAAGGGCTTGTTTAGAAGCGTGGCATCATTCCACGCAATAAGAAAACACTTATCACTATTTCCGCTTCAACATTTGGCCACTCCAGTTTCGGAGTAACTATAACTTTTTTTACTCCTTTAACAATGTCTATTTTATTGTTTTTTAATCGGTTAATAATTATTTCATCAAAAGTGCAAAAAAAATAATACAAACCATAATGTTTGTATTATTCATTTTAGAGGTCTCTTCCAGATTCGAACTGGAGTAGACGGTTTTGCAGACCGGTGCCTAGCCACTCGGCCAAGAGACCAAAGCGGCGGCAAAGATATACTTTTTTTTAAACAGAATTCAAGTTAAATTAGAAACACCTTCTCCACATTTTCTGTGGTCTTCCGCCTCACCTCTTCTACAGAAATTTCTAAGATATTGGCAATCTTTTCCGCTATTAGCGGAATGTAGGCGCTTTCGTTGCGCTTGCCACGATAGGGGTCCGGCGCTAAGAACGGAGCATCGGTCTCCAACGCAATGGCCGACATGCCTATCTCTTTTACTAAATCCTGCAGTCTGTTTTTTTTGAACGTAACCACTCCGCTAATTCCCAGCAAAAAACCATTATCTATTGCCCACAAAGCCTCCTGAATTCCACCGGAAAAACAGTGCAAAATGCCCCGCAAGGCATCACTTTTAAACTTTTTTAACACGGAAAATGCTTCATTAAAACCATCGCGAATATGAATTGAGAGCGGAAGGTTTGCCTCTTTTGCCCAGTTCAGATGTGTTTCAAAAGCAACCAACTGTTCAGCGTAAAAGGTTTTATCGTGGTAAAGATCTATTCCCGTTTCTCCAATTCCCACCACAAACGGCTCCTCTACATATTGCTCCAAAACCACCATCTGTTTTTTGTAATCCTCTTTTACATCAGAGGGATGAAGGCCAATGAGCGGAAATAGATTTTTAGGATATTGTTGGGTAACCTCAAAAATATCGGGAACAGATTCTACAGACACACAGGGCAAAATAATCTTTTTAACGCGATGTGCAATAGCGTTTTGAATTACTTGCTGATAATCGTCCGGATAATACTCTCTGTAAAGGTGAGCGTGAGAATCAATAAAATAACTACTATTCATCATCTAATTATCTAAACATCATATCACCTAATCGTTTATTCATACATTAATTTATTGATAATATTCTCTACTGAAATACCTTCGGCTTCTGCTTTGTAGTTTTTAATGATACGGTGCCGTAAAATATTGTGTGCTACGGCTCTTACATCTTCAATATCGGGGGATAATTTTCCATTTAGGATGGCGTGTGTTCTTGCACCGATAATAAGAAACTGAGAAGAACGGGGACCCGCACCCCACGCCAAATAATCTTTCGCCCATTGGTGTCCTGAACCTGTAAAAGGTCTTGTAAGTGAAGTTAATCGTACTGCATATTCGTACACATTTTCGGCAATCGGAACTTTTTGAAGTAGTTTTTGGTAGAAGATTATCTCCTCAATCGTGAGAATTTGCTTGGGTTCGTTCATATCTCCGTGAATGGTGGTCTTCACGATATCCACCTCTTCATTAAAAGAGGGATAATCTAAATATATATTAAACATAAAGCGATCTTGTTGTGCCTCCGGAAGTGGATAGGTTCCCTCCTGTTCAATAGGATTTTGGGTAGCCAACACAAAAAACGGGTCTGGCAGGGCGTATGTTACGGCATTCATGCTTACCGAACGTTCCTGCATCGCCTCCAAAAGTGCAGATTGGGTTTTGGGGGGCGTACGGTTAATCTCGTCTGCCAATACAATATTAGCGAAAATAGGACCCTTTACAAACTTAAACTTGCGGTTTTCGTCCAAAATTTCAGTACCCATAATATCAGACGGCATCAGGTCGGGGGTAAACTGAATACGGTTATAAGTTAAGTTGATTGTTTTGGCAATGGTGGTAATCATTAATGTTTTTGCCAATCCGGGTACCCCGATGAGCAGAGCGTGGCTTCGACTAAAGAGTACCATAAGCACATTTTTTACCGTTTCATCCTGTCCTACAATTACTTTTGCAATCTCTTTTTTCAGCGCGGCATATTTATCCACAAAAGCCTCAATGGCTTCCACATCGTTTTTAAATTGAATATTCATAGAATTAAATGTTAGTTTATTTGCCAGCGTTTTACAAAGTCACAATCTTTGTAAATTTCGGCATTTATCTTAATACTTGTAGTTTCTACTTTTTTAATGAGCCATTTATCAATAGCATTATTTTTCTTTTCTTCCAAAGCGGTATTTTTAATTATGTCGTAATCTTCCACTAAGTTGGCTTTGTGCGGGGCAATTTTGTTTTTAAGATAAATGAGTCTATAAGAGAGCACGCCATCTTCATTTACATAAACAACGGGAGAAGAATATTCGCCCTGAATCATTCTGTCGATAATGGCGAAAGCGGCAGGTTCAAAACTTTCTTTGTAAAACTTTGTTGAGAGGTCGTAAGGATTAATTACCCAGCCGCCGCTCAATTTGTTCGGGTCTTCTGAAAATTCTAATGCGGCTTTACTAAAATCCATTTTTTTATCGAGAATGATTTTTCTCACGCTGTCTAAAGACTCAATGGTTTTTACCTGTTCTTCTGCGGAGGGTTTGGGTTGAAGGAGAATATGCGCCACATTGATAGATTCACCTCTTCGTTCTATAAGTTGTATGATATGGTATCCAGCCTGAGTTTTTACCACATTGGAGATTTCGCCAGATTTGAGGTTAAAAGCCACTGCTTCAAATTCAGGAAAGAAGGCACCCCGTTCTACAAAGCCCAAACTTCCACCCTTTGACGCACTGCCAGGGTCATCGGAATACAAACGTGCAAACATTGAAAACCTGTTTTTTGGGTTTTCATCCCGAAGCGACTTTTCTCGGTATTCTTCTAATCGGGCTTTAATAGAGCCAATCTCCGCTTCGCTCACCGGTGGTGTTTTCAAAATATGTCCAATTTCGTAGGTAGCAGAAATCATTGGCATGCTGTCTAATCCGACACGGTTTACAAATGATTTTACTTCAGAGGGGGTAACAGTAATATTTGCAGTTAACTTATCCTGAACTTCTTCCACATAAAGTTGGTCGCGTACAACTTCTTTAAAATCCTTTTTTATTTCTGCCATACTTTTTCCATAGTAATTTTCAATCACTTTGGCATCTCCGTTGGTCATCTGAAGCAATTGATTCATTCTTTGGTTGATTACGGCATCAACATGTTGTTCGGAAATCACGATACTGTCAACATCTGCTTGATGCAGCAGCAGTTTTGTATAAACAAGGTGTTCAAAAATTGAACATATCCCTTCTTCGTCATCGTCCGTCACGACAAATTGGGCGGTATAATCAGCGTATGCTTTTTCCAAGTCGGATTGGAGAATAATATCCTTTCCAATTGTCGCAATAATCTTATCTATAGATGTTTGCGCTTTTGTTAGATAAAGGCAACATAATATAGAAAAACACAAAAAAAACCTGTGAATCATATTTTTTAATAAAGGGTTGCAAATAAACATAAAATTCTCTGAATTACACAAAGACGGATAAAAATTAGGGGATTCGTTTAGAACTCCCTTTGTCTTTTCCTATACGATGTACTTTTGTTACGCATTTATGATTGCCTGTTTTTTTTTTGGCAAATAGACTCTGTTAGTATTAGTCGCATTAACCTAAAAAAAGCCGCCCTTTCGAGCGGCTTTTTTGTAATGCAAATTATTTTAAACTATTGTTGTTTAATAAATTTTTGAACGCTTGTTCCGTTTTCAGAAATAATGCGAACAAAGTAAACACCGTTGGTTAGGTTAGAAATATCAACCTCGCTCTTTTTGGAATCGTTAGACTGAGTAAGAACGATTTGTCCCAAGAAATTAACTATCTCAACCTTACTGAAATCTATTTTTGCAGTGATTGTGATATCGTTTGTAGCAGGATTTGGAACAATAGAAAATTTGGTTATATAATTTTTTATACTAAGAACAGTGAAATCTACTTTTTTACATACTTTTTCAGGAGTTCCCTCGCAAACGTCCGGGGCATATATTGGAAGTATGCAGTATTCATACGAATATTCACCCGGCTCTAATGCTGCCACATCGTCTTTGTATTCGGTTGTAGTTGCTTCGCCGATTTTTTCACCACCCTTATAAATTCCATATTTGGCAGGAGTTATTGCAGGAGCCGTCCAGGTTATGGCAACATCTTTAGTTTCTCCGTTATAAGTAGCATTCACATCGGTAACGGGTTGGCATGGAGGAGGAGTATAACAAGCAACCTTACTTTTAGCTACCCATTCGCCATCATTGCCGCTGGAACAAATTACGGCTACATTCCATGTGTAAGGTAAAGTTTTGTCGAAAGTTTTATCATCAAAAGAAACTTCTTCGATAGGACCGGCAATTTTTACATCGCCACGATAAATGTTATATTTAGTCTCAGGTGGATCCCCGCCTTCTACAACTCTTGCTCTCATCACCCAGTTATAATTCCAGCCATACTGAGCAGCAGCATCTATCCAGCCGCCAACAGGTGGAGTGATACAATAGAACACCATACCTTTTCCTGGTTTGGTTGGTCCTGCGTCTCTGCCAAATGGGTATCCTGCTGTATTAACGAGGTTCCATCCGATTCTGAGCTCCTTTGACACATCGGCAATCGTAAACGGCTCTATATCAAATTCTGCTATTGTATTTTCAGGATACGAACCCCAAGAACCTGTCAGAACGTGTGTATAATCCAATGTGCCGGGATTGGTAATAGAAGTGCCGCCTGTCCATATTCTGATTTCCATAGTATTGATAGCATAAAGTTCTGTTCCTAATCCTAAGGCTATTTTATCTATTTTTTGTCCGTTAACAATTCCTAAGGCTGTTAAGTCGCTCGGAAGGAATCGCAGGCACGCTGTCATGTCATTTCCTGCAGATGCATCCCAGCCAACTCTGCCGATAACCTCATCGCTATTGCTCCATTTAATCCATCCTTCATAATCTCTTCCTTTTGCCGGGCCAATCCAAGTAATGGTTGCCGTACCGCAATCTTCGGCATAAGCTACATCCAAATCGGTAACTTTTTTATCGCACATATTAATAGTGATATCTGCAGCCGCTACTTTTACGGGAATACAGTCATCGTTATAAATAGCCTCTATTTCAAATTTATAGGTTCCGTTGGCTAAAGCGTCTGAAGTCCAATTGGTAGTTCCAGCCGGCACATCGCCTTTCTCCACGCCGCCTTGATAGATTTTGTATTTGGTTAGATTGGTGGTTTCGGAAGGAGCAGTCCAGTTGACTTTAACTTTGTTGGCTTCGTAGAGTGCCGCGGTTACGTTGGTAACGGCGGGACAAGAGTTGGGGGGAGTGCCACCGCCGGTTACTTCAATGTCATAGATAAGAAGCGCAAGTCCAGTATTAGCCGGACGAAGATCATGAAAACCTAAGTGGTAATTTCCGCTTGTTGTAGGCGTGAAGTTAAAGGAAGTGGTTCGCCATATAAAATCAAAATAGTAGTACAATCCGATTTGCGAAAAAACCAAAGTTGCTCCACTCATACCACCGGCGGTAGGGTCAGTACCTATCCGTACTTCGAAATTGTCAGGTTCACTATATGGTGCATAACCCATAGCGTTATACCAGAAAGTTACAGTGTAAACTTCTCCGGCTACCAGCGGAAATCCCGGAGTAAATGCCCAGTTATTTCCGGCATTTGTCCAACTGTTTCCCATCATCTTCGTACCTGTATGTGGAGAAAAATCGTCTCCACACATCTCAACTTCTGCTAAGTCAGAATAACTTTTCCATTTGCCTGTTGCTGATACTGTCCATCCTGTGGGCAATGCACCTCCACCTCCTGGTGTGCTTTCAAAACCTTCCGAATAGATAATGGCTCTAGTCGGATTAATTGATGCTGAAACGCTTGCTGTATTAAAACTGAGAGCGTTCACAGATACGCTCTGAGGTTGATCGGAAGATTTCCTTACATTCTGAGCGTTTAGATTCCATACGCACAGCGCCATTACAAACGCTACGCAAACTGTCTTTGTAATAAATTTTACCATAACTAAAAAATTTTAAGGGGACTCCGAATAATTTATTATTAATATTCTTAGTTTTTCAAAAAGCCGAAGTCCATTAAAACTTTCTGAAAAATCTTTAGTAAATCGCGACAAAAATATTATAATTTTTTTATTCAACAAACTCTTTTATCAAATTCTATCTATCTATCTATTTATCAGTATTTTAATTTAAATTATTTTTTGTTTTTTTTTATTGGCAAAAGAATTAATCGCCTAATTTGCTCATATCTGCACATATTTTAAGGAAGATTAATCAGTTCAATAACTCCTTTTGCACGTTGAAAGTCGATACATTTTATATAAAAGTAGACCATACTGTTAGTTATAAAACCAAAAACGTGCTCACAAAGGCAACGTATTTGTGATGTTATTCAATTATTTTTCTTTTGCTCTTACGAGCTGCACCTGCCCTTCGACTTCGCTCAAGGCAAGTCTTGCACGGGATTATCAACATTAAACACCGAAGGTGTTTTCAAGGAATATATTTTTGAATATCAGTGTGTTAATTATTAGAAACGCCCTAATTCCTTTTCCTTTTTAAGGAAAAGGTGGCAGCCGACAACTATTAACTCTTTCAAATTCAAATATTTTCCATAGTCGGCTGACGGAAAAGGTTAATATAAAAATAATTCATTA